>JAKSMV010000020.1 GCA_024400425.1 Bacteroidales bacterium
TTGAACTTTGAGCCTTGAACTTATCTAACAACAATCTTTTGGGTCATGCCGTTGAGGTTGAGGATGTAGAGGCCAGCGGTAAGGCCGTTGGTGCTGATGCGGCATTCGCCGTTGATTTCCTCGCTGCTGACGATGCGGCCCAACACGTCGATGACTTGCAGGGTGGCGCGGCCTTCGTTGCTGATGACGATTTCACCGTTGTTGATGTAAGCGAAGCTGTTGGCTTGGCTCATATCTTCGTTGTCGTTGTTCATGCTGAACACGAGCTTGAAGCGTGATGCATAGTCTGAAGTCTTGGCATCGAAGGTGTAGCTTGGTGTAGCAAGCAGGTCGACATCCATGCCGGTCATATTATCAATAAGGTGTAAGTATTCGGCATCGACGTTCTTGGTGTTGACCGTGATGGTGTAGGTGCCGTTCTTCTCGGCCTTGAAGTTCACTGGGAGTTCGCCTTCGGTTTCGGTGCTGATGACTGCGAATGTTTCGCCGCCCTTAGCGATGCTGAGGTTGGTGTGTGCAGGGTTCATCATGAACTTGTGCAGGTCGTTAGCACCGTCGAAGTTGACGATGGCGCGGTCGATGACGTTGCCACGGTTCTGGCTGACGTTGAGGCTCAATGCGTTTGGAGCTGTAACAGGAGCTGTCGTGCTGAGGGTGACGCTTTGGTCTTCTGGTGTAGCTTCAACAAAGAAACCTTTGCTAGGAGCGATTGGTGTTCCTGCCTCAATGGATTCAAAATCATCACCATTTCCATTAAGCACATAGGCTGGCTTATTAAGATAAGCATCGCAAGCGTATGGGTTGCCGATGAGGTTGAAACCAGGGAAGTCGATGCCTTCGCCAGCATTTGCATAGGTGAGTTCAATGTTGCTTGAACCTGCAGGAGTGAGATTGCCAGCGAATTTGAGGGTAGTGGTAGCACTGTTTGCATAGAGGTAACCGGTGCCATTTGCAACGGATGGCGACGATTTTATGTTGATCCATTCATTACCTTCTCCATCACCTGCTGGATTGAAGGTGTAGAGGTCGTAGCTGTTGTTGGTAAGGTTGGCAACAGTTGTCTCGTCGGTCGGGTTGGCGATGAGGTAGTAGTTGTTTCTGGTGCCGCTGTAGCCGGTGATGTCCTTTTCGAAGGTGGCGTTGATGGCTTCTGTGCCAGTGTAGTAGAATTGGGCGCCATCTTCAAACACGAAGTTGGCGGCATCTTCATTCCTGAACAAGCCATTGGCGTTCATTTCCAGTCTGCCCGTAACGGTAAGGCTTCGGTCATCCTTGATAATGATGTTGTTTGTGTTTACGTCGGCTACTTCGCCATCGGTGAGCACTTTAGTCATGTAGTAGGTCTTGGAAACTTCCCTGCTATGTACGAGGTAAAATTCGGCTTCTTGATACGTGTCTTTATCGATGGTTGCAACGGTATTAAAGCGCTCAAGATTGTTATCGTATGCTATGTAGCGGCCGTTTTGGCTGTCTTTTATGAGATTAAGGCGATCATATGGATAGATGGTGAAATCGTAGTCATAAATATAGCTCCATGTGTTGCAGGCCGAGGTGCCGCACATATTGGCGGGCGCTAAATTTCCTTCTGAATCATCGCTCAAGGTCTGTTGCCCGTCGAATTTGTCGTTGAAGTTGAATTTCCAATTGCCAGATTCGCCACTGACGGTGAAAATGACTGCATCAGATGGAATGAGGTCGATTTCGCCCCAAGAAATGCTGACATTGCTTTTTTCAAAATGATTATTGGATGAGTTGCTCCTTTGGCAAAGTATTTTGCCCTTCCTTTCGTTTGCAATGACCAGCTGGTCGCCGACTGACAGATCAGAGTAGCCTGCAACATACCCGTCTTTTATAATCCCATACAATTCAGTGACATTTTCAACATATTTGAATACGGCATACACATCGGTGAAGTCGGAAGCTTTCGTAACGTAAGCCGGTGCATTCCTGGTGTAGGTCTCAATGTCAGTGGTCGTCCAGCCGCAGAAGCTGAGGCCTTCGGGTGTGTTGTCGCAGTCAGGAAGTGCTTGACCATAGGTGAACGTGCTTTGTGTCACAAAGCCATTCGAGTGCATGTTGATGGTGTATTCCGGAGCATCGCCTTGCGTGTAGAACAAGGTGGTCATTGGGGCGAATGCCAGTTTTTCAAGTTTTTCGCTTTCGTAAACATCTTTATACCATGCAATAGCACCGTGGTCTTGGTCCTTCTCTATGCCAAGGAAGTCGAGTTTCGTATAATCATAACCTCCCCATGTCGTTTGATTGAAGGTGATTGCCAGGTTGCCGCCCATATAGATGAATGGCGTGCTGAAGTCGAAGCACAGTTCCGTGTTGCCGTTGGAAGTTATCAGGTGACCTTCGAAAAACTTGGTGGCGCCTTCGTCATCGAGGCTGATGAAATCGCTCATTGTTTCTTGGTCTACTTCGGTAATGTAGCCGTCGTACGACTTCTCGTATGAAGCAGTGACAGGGAGATCCCTTCCAGGATTGACATGGAACATGATCCTATTGATTCTTCCGCCTGCCTCAATTGAAGCGAGCTGGCTGGCAGGAATGATGAATTGCGAGATGGCGGAGAGGTTGAGGCCGTAAGTGTAAGCGGGGGATTTCTGGCTTGTCGCGGTCCCTTCGTTTACGGTGACTGACTCCATGAAGGTTGCTGTAACGCTGACATTGCTTTCCGGCATCGTGAACTTTTTGCAGTCAACGGCAATCTGCTGGCCATTGTCGTCGGTCACGGTCAATGTGTACAAGGAGTAGTTCTTTGCAGGCGTAATGTTGAGTGTTACCGTGGTGCCGCCTAGGATGTTGGCGTTTGGCGTGGCCGTAATGCTTCCGTTTTCGATGTTTTCGTCAATGGTGACAGCGAAACGCGGGCGCAGTTTGACCACCGGCTCAACAAGGGCGTTTGGAGAAGTCATGATGAAAGTGTTGCCTTCGATACGGTAGCCGTTGACCGCCCAATGGTCCAATTCATAGCTGTTGTCAACCATGGTGTACTCAAGGGTGACAACGGTTCCTTCCGGAGCTTTTGTAATGACCTCGCCCTGATAGGTTGCGTATGGGTTGATGATTTCGGGAGTGTAGCCGTAAATTCTGATTTCGCACATAGTCAAAGCCTTGAAACTTGCCGTTACGTTGACATCGTTGTCAGGCATGGAAAATCCGTATTGATCATGTTCCACTTCGGGCTCAATGGTCCATTGGTCGAGGGCATAGCCGAATTCCGGAGTGGCAGTGAGGCTGATTTGGGTGCCTTGCTTGACATATAATGTAGGGCTGGCTGAAATCTGGCCGTGTCCGTATGGCGGCTGGGTGACAAACACATTGTGGCAGTTCTCTTCGTAATCGCCCAAGTCGATGGTGATGTCGTCGATGTAGACCTTGCTTACGGGATCTGCGGGGTCCCAATTATTGTATGTTTTGTTGTGACGGATGGCTAAGTAGACTTTCTGTCCTGCATATTCGCCCAGGTCAGCAGCGTATTTGTCATATAAATGGTTATAGCTAGTCCATTGTTCAATCATGGTGAAATCGGAAGGATTGGTTCCTGTTGTGGAAACGTACACGCCGAAAACCTCGAAAAAATCAGGCGCAGCGTAGAATTCCAATTTTGCGTTTCGGCCTAAGTCGAGTTGTGGAGACACGAGGAAGTTGTCGACGACGGCGTAATCGCTAGAAATAGTCTTGGGTGAAACAAGTGCATACGAACCGCGATGTGCATTCTCAGTGGTGATTTGCCATTCGCATTCGTCGTAATCATTGTCGATGGTGGTCCAGCCTGAAGGTATGGCTCCGCTTTCGAAATCAACGGCAATCGGGGCAGTTTTGCCTAAAAAGACGGTGATGTCGTCGAGGTAAACGCTTGGAGCGTCTTCGCTTAAGCTTTCGTAAGTGTTGAAATGCCGGAAGGCTATGAAAACGTCCTTGTCGGCATACGCGCTCAGGTCGACGGTGTATTCATTGTATTCGTTCCACACAATTCCATCTGACGTAGAAGTCCATTGCTTAATCGTGCTGAAATTGGCAAGCTCGGTTCCTGTTGTAGAGACAAGCACGGCGAATTTCTCACCTTCCTCAGGTTTCATCCAAAAACGCATCGTAGCGTGTTTGCCCAAGCCGAGTTGAGAGGTAATTAAATAGCTGTCGATTTCTGGAATAGCTCCGATGCGTGTTTTGAAAGAACAAACAGCTTTTGTTCCGCCATGTACATTTTGACTTCCGTCTGGTGTTTCATGCCAAATAGATTTATAGATGTTATCGACATTGTCAATGTTAATCCAATCTTCTGGAATTCCATTTTCGAAACCTTCGGTGAAGATGTCGCTTTGTGCCCAGCATCTTAATCCAGTCAACGCTATCAGCGCCATTAAAATAAAGGTAAGTTTCCTTGTCATTTTTGTCGTTCGCTTTTATTTGATTTTAATTTGTTTTCTTGAAATAAAATTATTAAACCTGCAAATGCTGTACCAAAATTTGAAATTCACTCCACCACAATCTTCTGTGTCATGCCATTGAGGTTAAGGATATACAAGCCGGCCTTTAGGTTAAGCGACTTGTTGTAGCTGCCGATGACAGTTTCGGTGCTGACGACTCGGCCGAGTTCGTCAATGATCTGCAGTGTGGCCTGGCCTTCGATGTTGTCAATGACCAAGTTACCGTTGCTGATGTAGGCGAAATTGCTCGCTGAGCTTGTCGAAGCGGCATCGGCCTTAACGCTGAACACGAGTTTGAAGCGCGAGGCGTAATCATTGGCCTTGGCCTCAAAGGTGTATGTAGAGACGTTGCACGCAACGTCTCCTCCACAACCCAACAAATCCACATCCGCACCCGTCTGATTATCGACCAGATGAAGATATTCCACATCCACATTTCCCACCTCCACGCTAATGGCGTATTTGCCATCCTTTTCGGCCTTGAAGTTGACAGGTATTTCGCCGTGCGTCGCGTCTGTCGAAACCGCTGCAAATTCTTCCCCGTTCTTAGCGATGCTGAGATTGGTGTGTTCGGAATTCAGCATGAACTTATGCATGTCGTTGATGCCGTCGAAGCGGACGAGGGCACGGTCGATCACTTCGCCTTGGTTCTGGCTGACTTCGATGTTCAGCACATTGGCCGACGCTCTTGTCTGGTTAGTGGTGAGGCCGACGCTCTGTCCCTCGCTCGTAGCTTCAACGAAGAAACCTTCGCATGGGGATATGGTTGTAATGGCAGCCTGAAGCTCGCCGTTTGTCATCTTGTAGAAGTTGTATCCGTTGACGTAAGCGTTGCAAGGGTATGGATTGCCAATGAGGTTGAAGCCTGGAAAGTCGATGCCTTCACCAGCATTTGCATAGGTGAGTTCAATATTGCTTGAACCTGCAGGAGTGAGAATGCCAGCGAATTCGAGGGTGACATCATCGCTGTTGGCGTAGAGATAACCGGTGCCGCGGTCCATAGTCGTGTTGTTGTGCTGGTTTCGCCATTCGAGCGGTTCGGTAGGGTCGAAGGTGTAGAGGTCGTAGCTGTTCGAGGCGAGATTCATCACGCCAGTGTTGGCGGTTGGGTTGGCGATGAGGTAGTAGTTGTCTCTGGTGCCGCTGTAGCCGGTGATGTCTTTGTCGAACTGGGCGCTGATGGTGGCGTTGCCCGTGTAGTAGAATTGAGCGCCATCGGCGAACTCCAAGTTTGTGGCCATGTCATTCCTAAAGAGGCCGCCGGCAACCAGTTCCAGTCTTCCTGTAACGATGGCGTTGCGGTTCCCGTTGATGATGATGTTCTTCGTGCTTGCTGAAGCGATTTCGCCGCCAGTGATAACTTCGGTCATGTAGTAGGTCTTGCTGTTTTCGACATATTTAAACACGGCATACACGTCGGTGATGTCGGAAACTTCTGTAATGAAAGTCGGAGTGTCCTCGGTGTAGGTCTCAATGTCGGTGGCGGTCCAGCCGCAGAAGCTGAGGCCTTGGGGAATGTTGTCGCAATCCGGAAATGGTTGGCCATAGGTGAGCGTGTGTTGCGTCACAACGGCATTCGAGTGCAGGTTAACGGTGACTGACTCAATGAGTCCGATTATTGGTCTGACTTCGACATTTCCAGCGGGCATGCTGAAGGTGTTTCCGTCTATTGCGAGGCCGTCAACCGTCCAGTATTTCAATCTGTATCCTTCGTCAAGCATGGTGTGCTCCAGGGTGACTACAGTCCCTGCAGGAGCTTTTAGAATGGTCTCGCCGTTATAGGTTGCCTTCACAGAAATTTTTTCCGAATCATACAACACGAAACTAATATAGTACATATCCAAGGTTTTGAATGTTGCCGTTACCGTGACATCACGGTTTGGCATGGAAAATCCGCCTTGCTCGAGCGATACTGCAGGCTCAATGATCCACTGGTCGAGGCCGTAGCCAAACTCAGGAAAGGCATCCAAATTGACGTAAGTGCTTTGTGGGACATATAAATGGGGTGTGGCTGAAATCTGGCCGCCAACCGTTGGCTGAGTGACAAACACATTGTGGCCGTTTTGCTCGTAATCGCCAAAGTCGATAGTGATGTCGTCGAGGTAGACTTTCTTCCCCATGTCCTCTATAGCTGAATAAGAAGTGATGTGGCGGATGGCTAAGTACACTTTCTGGCCAGCGTATTCGCTCAAGTCAGCTTCGTATTTGCTATAAGTCTCGTTATCGACCAACCATTGTTTAACCATGGTGAAATCGGAAAAGACAGTCTCTGTTGTGGAAACAGCCACGCCGAAAGATTCGCCAGGATAAGCCAATGCATAGAATTCCAATTTCGCATTTCGACCCAAATCGAGTTGTGGAGAAACGAGAAAATTGTCTACATCAAAATTTGCCTGTTCAGGCCAACCTTTATGAGATTCCAGTGCATACAAACTCCCGTCATGTGCATTCTCATCGGTAATTTGCCAGTTGATGTTGTCTTGGTCAGCATCGATTACCGACCAGTTTTCAGGCAGCTCTCCGTCTTCGAAATCTACGGTAAGCGGAGCGGTTCTGCCTAAGAAGATGCTGATGTCGTCGAGATAGACGCGAGGACAATCACCATATTGGATGTAATGGTTGGAATGACAGATAGCAATGTAAACCTTCTGATCGGGATACTCACTCAAATCAATGGTGTATTTCCTGTACCCTCCGTATTGTGTCGCTATCCGTAACTCATCAACCGTTTGGAAATTAGAGGCTTCGGTTCCCGTTGTGGAGACTCGCACCTCCATCAGTTCCCGGTCATCTCCGACAGTCTTTGCCCAGAAACTTATCGTTGCGTGTTTGCCCAAGTCGAATTGAGGAGAAATTAAAAAGTCATCAACAAACGAGGGTATTTCTGTGGGTTTCCTCCTATAAGAGCAGACAGCACCATTACCGCCATGAGCATTGCCTTGCCCGTCAAATTGCCATGTTAAGCCATCACCATCATTATCTAAGGCAGTCCATCCCATTGGCATTCCGCTTATAGGATTCGAATGTTCGCGTTCCATATCCACTGTGATGATGTCGCTTTGTGCCCAGCATCTTAATCCAGTCAACGCTATCAGCGCCATTAAAATTAAGGTAAGTTTCCTTGTCATTTTTGTCGTTCGCTTCTATTTGATTTGTTGATTTTTATAAAAAAAACTCTATGCCAGCAAATGTCGTGCCGATATTTGATAATATTATGCAAAAATACAACAATTTAGAATAGGTTTGATAAGCAATGGTAATCGGTGCCATGTGTTTAAAAATTAAGGATATGGAAAAACAAGGGAAGACGGCTTACGAACCATCTTCCCTTGTGTGCGAAGAGAACAAGACTTATTCTTTTCTCTTCTTCTTGGCTACAGCGTAGGCAGCGCCAAAGCCGATGAGCAGCAGGGCACCACTGCCAAGTGGGGCATCCTGGTCTCCATCCTGGTTGTGGAGAGGCAGCAATGGCAGGCCATTGGTTCCTGATGCACCATAGAACATCTCGTCGCTCACCATGCCACGACCGAAGAGGCCGCCGCCTTGGTTAGGCTGAGCATCGTTATTGGCGAAATACTGTGCCGAAGCACCGAGTGTCATTCCGAGAACGACTGCGATAGTTAAAACTAATTTCTTCATTTTTGTATCTGTTTTTAATTATTACTCTGAACTTTGAACTTTGAGCCTTGAACTTTGAGCCTTGAACTTATCTAACAACAATCTTTTGGGTCATGCCGTTGAGGTTGAGGATGTAGAGGCCAGCGGTAAGGCCGTTGGTGCTGATGCGGCATTCGCCGTTGATTTCCTCGCTGCTGACGATGCGGCCCAACACGTCGATGACTTGCAGGGTGGCGCGGCCTTCGTTGCTGATGACGATTTCGCCGTTGTTGATGTAAGCGAAGCTGCTGGCTTGACTCATTTCTTCGTTGTCGTTCTTCACACCGAACACGAGCTTGAAGCGTGAAGCATAGTCTGAAGTCTTGGCGTCGAAGGTGTAGCTTGGAGTGCTGAGCAGGTCGGTGTCCATGCCGGTCATGTTATCGATAAGGTGGAGGTAGTTGGCTTCCACGTTTTCGGTGTTGACGGTGATGGTGTAGGTGCCGTCCTTCTCGGCCTTGAAGTTCACTGGGAGTTCGCCTTCGGCTTCGGTGCTGATGGCTGCGAATGTCTCGCCGCCCTTAGCGATGCTGAGGTTGGTGTGTGCAGGGTTCATCATGAACTTGTGCAGGTTGTTGCTGCCGTTGAAGTTGACAATGGCGCGGTCGATGACGTTGCCACGGTTCTGGTTGACGGTGAGGCTCATGGCTTGTGACGCTGTGGCTGGAGCTGTAGTGCTGATGGTGACGCTTTGACCGGCTTCGGTAGCTTCAACGAAGAAGCCTTCGCAAGGAGCGATGGTAGCTGATGTGCCGGCTGCCTGGAGTTCGCCATTCACCATTGTGTAGAAGTTGTAATCGTTAACGTAAGCGTTGCAAGTGTATGGGTTGCCAATGAGGTTGAAACCTGGGAAGTCACGGCCATCACCTTCTGTTGCTCTAACGAGTGTGATTTCGGTTTCACCAGCTGGGAGGAGGCTGCCTCTGAAGCTCATGGTTCTATCGCTAGGAACTGCAAAGAGGTAACCAACGTTTCTTTCAAATGTAACCTTTTGGGAGGTGCTACCTATGTTAACCCATTCAAGTGCTGCGGCTGGATTGAAGGTGTAAAGGTCGAAAGTTGTGCATCCATCAAGGGCATCGTATTCGTCTTCTTCACCTACAGCATTTGCTGTTGGGTTGGCGATGAGGTAGTAACCGTCTCTGGTTTGTGTATTCTCGCTGCCGTATCCGGTGATGTTCTTCTCGATGGTAGCCATGACATTGCTGCTGTTTTGGATGAGCTGTGCGCCATCTTCGATGATGAGCCATGAAGGATTGGTGTTGCCGAGGACACCGTTGATAGTGACGGTTTCATTAGCAGGAACGTTTGCTGCTGCGCTGATGTAGTAGGCTTTGTCAGCCTCGGTTGTAGCAACTGAGAGGTCGCCTGAAAGTGCGCTGACTGTGGTGCAGAAGTTGGAGTAAATAGTTGATGAGATTGTGCCGATATAATTGACAGTGATGCTGTTGACTTGGGCATATTTTGAAGTGCTTGTGACTTTAAAGTAAGCCTTGCCGTCGCTGAACGTATATGTGCCGTTGCTGCCAGTCACTTCTGCCCAAGAATCGTTGGCGGAGCCTTCATACACTTGAACAGAATTTGTTTTAACATCAACAACGACAGATGTAATTTTCTGACCTAATGCGTATTTATTATTTAAACTTCCGCTTGATGCTTTCATTTGAATGGTTGAAGAGTTCTTGTAAACATCTTTGATTGTCAGTGTGACATTATTGATTTCCTTGTCGCCGTCATTTGAAGCATAAGATTCTCCTCCGAAGTTATCAGGTAACAATGTATATGTCATATCATCAGTTGTTTCGTTTGTTTTTATCGTTGCAAACACAGCGTATAAATCAACATCTTCTGTCACATTGTAGCTTGAGAAGTATGTTGCGGTTTGGACAACATCTTCGATAGGAGCTTCTGCCCAACCAACATAGGTGTAACCGTTAGGAACATTGGCAGGCGCTGTGAGTTGGTTCTCTCCAGCAAATACGTCTTCTGATGAAACGACACCATTTGTATGGTAAGATATGGTGAGTTTTTGTTCTTCGTCCCATTGTGCGGTGAAAGTTACACTTGCTTCGCCAAACGTGTAAGTTGAGCCGACGGCATAAGTCTGTTCGTCGGTGCTGGCCTTCCAACCCGCAAAGGTGTGGTGTTCCTTGGTGAGGCCTTCGGCACTTGCCAAAGTGTATCCATCGCCTTGGGCGAAGAGCATTGCTTCTACTGGGACATCACCTTCTGCACCATTGGCATCATATGTCACAGTGTAAATCTTTGCGCTTTCTTCAAAGTCGTAAATGGTGGTGCCTGGTGTGGTGTTTTCTTTGTAAAGGGCAAGTGCTTTTTGAGAGGCACTTCCATAACATGCGAAAAGTTCAGAACTTTGGTTGTATTGCATAACATTGCGTGAGTTTGTACCTTGTGCAACAATTGAAGCAACATTCCCGGAAATACTAATAGCCCAACTTGCGTTGCCATCAATGTCGTCTTGTGTCTTCAAGTTGTTACTTGAAGAACTTGCTGCGTAAAGATAACCATCGCCAACATTAAATGCAAACGTGTTGTCTTTATTTCCTGTTTCGAGTGTGATTTCTTGAACACCATCGGTTTCGCTATTATTCCATGTGACTTGGCTGTCAGTTTTTGTAATAGCAAACTGTCCACGATTGCTTGTGTTTTGAGTTGTACTCATAGCATAGTCATAGCCGCTTGCAGCAATCACTACGACATCGCCAACTGCAAGACTTGATGCGTCGGTGACCAAATTCCAAGTGGTTTCGCCTGGGGTAGTGTTAGCATAAACGGCATAAAGGGTAATGTCGCCAGCAATGGTCGTTTCTGTAGTTGCAATATTTGGGTTTTCGGTGTTTTTAGCCTGTGCCCAACCTGCAAACTCGTAGTCTGGCATGACATCAAGACCTGTTGGATTTTCAACTCCGGCAGCGGCAAGTGTGGCGAGCAGATTGTCGCCGACATAGCCGTTGATTGTTTCGCCATATTGTGCGCCCTTGTCCATCAATGTGATAGTGGCAGGATCCTTTTCAGCCCAAGTGGCTGTTACGGTAACATTACTTGCTGGCATCTCGAACATGCCCTCGTCAACAGTTACATCATTTTCTTCGGCGTCTTTGACTTGCCATCCGTTGAAAGTGAAGCCAGTGCGTGTGTATGGGTTTTCTTCCAAAATGACCACATCATTTAAATAATATGAAACGGTTTCAGGGTCATCGCCTACAACATCCTCGCCACCCTTGGCGTAGGTAACAGTGTATTTTGGATGTTCGGTGAAGGTAGCGGAAACGGTGACATCGCTTGCTGGCATGATGAAAGTGATAATTTCATCAGTGATTTCGCCTTCGTAAATAGTGACTTCCGGACTAAAATTCCATTGTGTAAAAGAGTAATGTTCGGATACTGTCGCCATAGCCCAGACTTCTTCTCCAGCTGCAGCTCGCTCTGGATCAAATGCAATTGTGCCACCAGTCTGTTGGGCCTCGAAATTTATATTATAAATGACGGTGGTAGGAGTCGTAAATTCAGCAGATTCTGATTCTTCGCTGTCGAGGTAAATTTCTCCGTCGCCGATGGCTTTGACTGTCCATAAATAAGTTATTCCGGCTGAGAGGTCGTTAAGAACTTTAGAATTTTCCGTGATGTTTGTATAGGTTTCTTCATATTCGTCTGCGTCCGTAACATACACGGTGTAGCTGCTTGCATGTTCAACGGCATCCCACGAAAGGGTGGCACCATTCATGCTGAGGTTGCTGACAGTGAGGCTGGTTGGTTCTGGAAGCTGCTGGGTTGGTTGAGTGTAAGAGAAATCATCATAGTTTGCAGGACAGAATTCCTTGAGGTTGCTGTAGGTTTTCCATGTACCAGTCACGGTGCCAGAGACCTTGCCACCGACTTCCCAATCAGTAGGAGTGCCTGAACAATATGTCAGGAAATCTTCTTCGCCAGTTTCGATGTAGAAACCGCGTTTCTGCGAGTTATAGAGGTAAAATTCTGTGATGGTTTCATTGTTGAATACCACTGTGTATTGCTGGTTGTCCGGTTCAACTTCAGCAAGGAGTTGCGCTGGAGTGTATTGTGAGCGTTTCAAGGTGTAAGTTGCACTTGCAACGTTACTTGAATTGTTTTCGCCATCAACGGCAATCGCCTTGATGGTGGTTGTTGAAGGAACTGTGAGTTGAATAGGTGTCGAATATTCTGTGCTTTCGGCGGTAGGAGCTGAGTTGTCTAAAGTATAATAAATTGTGCAACCATCCTCGGCGGAGAGTTCGATGGTTTTGTCTTCGTAATATGTGTCTGCAGCCGGGTTGAAGGTTGGGGCGGCAACTGCAGCAGGGGCTGCTTCACCTTCGTAAGTGAGTGTCAATTCTGTAATTTGAGCGTTCTTGTTCGTTACATATAAATAATACACTGTGTTATTCGATGTACCAGACAAATTATAAGTATACGTTGAACTTTGTGTACTCCACGTTTGAATTGCACCGCCAGGAATATAGGAAGCTGAACTTGAAGAACTGCTGATACCAACTTTGGTGCTTGTTGAGCAGCTGCCACTGTTTTTAGCCACCACTTTTGTCAACTTATAATCTTCAATAGCAGGCAAACCTAAAACTGCTGTAGATGTCATCATGAGATAACCGCTATTGCATTTCACATTTTTTAAAGCAAATGTATAGGCCGTGCCGTCTAATGTGTAAGTGTAATTGGTTAATGTTGTAGAATTTTCGGTAGGCCATCCTCCTGGATTAGAGGTTAAGGCAAAAGTGAGAGTTTTTGTTTCCCTTGTTTGTCCCCATCCGGGGCCGCTAATCAGCGCGAAGAGCGCCAAAATCAAAAATGTTAGTTTACGTGTCATAATACTGTAATTTAATTATTTAATGAATTGATATTCAAATTGATATAATGTCCCTTACGCGTGCGTACGCGCAAAAACAAGGTGCAAAGGTAGGAAAATATTTTATACTAGTAGGCGAAAAAGTTCCGGCAGCTTAGTTTTTTTGCTTCTTGGGGTTGCTTAGTAACTGCTAGAAATGGCAACTATAAGCAATTAGGCCTTTGTCATTTTAATCTATAATGAATCCAGGGAACGGAAAAACTCAGATTTTGTTACTTCTTTCGGTTCCTTTCGTATCAAGACGAAAGGAACAAGACGAGTGTCTGGATGGCTTCGTTCCTCGCCATGACGCGAAGCGGGAGTGATGCCTGCCGGACGTGGATGCATGACCGCGAATTGTGCGAATTCCGCTAATGTTGCGGCCTTGCCGCTTGTCTTTGGGCACTTGCCGCTAAAAAAAGAACTGGCGGGAACGGGATTGACAAAATGAGTCCGGGCAGGGCGCGTTAGGAATGGGGAAAAATCGGAGCAGCGCCCGCCTAAAGGGCTGACTATAGGCTTGATTTTCATGTATCTGCGTTTATGACATGATGCTTGAAAATCAAGTCTATAGGCAGACAGTGCGGAGGCCATTATTTTTCCCCTTGAACTTTTGGTTACTTTTCTTTCAAGAGAAAAGGAACGATGAAGAGAAGTGAAGGTCTGGATGGCTTCGTTCCTCGCCATGACGCTGCGCGTCTGTTCTTTGGGAACTTCCTGTCTGGATGGCTTCGTTCGGGAAATGAGCGGTTGCGAATTTCCGCGAAACAAAGTTTTGCAGGTCTTCTGAGAGAAATAATGATAGAACTCTCGATGACTGAGATGGCTATAGCCGGTCGATGTGGGTGAGGAGGAATTCCTGAATACCGATGTAGAGAATGCCTGATTCGTCGGTCCAGGGAATGATGTCGTCTTTTACGACAACGATTTTCTGGAAGGAGTCTTCGACTCGGGTGAGGGAGTTGATCTCCTGTTCGCGTTTTTCCTTGGTGTCAATATTTAGGGCTGTTGTAAGTATCGGTCGCGATTGATAATCATACGGAGATATTTTTGTATAAATATATAAAAATTTCCGCTGCAAAATTACTAATTTTTAATGAAATACAAATAAATAATTTATTTCAGTCGGTAAGTTGAGGGATTTTCAGTCGGTAAGTTGAGGCTTTTTCAGTCGGTAAGTTGAGGACAACGGTGCAGCTTTCCCAGTTTTTTTTGTTATCTTTGCAGCATAGAAATCAACCAAGCATGCGATGCTTTTTTCCACTCATAGCACTCTTTGTTATTGCCGTCACGGCATCTGCGCAAGATTCCGATAATGAGCGATTTAAGTCGGCTTTCAAGGCCGCTTACGAAGCTTGCCCCGACCTTCCGCACGGTGTGCTCGAGGCGGTGAGCTTCACCAACACGCAATGCCATCACCTCACCGATGCCGACTACCATCACGATGGTCCCGAAGCCATGCCCCGCGCCTACGGACTGATGGGCTTGGTGAAGGACGGGAAAGGCTATTTCCGTGAGAACCTGCACACCGTGTCGGCACTCTCGGGCATCGCCGAAGACGACATCCTCGCCTCGCCCGAAACGAATGTGATGGCCTATGCCATGGCGCTCCAAAAGCTGCTTGGCGAAACGCATGACGCTCGTGTCGGCGACTGCCTCTCTGCCATCGAGCAACTCTCCGAACTGCCCACCGCCACCGACCGCTATCCCATGGAGCTGATGCTCTATTCGGTGTGCGAACTGCTTGCTGATGATGTCTTTGCAACGCGCTGTGGCTTTGGTGCTTACGATATCGACATCAAGGCTTTGTTCCCGGAAAACCATGCGCTACTTTCGGCCGAAAACGTGATGGCCACGCGCGATGGCGACTACTCGAAGGCGTTGTGGAATCCGGCTCCCGAGTGCAACTTTGGCGAGCGCACCGATCCCGTCAGCGGGGTGGTGATACACTACACAGAAGGCTCGTATGCGGGCTGCATCAGCTGGTTCAAGAACTGCGACGCGCAGGTGTCGGCGCACTATGTCATACGTTCGCGCGACGGACAGGTGACGCAGATGGTGCGCGAGGCCGACAAGGCATGGCACGCCCGCAGCGCCAACGCCTACACCATCGGCATCGAACACGAGGCCTATGGCGACATCGTCAGTTATTTCACGCCTGAGATGTATGCCTCGTCGGCCGACTTGGTGCACGACATCAGCATGCGCTACGCCAGCATCGACGGCCACCGTACCTTCTATCGCGACACCCTCGATGATGGCCGTCGCCTCAACAGCGGTCTCCACGACCTCGGTGGTGCCGAAGCCTGCACCAAGATACGTGGTCACCAACATTATCCCAACCAAAGCCACACCGACCCAGGTCCCTATTGGGATTGGAACTACTACTACAAACTCATCAACGCCAGCGAGGCTGAACCCGTCGTGCTGCAGGGTACCAGCGGCACGCTCAACCACGAAAACTATGGCGACGACGAACGCGTAATCTGGGTGATTGAAGCCCCTGAAGGCAATACGATAAGTCTCAGTTTCAGTAGTTTCCATCTTGAGAAAGACTACGACTTCCTGTGGGTCTATGATGGCGGCGATGTGTTTGCACCCAAGCTGGGACGGTGGAACACGCGGAATCCGGGAACCGTGGTCTCGACGGGGAATAAGATGTGCGTCGAGTTCCGCTCCGACTGCCGCACCACCGACTTGGGTTGGAAGGCCACGTGGAAAGCCACTGCCCCTGAGCCGCCCTTCCTGGCGGGCGTCTTCCCGAATCCCGTTGGCGATGTGTTGCACCTCAACGTGGAAGAATGTGCCGTCCATGTGGCGGCTCTGTTCGATGTGTTTGGCCGCCAGGTCACGAGTGAGGTTACCTTTATTAATAAGGCCGTTGTCGATGTGAGTAACCTTACGGCAGGCGTGTATGTGTTGCGTTATGGCAAGCCAAGGCAGATGGAGCACACGGCCAAGGTGGTGAAACTGTAAGTGTTTCTGTCGAGTGTCTGTTTTGATTTTCAAAAAAAAGCCTATGTCATACCGACGAAGGAAGGTATCTATAGGCTTTTTTGGGGGTGGTAAAACAAATAACAATAGATTTCTTCCCTACGGTCGAAATGACATTGTTATTTGTTTTGCCTAAATCAAAACAGACTTTTAAAATTCATAAAATCATTGTTTTGTGTCGCTGTATTGCAATGATTTGTATTTTTTACTCAGTGCGTTGAGTGATTTTACTCATGAGTAAAATGTAAAAATGCCATCAACGCTTTTATTGTCAATTGAATATGGAAAGGATAAATGAGTGAATGACCTGTATTATTTTCAGGTTTTTTCAAAGATATGGGCTTTGTATCAAAAAAATCCGTACCTTTGTGCCAAATGAAATATTGAATCAAAAAGATATAGATTAACACATGGAGAAATTATTGTTACTCGGCGATGAGGCCATTGCACAGGGCTTCATCGATGCAGGCGGTAGCGCCATCAACAGTTATCCAGGCACACCGTCAACCCAAATCACTGATTACGTCAGAAACTCGAAGCAAGCCAAGGAACTTGGCATCGTGGCCAACTGGTGCGCCAACGAGAAGACGGCTCTCGAAGCCTCTATCGGTGTGGCTTACGCTGGCAAGCGTGCCATGACTTGCATGAAACACGTCGGCTTGAACGTGTGCGGCGACCCATTCATGAACTCTGCCATCATCGGCGCTAAGGGCGTCCTCGTTGTGGTGGCCGACGACCCAAGCATGTTCTCGTCACAAGACGAACAAGATAGCCGTTATTACGGTCATTGGGCCATGATTCCTATGCTGGAACCATCGAACCAACAGGAGGCCTACGATATGGTTCATTTCGGTTACGAACTGAGTGAAAAGCTCGGCACCCCTGTGCTTTACCGCATCCCAACCCGTCTGGCTCACAGCCGCGCTGGCGTGGTGCGCAAGGCCGTGCGTCCACAAAACGAAATCAGCGAACCCGCCGACCCGAAGTCGTTCGTGCTGCTGCCAGCCAACGCCAAGCGTCTCTATCGTCAGCTCATCGACAAGCAACCAGCCTTCACCAAGGCTTCCGAAGAATCGGGCTACAACAAATATATCGATGGCGAAAACAAGAAACTCGGTATCATCACCACGGGTATCGCCTACAACTACCTGATGGAAAACTTCCCAGGCGGCAAATGCCCTTATCCTGTCGTGAAGGTCACCCAATATCCTCTGCCTTACAATATGATCAACAAGCTCTACGACGAATGCGATGAGATTCTGGTCCTTGAAGACGGTCAGCCATACGTCGAAGAACAAGTCAAGGGATTCCTTGGCAAGGGCAAGAAGGTCATGGGCCGTTTGGACGAAACCATCCGCCGCGATGGCGAACTGAATGCCGAAAAAGTGGCTAAGGCCCTCGGCATGAAGGCTGCTTCTGAATTTACCGTTCCAGAGGTGGTCACCAACCGTCCTCCAGCGTTGTGCCAAGGCTGCCCTCACGTGGATAGCTACACCGCACTGAACGCCGTCATGGCTAACCATAAGGGTGGCAAGGTGTTTGGCGACATCGGCTGCTACACTCTGGGCTTCAATATGGGTGCCATCCAGACCACCGTGTGCATGGGTGCTTCCATCACCATGGCTAAGGGCGCCAGCGAAGTGGGTATCTTCCCAGCCGTGGCTGTCATCGGCGACGGTACCTTCGGCCACAGCGGTCTCACCGGCCTGCTCGACTGCGTCAACGAAAAGGCTAACGTCGTGGTCATGATCCTCGATAACGACATCACCGCCATGACTGGTGGACAGCCTTCATCGGCCAACAACAAGATTCGCCAGATCTGCGAAGGCTTGGGTGTGGCTCCTGAACACATCCGCGACATCGTGCCGCTGCCAAAGAACCACGAAGAGAACGTGCGCATCATCGAGGAAGAAGTGAACTACAACGGCGTGTCCGTCATCATCCCTCACCGCACCTGCTTGGTTGAACTCAAGAAACACCTCAAGAAGTAAAGTGGACAAGTGGACAAGTGGACAGATGGACAAGTGGACAATTAGACAATTAGACAATTAGACAGATGGACAATTAGACAATTAGACAATTAGACAGATGGACAATTAGACAGTTAGACAGTTAGACAGTTAGATATCCCTAAGTCCCCAAGTCCCTAAGTCCCTAAGTCCCCAAGTCCCCAAGTCCCCCAGTCAATCAAAACAAAACAACGAAAAAACATAATACAATGAAGAAAGATATAGTTTTATGCGGTGTTGGCGGCGATGGTATCGTTTCGGTCGCCAAGATTATCTCCGACGCTGCCTTGAATATGGGCATGAACCTGAAACAGTCAGAAATCCACGGCATGTCGCAACGCGGTGGCTCGGTGTTCTCACACCTGCGCCTTTCCGACGACGAGATCTTTGCCGATGTCATTCCTGAAGGAAAAGCCGACATCATCCTTTCGAGCGAACCAATGGAAGCCTTGCGCTATCTGCCTTGGCTCTGCAAGGAAGGCTGGGTCATCACCAACAGCGATCCTTTCGTCAATATCAAGAACTATCCTGAAATTGAGAAGGTCCACGCTGAACTCGGCAAGCTGAATCATGTGGTGTCGTTCGACGCCAACGAGATTGCCAAGCAACTGAAGGCCCGTTCCAACATGGTGCTCCTCGGCGCTACCGTGCCTTACCTCGGCATCGATATGGCTAAGATTGAAGAGGCTATCGCCCACATCTTCGGCAAGAAAGGCCAGGAAGTGGTTGACCTCAACATCCAGGCCGTCCGCGCTGGTTATGCTCAAGCTACTGGAAAGTAAGAGTTCCATTTGTCAAGAATTTGAGAATTATTGAATTAGGGTTATTCTCTAATTCTTGATATATAAAAAAAGAAGCGGCGTGTGGCAATAA
Source organism: Bacteroidales bacterium (assembly GCA_024400425.1). GTDB lineage: Bacteria > Bacteroidota > Bacteroidia > Bacteroidales > F082 > Limimorpha. Next base: position 18,846 of record JAKSMV010000020.1, read on the forward strand.
ACCATACGTCGCTTCGTTTTCTATTACATGAGCAAAAAAAGAATCCTTTGGGGTAGGGTAATCCTCGCAGCGGCGATACTGATAGCCATTATCGCCTTGATAGTCATATTGGTAAGTCGCGGATGCAAACGCGGTGACGGTGAGTTTGAAGAATACGACGTTCCACCTGTGGAAGTGGAACCAGCCGAGCCGCAGTATCTCTACGACATCTGCATCGACTCGCTGTATGTCGAGAAAGGCGAGATTGAACCTAACCAGACCTTGTCGGACATGCTAGTCCCTAAAGGGGTGAGTCAGGCAGTGGTCAACCATATCGCCAACGACTGCCGTGAGGTGCTCGACGTGCGCAAGATTCGTGGCGGCAACACGTATTATCTGCTGGCCACCAACGACACGACACAGAAGCCTCTGTTCTGGATTTACGAAATCGGCTACCGCAATACGGCGGTTTTCAGCCTCACTGATTCGCTGACGGCCTGGTGCATCACGAAGGACATTGACTTGCGCATGGAACGCACTTCGGGCACGATAACCTCGTCGCTTTGGAATGCTGTTGTCGGCAATGGCGGCGATGCAGCATTGGCCGTGCGCCTCTCCGACATCTACGCCTGGACCATCGACTTCTTTGGCATTCAGGAAGGTGACTCGTTTGATGCCGTCTATGAACGTGAGTATGTCGGTGACAAGTCGGTGGGTTTGGGCAAGGTGCATTACTGTAGCTTCGTCCATTGTGGCGACACCCTCACTGCCATAGCTTTCGAACAGAATGGCAAGACAGATTATTTCAATGACAAAGGCGAGAATCTCCGAAAGGCTTTCCTGAAGGCACCATTGAGCTATAGCCGTATCAGTTCCACCTTCAGCAACAGCCGTTTGCATCCTGTCTATAAATACTATCGTCCGCATCATGGTGTCGATTATGCCGCTCCGGCTGGCACGCCAGTGTATAGCATCGGTGATGGTGTGGTCATCACTAAGGCCTACCAAAAAGGCGGTGCTGGCAATTATCTGAAAATCAAGCATAACGATACCTATACCACCAGTTACATGCACTTGAAAGGCTATGCCAAGGGCATTACCCAAGGCTGCCGTGTGAAGCAAGGTCAGCTGATTGGTTATGTGGGTAGTACGGGAGCCTCCACCGGTCCTCATCTGGACTTCCGCGTGTTCAAGAATGGCACACCGATTGACCCTCTTAAGATGGATTCGCCACCTGCAGATCCGATTCAAGGTTCATATAGGGAACAGTTTGGCAAGGTGGTTAAGTATTGGCGTGAAGCTTTGCAGCATGACGGTCCTTTGGAACCGTATCATGAAGAAGTCCCTCTCATTGATTCCTTGCAGTTGCTTATGGATTCAATACAGCAACCCGAACACCCATAACGGGATTTTGTTGTTGTGACGAAAAAAGACTTTGTAAAGTCTAAATTTTGCAAAAAAAAGACTTTGGAAGATTTATTTTCTGACAAAAAAGAACTTTCAAAAGTCTTTTTTTAAAGAAAAAACAATCATTGAGGGTCTTTTTCTGTTGTTTTCTCTTCCTCTTTCACCTCTTCCACGGTAATCTTTCCGTCCTTAATCTTCAGCTTCTTCTTCACACGCAATGGCGCGATGACGAGCAGGATGAGCACTTCGACGAAATACTTCAAGGGTGGAACAAAGCCAGTGGTGAAAAGTTGGAAGATGATGAGCAGAATGGAACAGCCTACAAACATGGCTTTGCCGAAACTCTTTTTCAGGAAGATGCCTATCAGGCTGAAAACCAACAAAACAGAAAGCGATAGTTGGATGACCAAGACGGCAAAATCACGCTGGCCTTGCACGATGTCGTTGCTGCCCATATACACCGAGTCGATGAAATAGCGGCTGAATACGATGGTCGCGATTTCGTAGAGCAGCAGCAGGCCATAATAGGTGATGGCGAAAGTGGCCGCCAACTTCATCGCAAGGGTGAGTTGGGGCTTCAGGTTGAAAATCTTGCCTTCTGGTTGTTTCCTTTTCATTACTGTAGGCCTGGGTCTTGGTTCTGGTTGAAGTTTTGTTTTGCCATCTCCATGCGCTTGAAATAGAGATAATACAGGAAGATGAACATCAGGGTGAGCAGCAGGTCGTAGAAGAAGGTTGACTGTGGCTGCTTGGGATAGAGATACATCGATGCGGCGATGAGCATGCAGATCTGGGAGATGGAATAGACGTGCAGACCTGTCTTGTTGGTCTTGAACATCATGATTACGCCAACCAACGAACCGACAAACAGCAGAGCCGTGATGAGATGGTAGTTCACATTGACCGACATGGCCGATTGCAGTGTAGCCATGAAGGCGTCAATCTCTTCTTCGCCCCATTTCATCATGGTGAAGATAGGCTCGTATGACTGTTGCAGCTGCCCGCTCTCCATCATCTTGGCTGTGATTGGGATGAAGAAATAGGAGATGAGTTCGGTCAGTATCTTCCAACATGCGTTGATGAGCGACAAGATAAGGACAAAGGTCATGCCGCTGGGACGCTTGGGTGTGAGTTGGTTGTTGAATTCGTTTTCCATTGTTCAAGTAAAGAGAATCATTTGCTTTTCCTTTTATCAAGAATTGGAGAATTAGAGATGTGATTTCGGATTGTTTTTTTGAATTATCTTGGAATTCGAGAGAAAAATCAAAGATTTTTCGATTCTCTAAATCCTTTGCACTGAGGTGCAGACTTCAAATTATTACATGCCGTCTCGTTCTCTAATTCTCAAATTCTTGACAAGAATATTTATTTGTTCATCAATTCGTCGAAATTCAGAGGATATTCCTTCACGAATTTTACTGACTTGGCGATTTCGGTGTACATCACCTTGTCGATTCTCACGAATTCCACGTTCTTGCGGTATTCGGCAACGAATTTCTCGATGGTCTCTGACGATTTCAGTGGTCTTCTGAATTCCAGTGCCTGAGCAGCGTTGAAGAGTTCGATGGCAAGGATGCGTTCGAGGTTCTCGGCAACGCGCAGTGCCTTGGTGGCAGCGTTGGCACCCATGCTCACGTGGTCTTCCTGACCTTGCGACGACTCGATGCTATCGACCGAAGCTGGGCAGCAGAGTTGCTTGTTCTGGCTGACGATGCTGGCGGCTGCATATTGTGGAATCATGAAGCCTGAGTTCAGACCTGGCTCTGCAACGAGGAAGGATGGCAATTCGCGTTTGCCGCTAATCAGCTGATAGACACGGCGCTCGCTGATGTTGCCGAGTTCGCTCATGGCGATTGCCAAGAAATCGAGGGTGATGGCAAGAGGCTGACCATGGAAGTTACCTGCCGAGATGACGAGGTCTTCGTCAGGGAAGATGGTCGGGTTGTCGGTGACAGCGTTGATTTCTTCGCTGAAGACCTTAGCCACATAGTCGATGGCGTCTTTCGATGCACCGTGAACCTGAGGCATGCAACGGAATGAATACGGGTCTTGGACGTGTTTCTTTTCTCTCGAAATCAGTTCGCTGCCCTTGGTGAATTCGCGCACGCGCTTGGCGGTGACAATCTGACCGTTGTGGTGACGGATTTGGTGCACTTGGTCGTAGAAAGGCTCGATGCGGCCGTCGAAAGCTTCCAATGAGACGCAACCGATAAGGTCGGCCAAGTAGCTGAGACGGAAGGCTTTCAGCAGGACGTAGGTGCTGTAGCTGCTCATGAACTGGGTGCCGTTGAGCAAGGCCAGACCTTCTTTCGACTGCAAGGTGATAGGCTCCCAACCGAACTTGTCGAGAATCTGTTGTGCTGGAACGATTTTGCCTTTGTAGTGCATTTCGCCCAAACCGAGCAGAGGCAGCATGAGGTTGGCCAAAGGTGCCAAGTCGCCTGATGCGCCGAGCGAACCTTGGTTATAGACCACAGGCAGCACGTCGTTGTTGAAGAAGTCGATAAGACGTTGTACGGTAACGACTTGTACGCCAGAATTGCCGTATGAGAGGCTCTGCACCTTGAGCAGGAGCATGAGGCGGATGATTTCTTCAGGAACCATTTCGCCGGTGCCGCAAGCGTGCGACATGACGAGGTTCTTTTGTAGTGTGCTGAGGTCTTCCTTCGAGATGCTGTGGTCGCAAAGCGAACCGAAACCAGTGGTCACGCCATAGATGGGCTTGTCCTGGTTTTCCATCTTCTTGTCGAGATAGTCGCGGCATTTCTGGATGCGGTTGATGGCATCTTCCGAGAGGGCGAGTTTGTATCCGTTGTTGATGATTTTGTCAACTTGCTTGAAAGTGAGTTCTTTTGAACTGATGTAATGTACTTTCTTCATTTTTATGTGTTATTTCAAGATTGTTTCTACTAATTTGTTTGCTTCCACGCTTTCCTGACGGCCTTCTTTCATCCATTTCACGGTGAATTTCTGTTCGGCCACTTCTTGTTCACCGGCAATGATGACGATTGGAATGTTGCGTTGGTCGGCATATTTCATCTGCTTCTGAATCTTGGCGGCATCGGGATAGATTTCGGCATTGATGCCGTGCTTGCGCACCTGATTCAAGTATTTTAGGCAGTATTTCTCTTCGTTCGCACCGAAATTCAGGAAGATGGCCTTGGTGCTTTCCGACATGGTTTCGGGGAAGAGGTTGAGACCTTCGAGCACGTCATAGATGCGGTCGGCACCGAAGCTGATGCCCACGCCCGAGACGTTTGGCAGACCGAAGATGCCCGTGAGGTTGTCGTAGCGGCCACCGCCTGAGATGCTACCCATCGGGAAGTCGTTGGCTTTCACCTCGAAGATGGCTCCCGTGTAGTAATTCAGGCCACGGGCAAGGGTGAGGTCGAGTTCGGTGGTGATGTTCAAATCCATGTCGTCGATATAGTTGAACAGGGTTTCGAGTTCTTCAATGCCTTTCTGGCCTACTTCGTTGTCGAGCAAAGGCTTCAGCTGAGCGATTTTCTCGCGCACATCGCCTTTCATGAAGAGGATAGGCTGAAGTTTTTCGATGGCTTCGGGTTCCAGTCCCTTTTCGGCGAGTTCCGCATTGACGGCATCGATGCCGATTTTGTCTAATTTGTCGATGGCGACGGTGATGTCAACCAAAGCATCCGACTTGCCAATGTATTCAGCAATACCAGCCAAGATTTTGCGGTTGTTGATTTTCAGCGTGACGTTGATTTTCAGGTTGGTGAACACGTCGTTGACGATTTGCACCAATTCAGCTTCGTTGAGCAGTGAGTTGCTTCCGATGATATCCACGTCGCATTGGTAGAACTCGCGATAACGGCCTTTCTGTGGACGGTCGGCACGCCAAACGGGTTGAATCTGGTAGCGCTTGAACGGGAAGGCGATCTGGTCGCGATACATTGTCACGAAGCGTGCAAAAGGCACGGTGAGGTCGTAACGCAAGCCTTTTTCTGTGATTTTGCTGGCTAACTTCAGCGATTCAAGCGGCTCGCCGTTTTGTTCGACGCCACTCATGAAGTCGCCGGAGTTCAGCACGCGGAACAAAAGCTTGTCGCCTTCGTCGCCGTACTTGCCGAGCAAGGTGCTGAGGTTTTCCATTGATGGTGTCTCAATCGGCTGAAAGCCAAAACGTTTGAACACGCCTTTGATGGTGTCGAAAATATAATTGCGGCGCACCATGACTTCGGGCAGGAAGTCGCGGGTGCCTTTTGGTATGGATGGTTTTTGTGCCATTATCTTGTGTTTAGGATTGTTATTTCAGTTCAAATGTCTCGCCTGGCTCTGGAATGACGATGTTCTCGAAACCTTGCTTGCGCAGTTGGCGTTTGTAGAATTTCAGTGCTTCTGGGTCGCCGTGGACGAGGAAAGTCTTTTTGATCTTGCTCGGATCCTGGCATTTCAGGTAGTCAATCAACTCGGAATAGTCGCCGTGACCGCTGAAAGCGTCGATAGAGTAGATGTCGGCCATCACGCTGTGCTCGGTGCCGAAGATGGATACGACTTCAGGTCTGGGGTCTTCCAAGAGCTTGGCGCCAAGGGTGGTTGGAGAGCAATAGCCGATGGAGAGGATGCTGTTCTTCGGGTTGTCGATGCTGTTGGCGATGTGATGCTTGATACGACCGGCTTCCATCATGCCCGATGCGGAAATGATGATGCAGGGTTCCTTGCGAGCGTTCAGTGCCTTTGATGCGTTGACATCTCTGACGAAGGTCAGGCTGTTGAAGCCAAACGGGTCGGGGTCATACTCGATGACGTCTTTCACATTGTCGTTGAACAAATCCAAGTGGGTGCGGTAGATTTCGGTGGCGTTGACGGCCAATGGGCTATCCACGAATACTGGAATCTTCTCGGGCAGTTTGCCTTCGTTGTAGAAGTTGTTCAGCAGATAGACGATTTCTTGTGTGCGACTGACGGCGAACGAAGGGATGATGAGCTTGCCGCGTTTCTCCACACAGGTGTGGTAGATGATTTCGAGTAGTTGCTGCTCGGCATTGGCGCGGTCGCCATGGAGACGGTTGCCGTAGGTGGCCTCGGTGATGAGGTAGTCGCAGTGTGGGAATGCCTCTGGTGAACGGAGCAGGTAGTTGTATTCACGGCCGATGTCGCCGGTATAGGCGATGCGGGTCATGTCGCCGCCTTCGTCAATTTCGATGATGGCGCAACCGCTGCCGAGCAGATGGCCAGTGTTGTTGAACTTCACCTTGATGTTGTTGTCGAGGTAAAGGTAACGGTTGTATTCGACGGTGACGAAGAGACTCATGCAGGCGCGGGCGTCTTTCTCGGTGTAGATGGGCTTCAGCGCGGGCAGGCCTTGCTTGCGGCGTTTCTTGTTGAACCACTCCATATCGTTCTCTTGGATGAAACCGCTGTCGGGCAACATGATGCTGCACAGGTCGCGTGTGGCGTTGGTGCAGACCACTTGTCCGCGGAAGCCTTCTTTCCAGAAATAAGGAATCAGGCCGCAGTGGTCGATGTGGGCGTGGGTGAGTATGATATAGTCGATTTCTTCTGGCTTGACCATGATGTTGCGGTTGGCGGCATCGGTCTCGAGGCCTTTACCTTGGAACATACCGCAATCGAGCAAAATCTTCTTGCCATGGTCGGTAGTGATGAGGTGCTTGCTGCCGGTCACTTCCTGGGCAGCACCGATGAATTTGATTTTCATAGTGAGTTCAGAATTTGACCCCAAAATTAGGTAAAAAAAGTGAGGTGGCAATAATTTGTCACCTCACTTTATTCTTATTTCACTTTTTTGTGGAAATGTGGCTTATTCAACCACGATGTGCTTCACGGCTTGGCCGTTTCCGGTGGCGATTCTCATGACGAAAATGCCTTGCCCGAATTGGCTCATGTCGAGGCGATAGAGGTCGCCTTCAACATCCGAGCGGAACACTTCCTGCCCGATGCTGTTGACGATGCTGATTTGCTTCATGCCTTCCAACTTGATGGTGATGTTGCCTTGGGTCGGGTTCGGGAAGACGTTGGCTTCCAGTATGTTGCTTTCTACGCTAGTGATTTCGAGGGTGACCGGGTCGCTGAAAGTCTCGCAGTCTTGGTCTTGATAGAAGGCGCTGACGACGTAGGTGTGTGTGCCTGGCTCAATCTCGTTGTCTCTCATCTCGTAGTGGTAGTTGTAAGGCACGTTGACGAGTTCGCGGATGAGTTCATCGTCACGATAGATCCTGAACTTGGTGACTTCCATATTGACGGCCTCGTTCTTTTCCCACATCAGGTGAGCGCCGAACTCCCAGTCGTCCCAATAATATTCTGCAGTGAAGTCTTCCGGACCGTAGCAGACGAAGGTGTCGATGGTGATGCAACCATCGAGGATCATTGTGGATTCGACGTTTTGGTAAACTGCCGTGACATAATAGCAATGTTCGCCATCTTCGAGGTTTTCGTGGAGGAATGAGTTGCCAGTCACGTTGGCAGCAATCAGTTGGTTGTCGCTATAGGTGCCGCCGAAGAATTCATAAACATTGTAGGAGTCGGCAATAGGAGCATTTGACCATGTAATCAGCACGTTGTTGTCGCCTTCGAGTTTCAAAGTGATTTCGGGACTTGCGACAACTGCCACGACGACGTTGGCTTGTGCGGTTTGACCGTTGCTGCTGACGCTGACGGTGAAGGTGGTAAGACCTCCATCTGGCGAAGCGGTAGTGGTTTGTGCATTGGGATTGCTGACTAATGTGGCAGGTGTCCAGCTGTAGGTGTATGTTCCGTTGCCGCCAACAGGGTTGGCATTCAGTGTGGTAGCACATCCAGGTGCCAAAGGATAGACGTTTGGCGTGGCAGTAGCGGTGACGCTTAATGGGGCGTAGATGGTGGCGGTAGCTGCGTTCGATTTAGGTGACTCGATGCCGTTGTAAACCGTAGCAACTTGATAGTTGTAAGTGCCTTGCGAGAGGCTGTTGTCGGAATAGGAGGTGGAAGTGATGTTTTCTGCAATCATCACGTTGTTGCGATAGACCTTGTAGCTCTGTGCTGGATTGGCAGGCTGCCAAGTGAGGCTCACGTTGCTGTTGTTTTGCACGGTAGCGGTGAGATTGGTCGGGGCTTTCACCACGGTGATGGTGCAACTGCCAGATGCATTCATGCCAGCACTCGTGACGGTGCAGGTGTAGGTCGTGGTTTGTGTAGGCGTAGCCGTTGGTGACTGGATGTTGGCATAGTTCAAGCCTGTGGCTGGAGTCCAGGTGTAGGTGAAGGTGCCGTCGCCGCCTGTTGCGACAGCATTGAGTCGTGCGTTGTCACCTTGAGCAATGATGGTCGGATTGGCCGAAACGCTGACGCTGACAGGGTCAGGCCCGCTGCCTTGTGTGATGTTGATGGTGGCCACGTAGGTGATCTTGTTGTATCCAAACACGGTGAGTGTAGCGGTTCCAGTTTGACCAGGTGCACTGAAGGTAATGGTGGCGGTCCCATTGTTGATGATGGCAGTCCCCATGATTTCGTTGTTTCGGGTGAGGGTGGCGCGGGCACCATTGCCATTGGTGGCGGTAAGGGTGAATGAGGTTGATGAAGTGTTCAAAGTTTGTGGGTGGCTTACCCCCATGTCGGTAGGAACGGCATTGCGGAGGGTAAGGCTTGGGTCGCCATACAGAATCCAGGTGTTGTAAGTGCCGACACCTTGTCCTTGGCTGCCATATTGGTCCAAAATCTTCATGTCACCGTTGATGGAAGTGCCTCCTAAAGTGCGGCGGATGTTGTTGCTGTAGCTTTCGACGAGGATGTCAACCATCTCATCTTGTCCATATTGTGGTGGTTCCCAAGGCTGAGAGATGTAGGAGAACATACCGCCGACGGCACCTGTGGGTTGTTCTGGATCGTTGTTGTTGGCACGAAGCCATGTTTCGCCAAAGCAGGGTTGGCTGTAGTCATATTTCCCGTTCAAGCAAGCTACCGACCAAACTACGGGTAGTTTGTTGACGTTGGTGAGATTGTTGACTTGAGAGTTGCCGTAACTGCAAATGGCCCAACTGGTTTCCGAACCGTGGTTGCAGTAGTTGCATAGGCTTAGGCCGCCATTGAAGTGTTGGCTCATTGTGGCCGACGAAGTTGAGTATCCATTGATAGGATATTCTTGATATACGGTGGTGTAGTTGTAGGCGAGGAGGTCGGTGCGGATGTTCTCCACGTGCTGCCAGTCTCTTTCGCCAAAGTGGCCGGGACCATCGTTGTTGCCGATGCCCATGCCTGTGGTCAGCCAAGTGTCGGTAGCGTTGATGTCTCTTTCGTAGTGGATTACCTTGTTGACTTGAGTGGTGACGTGGTCAGTGTTCTCGGCCGAAAAACGACCTACAAACAACTCGTTGTAGTAGTCGTTGCCTGAGATTTGGCCGTACCAAAGGTCTGACTTGCCACCGTATCCACCGCTGGCAGTCATGTAGTGACCTGGGATTTGGGCGGCATCACCCACCAAAAGGATATGGGTCAGGTTGCTGTTGGCATTATATTGCGCTTCGATGTAGGCCTTGATGGCGGTGTCGGTGGCGCCGGTAACGGAAGTGCCCACCATAATCGTTTGGCGGCCAGTTTGTCTCTTCCAGTTGACGAAAGGCTCCATGGCATCCATGAAGGCATCGTGGCAGATGATGAGCAAGTCGCCTTCTTCTTCGATAGGGGTGTATTTGCTCAACGAGGCTTCGTAGTTGATGAACTGGTTTTCATAGAGTGCACTGATTTCAGGGTCCATTTTCACGGAATTCGACTTGCGGGTGATTTGGTTCTCGCCGCCCATGCCGTCGCTATACATTTCTACGGTCATATTATGGTACACACGCAAGGTCTGTGTAGCTGGATTGTAGGCGAAGGGATAAATCACCATGTTTTGGCCACGGAAGTCGCGCAGGATGTAAGGTTCATACAGACCAATGTTGCTCGTTGGGAAGAAAGCGTTTTGGTTGTAGGCTTCACCATAGGTGTATGGCACGTCTTCCGGATTGATTTCGCGGCTGAAATCGCCCTTCGATGGAGCCACATTGAGGTTGAAGTCTTGGTATTGTGCATCAATGACGCAGACGCTATAGTGCTGGTTGTCACCGATGATGGCTGGAATGGCTATCATGGGCAAGTTGGGCTCGCCTGCCAAAGCGGTGCTAACGGTTCTCGGCACCGAAACGATGTTGGCAATGCCGCGTGGAGTGCTGACTTCGGTGGTGTAGAATCCACCGACTTGCACGTTGACGGTGATGCCTCGCTCTGTCGATGCTACAAGTTGCTTCTTAATAGAAGAAGGTGTGCTGCTCGTGATGGCATTCCATTGTTGACCGAAAGCCACAACCGTGAGCGCGGTAAGAAGTAAGGTTAGAATGCTTTTCTTCATTTTATTAAAGTATTAGTTCGAAATGAATTGATTTTGTGGCAAAAGTATAACATTTTCTTGGATTGATAACGCTTTTTCTGAGGCCTTGGAATTTGTCTATTGCTGATGAATTTAAATTGCTGTTTATATGTAAGTTAAAAGTAAAAATCCTCGTTTTTGTCTTTCTGTTCGCTTAGTTGTTTTTGTGCAAATCTGCGTGAGACATTTTCTGGTTTTCTATTTTGTAAAAAGCATGTAATCAATGATTTAAGTTTGTCTAATCTTGGACATTCCGTTTAAGGAAGGGTAGAAGCGCTTGTTTTAATGAAATATGATGTAATTTTACCACCAAATTCAAAGTCATGAAATATTTGGTCCATATTGTTGCAATCTTGTTTGCGGTTTCGTTGTTGGGCTGCCGGCAGATGTCGCGTGAGGAACGGCTTTCGATGTCCGAAAGCAGCTTTGCTGAAGGACGCAGTTTGGAAGACGAGAAGAATTACAAGCAAGCTGCTGAGCATTATCTTGATATTCTTGCACTTATGGAAGATGCCGAAGGCGAAGAATTGCGCTGGACGGGAAAAGCTAAGTATCGGCTCGGTGTGGTGTATCGTTCGCAAGCGATGTATGAAGATGCGTTATCGATGGATCGGGCGGCTTTGAAGGACTTTGCTCTTGTTGCCGATTCGACGGATATGCTGCACGCAACGAGAAACATGGCACGCGAGTTTTCGGCACTGAAACAATATGACAGCTGTAAGTTCTATTTCGACAAATGCTTGATTCTCGCCGAATTGATTCATACCGACAACGAAAAGATTTCTATCTTGGGCGAAATCGGGAGTCAGTATTACCGCAAGATTGGCGATTATCCGAATGCAATCCGCTACCTGAAACTCTCTGAAGAATTGTGGCAACATGCCGACGACAAGAACAAGGAGTTTTATTCGTCGGTCAACGATGTGGTGCTGGCTTATCTTTATTTTGTGTCGAACGATTATGGACAAGCTGGCCGTTATGCGATGAAAGGACTTGAGAATGAAAAGGTTGAGAATCGGGTGACGTGCTATCAAATCTTGTATGAGATTTCGAAAACGCGCCAGGATGTTGATTCCACTTTGTTTTATGCCGATGCCTTCATCGATAACTTGGCCGAAAACTTCACGAAGGAGAAAAACAACAGCGTCCAACAGCTGAAGAATGAGTTCGACTTGAAGATGCAGGCGGAGCAAATGCGCCATTCCAATATGAAGCGATTGATGATTATTGTGGTGGTCTTTCTTGTGCTGATAGTCGCTATCTTGCTGATTTTGTGGATAAACAATCGGAAAACTTTCAAGCGTGAACTGGAATTGATGGAGGCCAACAATGTGATTTTGCGCAACGAGAACCGCATCCGCGAGTTGACTGACCATCTGAATGGCATCATGCAGGAGACGGAACGCCAAAAGTCGATTATGGCCGAAAACACGCAGCGCGAGCGCTTGCTGAGCAACAGGTTATTGGAGGCGAATCCGGTTTATCGGCTTGCGAAAAGCATTGAGAATAAGGATTTTTCGTTCAAAAAAGTCCTTGAGGAATCGGATTGGGACGATTTCTTGGTGGCTGGAAATTCGGTCTATGATGACTTCTTCGACCGTTTACACGAACAGTATCCTGAGCTATCGAAATGGGACTTGCGCACGCTTTGCCTGCTGAAACAAGGGTTTGCTGCCGAGACCATTGCCTATTTGCTGAATATCCAGACTCAATCGTTGAAGAAACGGCTTTATCGAATGAAATATGTCAAGTTGAGCGATGCCCGCTCCTTGGATGAAATCATGAATGAAAATTGTTAATGCTATGAAAACTAATCGCTTATTATTCGGATTATTGTTGTTGCTTTTGCCTTGCTGTGTGATGGGGCAGATTGGCCTATCTGATATCGAAGGTGATTATCAACCTATCGGGAAGGCTAAAGTGTATGGAAAACTCTCTGTTCAACGTACTCGTAATGATACGATTCGCATCATCATTTGCGACACGTCGCTGTTCCGCAATGATGATGGAAAGGGCGCAATTATGCTTTATCAATGTGGCGACCGTTTCTTGATTCAAGCTGATAATGCTAAAGGCGAATTGCTCTATAATCCTGCCAATGAGATGATTACAATTTCGATGCAGCAGTCGGCATCATCTGAGCCTGTGGTTGTTTCGTGGCAGCGTGTCAAGGCAGAGGTCGGAGAGGTGATGGTGTTCCCGAACCCGACGCATGGTTGGGCTGTAGTCCAAGGCGAATCGCTACGATATGTTGACGTTTACGATTCCTTGGGAAGAAAAATGTTGAGTTTAGTGGCCGACGATTCCGAGCAAATGCAAATCGACCTTCGGCGATTCAAATCGGGTGTATATGTGTTCCAAATCCGACAAACCGATTGCGTGAAAACGGTTAGGGTAGTAGTGGTTCAATGATATTCATCTGTTGGTAGAGACGTGCCATGGCACGTCTCTACTGACGGCAATCTACAAGACGTGCCATGGCGCGTCTCTACCTACCAAACAACGATTTTTTTCATGCAAACCATTCCGTTGCTGACAATGCGAACGAAATAGATGCCTCGCGGCAAATCCTCAACCGAAATGGTTTGTGTCCCTTGCCCTTGTCGTTGGTAAACGTTTTGTCCCATGCAGTTGATAAGCGTATAATCATAGGTGCCTTCCGTGCCCAAAATGTTAATCGTATGCGAAGCGGGGTTGGGAAACACCGTGAAATCTGCATCAATCAAGTTGCTAGAGATGGCTGTGATGATGCCCTCGGGTGGGAATTGGATGTCGTCAACCCAAACGCAGTCTTCGCCGGCAGCGCCAGAGGCATCTTTGGCATAGACCCAGCGGAGCAGATGGGTGCCCGCACTGATTGGGAAGGTGGCTTTTTGCCATGCGTTGTCGAGGCCCGACCAAACGCCCATCTCGGTGTTGTCGATGTAGAAATGAAGCTTGTCGTGATATAGCTCTGATGAGGTTCGCACCCAGAAACTGATTTCGTTGTCGGCTTGCACGCGCAAGGTGGTGAGCATGTCGCTGCTTCTACTGTTGCCTATTGTTGCCGACTTGGCAGCATAGGTGCCGTTGTGGACGATGTCGGTGACGATGCTCCAGTTGCCTCCGCTGAAGGCCCAACTGAACTTGCTGAAATCGCCGGTCTCGAAGTCTTCGCGCACGCTGCCGATGTAGAGCAGGGTAGTGGAAGTGGCTTCGTATTGTCCGGCTTCGGCGTCGATTTGAATCTCGTAGGCCCAGCCTGTTTGCGTATTTCCGCTGGCATGGAAAGGAATGTCAATGCTCGTCGTTTCGCCTGCTTCGATGCTTGCAAAGGATGTCTGTGCATTTTGGAAGTTGATAAATCCGTTTGCACAACTTGGCGTGATGGTGCCTTGTGGCGAATCGCTACTGCCTGTGTTTTGCAATGTGATTCGCAGAATGCCATCATCGCCGGGCTCTACGTCGTTAGCCGTATAGACCTCAAGTATTTCTAACTTCGGTGCGCTGATGGTGGCGTTGAAGCTGCTAGTCCACGACTCGCTCCCTGTTGTGCAAGTGAGGATAAACTGTGCCTTGGTGGCATCGGGCACGTTGTCGGCAACATGTACGACGAAAGCATTGTTGATGTCGTAACTTTCGCCAGCAGGAATGCTAGGAAGGGTTGCCGTGCCGCTTTGGATGCCAATGTATTGGCAGTTTGTGGAAAGAACGGCTGTCACGTTGTTGGCGGTTTCGACGCCTACGTTTTTCACGCGTAGGTCGATGTGGACGGTCTCGTCAAAATCGAGCCGTCCGTTGCCATCGATGCTGTAGCTTTCGGCAATCACGTAAGGACCGTCAAGCACAGCGATTTCGATGTCCTTCACGTAGGTTTCCTTGTTGAATCCAACGACGATGAGTTGTGCATCGCCTGTGCCGGAGAGTGGGTCGAATTGCAGTTCTGCAATGCCGTCGTGAAGATATGATGATGCGATGGGAACGCCATTGATGCTGAGCGTGGCAATGCCGAAGTCAGTGTCGGCTGTGATGTTGAGTGCGGTGAGGCCAGGCATGAGCACGGCTGGCTCGTGGCTGACATTCATCGCTGTTGGATTGGCGGTGCGCAGCATCAGCGAAGGGTCGCCAAAGAGTATCCATGTGTTGTGGGTGACGCCGGCGTCGGAAGGATGAAGGTCGAGGATGCGCATGTTGCCGTTGAGCAGCGCGCCTCCCATGGTGTGGTTGTATTGTCCGTCACCGCGCCATTCGGCAATGATGTCGTTCATCTCGTCTTGACCTGTCATGGGCGGTTCCCAACTTTGTGAACTCCAGCTGAACATGCCGCCAATGGCGCCAGTTGGGACACCGCTTTGGTTGTTGGTGGCACGCATCCAGGTCTCGGCAAAGCATGGGACGCTGTGGTTGAATTTCCCGTTGAGGCAGGCGGTGGAGATGATGCAGGGCCAGCGGTAGTCGTTAGTCAATGCGTTGACGTTGCTGTTGTTGTAGCCGCAAACGAGCCACGAGGTCTCGGAGCCGTGGTTGCAGTAATTGACTAGGCTGGCACCGTTGTTGAAGTCTTCGTTCAGCAGTGCGGCGGTCGGGTTGTTGACGCCTTTGTAGCGTTGGCTCACCTCGTTGTAGGTGTAGTGAAGCAACGTATCGCGGATGTAGTCGATGTGCTGCCAGTCGGTTTCGCCTCCGTTGTGGCCGGGACCGTCAGTCGAGCCGATACCCACGCCTTTGTCGAGCCAATGTTGGTTGGCGTCAAGGTCGCGCTCGTAGTAAATCACCTTGTTGACTTGGTTCTGCACGTCGGTAATGCTTTCGGCAGAGAAACGGCCCACGAAGACTTCAATGTAGTAGTCGTTGCCTTCCAATTGCCCAAACCAGCAGTCGGAATAGCCATCGCCAATGTAGTGAGGCGTGAGGTCGTCATAATCGCCCACCAAAAGTACAAATTCCAAGTTACCACTGAGGTAATGGTCTTGTATGTAGCCTTTGATTTGTGCTTCGTTGTTGCCTCCTATCTCGCTGATTTTGACCAAGGTAGTAGGTCGTCCCGATTGGTTTTTCCAATTCACGAGTGGCTGCATGGCTTCGGCGTATGGGTCGGTGCAGATGACGAGCATCTCGCCACGGTCTTCCACGAAATTGTATTTCGTTGCACCTTGCCCAAAATTGATGAAATGGCGCTGGTAATAGCCTCTCATCTCGGAATCAACCTTGATTTGCTTTGACTTGCGTGTGTTTTTTGGGTTGATAGCCTCTCCATTCGTCTTCTCTACCACGATGTCCATGTCGTGAAACACGCGCAAGGTCTTGCTGACGGGGTTGTAGGTAAAAGGCTTCACGATGATGTTCTGCCCGCGGAAGTCGCGAAGGATGTAAGGCGCATCCAAAATGACTGGCTGGCTAGGGTAGAAGGCATCGGTCTGATACATCTCTCCGTAGCTGTAAGGCACTTGGTCGGGATTGACTTTCCGACTGAGGTTGCCTTTCGATGGGGCTATCTCAATGTTCTCGAAATCAGTGTATTCTGCTTTTTCAATTCGTACTTCCATGCAGTCAGTGTCGCCAATGATGAGTGGGATGGCTGTCATAGGCAGGTCGGGAGTGCCGGCTTCAAGTTGGCTTACCATCTTCGGAACGGTGACAATCGTTTCTTGACCTCTGCCGGTCGTAACGCTCTGGGTGAAGAATCCGTCTAGATGTAGGTTGACGACGATTTTATCCTCTGCCGATGACACTAACTTGATTTTCGGAGCCGTTGGGCTATCGTTCCCGATGCTTTCCCATGTTTGTGGAAAGACATTGATAGACAGAGATATAATGAGTGCAATTAGAATGTATTTTTTCATAGCGAACTGAATTTTTGCAATGAATTTTAGGCTGCAAAGTTAGATAGTGAAAGGCAAATTGTCAAGAGATTGGGAAACAAATCTTTCGCAAATCTCAAACAAATAAGGACGCGAAGCGGCTGTCCGTTTAAGGGCAGGGGTTCCGCTGCGCTCCACCGCCTGCTAAATCTCTTTCGTCCCTACGGGACTTAGCGAAGCCCTGCAAGGGTGGTAGAGGTTTAGCAGTGCCGTGAGCCGCTGCCAGCAGCAACTCGGGAAAAAGGAAACATGAACAAAAGGTACAAATTTTTTGGGGGTTACTTACGGATTTGAGGAAAAAATGTAATTTTGCACACTGAATTAATACTCCAGACAGGGTTGCTGCCGATGAATGGCGAATCAAATTGCGTCCCTAAGGTGGATTGATGGGCTCTGTGCCACCTTTTAGACTGGGAAAACGGATTTATGGAGCCTTCTTAGCTTTTGCTGCATCATGAAGCACGTCATATCCTTAATCGGTTTGGTTTTGTTTTGCTTGAACGTGTCGGCTCAGGTCGAAAAAGTCACGTTTTCACATTCGGGTGGTTTTTATGAAAATTCGTTTTCACTCATCTTGAGCAATAGTAATCCGCAAAGCTGCATTCGATTTACGACTAACGGCAATCGCCCGACGGCACAATCTCAACTTTATTCGGAACCGCTTCGACTCGACGAAAACTTTTATTCCCAATCGGATATTTATACGATACCCGTTGCCCCTGATAGCTTGATGTTTTATCCCAATTCGGTGCGGCATTGCATTGTCATTCGTGCGGCAGTCTTCGACGAAAACGGCAACTGCATCAGCGATGTGGTGACCAATAGCTATTTCATCCGTTCGTTGGGTTGCGATACGCATAGTTTGCCAGTAATCTCGATATGTGCCGACTCCATAGGCCTTTTCGATCATGGAATAGGAATCATGGTGCCTGGCACAAGTTACGACCCGCATCAGCCAGCAACAACGGGCAATTACTATATGACTGGCGATGAATGGGAACGACAAATTAATTTTGAGTTTTACGAATTGAACAATTCTGGCATCAATCAGCAGGCTGGATTGAGAACGCATGGAAAAAAGACGAGGCGTCACCAACAGAAAGGATTGAAACTTTATGCAAGGGAAGAATACGGAAAGAAACGTTTCAAGCACCAGTTTTTTGAAAACATCCCGAATGATAATTTCAAACACCTGACCTTGAAAGGGTTTGACAGTTCGTGGAACGGTTTGGGATTTAATGATTATGTGTGCGGACGAATCGCACAGAACCTGAACGTCGAAAGCTTGGCTTCAAGGGCCACGCTCCTATTTCTGAACGGCGAATCGTGGGGCATTTATTTCTTGGAAGAACGCCCCGATGAAAGGTATCTTGAGGATCACTTTGGCGTTGATATTGACAATGTGAATATAATGAATGACTGGAATGGACATTATGATTGTGGTTCCGCCAGTAATTTCTTGAATCTGTTCAATTGGCTAGAAGGAGCCAATCTTGCCAATCCTGAGGATTATGCCTATTTCTCCACCAAAGTGGATATTGATAATTTTATTGATTATCAATTGTTTGAGATTTTTGTACATAATCTTGACTGGCCTGCCAACAATGTCAGGTTCTGGCAATTGGGCGATGGCATCATGCGCTGGATTTTCTTCGATGGCGACGGATGCCTTGAGACATTGGACTTTGATGCTTTCGCCAATGCCGTTTACGATGGCGACCAAACCTATCCATCCAGCTCAAGGGCAACGCTGTTTTTTAGGAAACTGCTCCAAAACAATGATTTCAAGGCCCGTTTCAACAGCCGTTTCAATGAACTCTTACAGTCGGAATTCGATTATGCTTCAACAAGCCAGTATTTCAACTACATGCATCAAAAGCTGGAGCCTTCTGTGCCGCAGCAGATTGAGCGGTTTGGCCGCCCTTCATCCATGGAATCATGGTTGGGATGGTGTACTTGGCATGTTGATAACTTTCTGCGTAACAGACCTTCAATGATGTCTGAAGAGTTGTTGAATTTTTTGTCCGTTGAAGCGAACGAAAGCATAGGTTTCAACTGCTTTCCGAACCCTTCAGATGGTGATATCTTCATAAGGCTTGACGATGGCTCTGTAGGCCCAACAGAGATTGAAATCTATACTGTCATGGGACAAAAAGTCTTCTCAAAATCATGCGTTTTGTCTGGTTTAGAAAACAAGGTCACTATTAACCCGGACTTGCCAGCCGGCATTTATTTCCTGAAAATAAATGGGAGTTCGCAGAAAATCGTCAGGCGCTAACTCATTATGGTTTTCTCATTTCCTAATCATTGGCTTCGAAGTCGCTGCTGCCCATCAAATCAAAAAACGTATCTCTTTAATGTCGTATGTGTGAAGTTGTTGTGCCTCGTCAAATAGCTGAAGCCTTCCGAACTTGTCGATGCCTGTCATGAATAGCTTGATGCTTTGGCTGGCAACTTCATATTCGGCCCATTCGTTGTAGCGGAGAAGTCTGGCGTAATACCTGTTGTCAATGGCTTGCCTGACTTGCAGTCCGTTTTGGGCTTGCTCACGAATCTCTTCTGCCAAATTCCCGATGTGCGTAACCAATTCTTCTAGTAGTGGCCCCAGGCCGTAATCTTTTCCCGTAATCATCTTCATGGAAATGGGATTTGTTGGCCAATCGGAAAATTGCATTTGGTTGATATTCAATCCGATGCCGATAATTGAATTGCCCAAATTGCTACCTTCTATGGTGCTGTTGATGAGGATGCCGCCGAGCTTGTGGCCTTCGTAATAGATGTCGTTGGGCCACTTGATGCTGAGTTTTTCAGGATCCAGGTAGTTGTCCAGGACTTCCAACATGCCCAAAGGGACGAGTTGCGAGAGCGTAAACTGTTCTGCGGCAGGCAGCCAACTCATGTCGATGGCGACGGAGAAGGTGAGGTTCATGCCTATTTCGCTTTCCCAATTGTTGCTGCCCATGCCTTTGCCCGCCGTCTGCTCGTCGGCAAAGACAACGAGACCGCTGATTTCAGTGTTGCCTTGCAAACGCTGCAGATAGGCGTTGGTTGAATCTATGGTCTTGATATGTTGGAATTTGAAATCCATCATTTGGTTTTATTGTTGCCCAAAAATACGTTTTTTTCAAAAAATGGCAATTTTTTTGTGGGTGTTTGAGATTTTTTTTCGATTTTTGCATCAAATAGTTTAATCAATAAAAACGTATCAATATGATTAGAAGATCTATCCTTACTTTTTTGCTGTTGGCCTTTATCGGTGGCGTAACAGCTCAGACCCTGCAATTTGAATGGAACGGCCAAGTGTTTGCCGATGGTGAAGAAATCATCTGCACCAACGATGAATATGGCTATGGCGAAATCATCCAACACATGCAAGTCCGTAACCTCACGGATAACAGCCTTGATGTGATTCTCGAGCAGGAAATCATTCAAAACCTTGAAGGCACGATGATTTCATTCTGCTTTGGCCAATGCTATGCTCCTGGCACTAACGTGTCAGGTCCTGTCGCCATTCTCCCTCATCAAGTTAATGACGAGCAGAATGATATGACATTACATGTTCTCTACGATGGTGTTCATGGAACTGTTGTCATGAAGTATTATGCTTACGCCCAAAACGATCCTGAAAACAAGATTAGCATCTATGTGCGCTTCGGTTATGGTGCTGATGGCGTCAGCGAAAGCGTTGCCTCTATGGGTCATGCCTATCCTAACCCAGCTACCTCTAGCGTGCGTTTCAATGTCGAAGGCGTTGCAAATGCCAACATCGCAATCTACAACCTTCTCGGTCAGGAAGTGCTGAATCAGAAAGTTGAAGCAGGACAAGCTACCATTTCAGTTGCCGACCTCGAAAAGGGTATTTATTTCTGCAATCTGGTCGTCAACGGCAAAACCGTTTCAACCGAAAAGCTGATTGTAAAGTAATATTGTAAAGCTTTAAAAGCAAGAAGGCATCACCGTGTGGCGATGCCTCTTTTTTTTATTGGTAGGTGTTGCTCTTTAGGCAATTCCTCTCTCGATCATGGCGATGATGGTCTCGATGTCGTCGTCTTCTTGGTTCTTGTGCGGGTCGAATTCCGATTTCAGGTTGTATCCCCACAGGCGAGCGAAGCCTTGGTAGAAGAATGCCCTGAACTTGCCGCGCAACTGCTGGACGACTTCGTATGACGAGTCGCCAGTCTCGCGGTCGATGAGCCTGATGAGGATGAGGCCTTGGCTGAAGTTGAGGTTTTTCAGTTCTTCGGTGTATCGCTCCGTGAGGTCGTCTTCGGCTTTTTTCATGAGTTCGCGGCGTGCCGATGCCGTCTTCTCTCTTGCCAACAAACTGTCGTATTCGTGCATCATCTTTCTCGCAATGAGGGCGTAAGGATACACCTTCTTCACATTGAAAGCCAAACGTTGGCCGCTTTTCGTTTCAATGATCTGGTTGTAGCGTTGCATCAAGTCGATATCTACTTCAGGCAGGTTGACCGTCAGCAAAGTGTCGCCATTTTCAAGAATCTGGGCATAAACCACATGAACGTCGCTGCGGTCTTCCGAAAAACTGACTACGGCAGGTTGTGGTTTCTCGATGGACTTTGGTATCTGCTTGATGCGAATGACAGTTGGCTTACTGACTAATTGCGCGAAACTTGTTGAAGCCAAAAATGCAAGTGCTATGATGAATGCAGTCTTTCTCATGACGTGTGTTGCTTTTGTTGTTTGATGCAATATGAATAGCAATGATTGTGCCAAAGATTGGAAAATGTCGTATGTTTCAGAAATGATTAAATCAAATATTGCTATCTTTAGTCTGTGGATTGGTGTTGCTTTACATTATATTTTTGCCACTATGGAAAATAATATTAATGTACTCTTTGGTAGAAAAGTAGCAAAATTGCGGAAGCTACAAGGGATTTCGCAGGAAGAATTAGCTGAAAGGTGTGGTATCCATCGTACCTATATTGGAGCTATTGAACGTGGAGAGAAATCTCCAACTCTTAATACCATTGAAAAGATAGCAAATGGCCTAAATGTTGAAATAATTGAATTATGGGAAGTGAAGCAAATAGATTGAGAAAAAAGTGGCAAGACTATGGCGGTCTGAAAGCTACTAAAGCAGAGCATGATTTCTATTCTGTTTTTGTTGATTTGTTCAAGGATACTGAATATGAATTGATAAAGCAACCTAATAAGTTTGAAGACCTCTATGTTAATGTAAAATTGTCTGAAACTGAGAATAAGGAGATTTATCATCCAGAGTCTCCGATTTCGAAGCATGGAATTAAACCAGATTGTTTGATTAGAAATAAGGTAAGTGGGAAAGAAATCTATGTTGAGTTAAAACGTCAAGATGGTTGGGTCGAAGGAAAATTGCGTAAAGCAGGTAGAGGGAACGCCCATGAAAGATTGTGTAAGTATTTTACACCAGGGCTGTTGAAATTTTTGAGAGAGAAAAGCGGTATTATATCACCCAATTTGCCGTTTTGGATAGTTTTTCAGGGGGATATTACACGCGACCCATGCCGAGTTCGTGAAATTCGTTTTTGGTTTGACGGTAACGAGACAAATGTATTCTTTTGGCGAAATACTAAAGATTCAAAAGCACTAACAACTCATTTTGTAAATAATATACTACCATTATTAGAATAAAAAAAGCAAGATTAGTCTTGCTTTTTTATTTCTCGAACATCAAGTCCCCAAACATCCCATCCGATTGGCTTTTGCCTAGCAAATAGTTCAATTTTGTTTTGTGTTGGAAACATCTTTACAATATTATCTCTAACTTCATTGGGTTTAACGCTGTGCTCGCCTCTCTGAACTCTAACAAGTTGTTGGATGTTCCTTGCACCTCGTGGAGTCGGAATTTTCCCCTTTTTAAATAGAAGACATAATTCACAATTTGATAAGGTGTATTGGCCTGGATTATGGTTCATTTTATCCCATACAAAAGCGACAGTCCGATATTCAAATCCCCACGCTTGACCAAGTTGAATCCCTTGAGCTAAATGAGGGTTTGTTACCCACATGAATAACAAGCAATCGTCCGCACATATTTTATATAGCGGAATTCTCATTAAGTCTTTGGTCTTAACAGTTGGGTATTTAAAATTTGCAGCGCTTATGAAGATGCCTTTTTTCCAGTCTTTGTTTTCTGTCTTAATCGAACTCTTATCAAACTGCAATTTCCCGCCATAATCCCATGGTGGATCAGCATAAATTATCTCGTATTTTTTGCTCGGTAAATCGGGATAAAATTCTGGAAGATCGTTATGTATAGTCCTTCTACTTTGTTCTGGAGCATAAATCTGATATCCAGAAATTTCGCTTTTGGCAGTGCTTGTGTTTTTATAAACCTCTTCAGAAGGGAATAATGTTAATTCGGTATCCATAATCATTCCTTATGACAGATTTTTTTTCTTATCAAATTTCAAAACAAATCATAATGATAGTATTCAGTCGCCAACATGGAGTTTTGACAGCCCGGATTTCTCGAGCTTTTCCCTGGCATAGGCCAAATCCACAACCAATTCCTTGGCCTTGATGTCGGAAGGCATTTCAAACATGGCATCGTTAAGGATGGCTTCCATGATGGAGCGCAGTCCGCGCGCGCCAACCTTGAATTCGATGGCTTTCTCAACCACATAGTCAAGCACTTCTTCTTTGATGACGAGGTTGATGTGGTCCATGGCAAAGAGTTTCACGAATTGTTTGACGATAGCGTTCTTCGGTTCGGTGAGGATGCGTTTCAAGGCCTCTTTGTCGAGTGGGTTGAGATGGGTGATGATGGGCAGACGACCGACGATTTCGGGGATGAGACCGAATTTCTTCAGGTCGGCAGGAGCGAGGTATTGCAGCATGTTCTCTTTGTCGAGAGCCTCGCCATTGGTGCTGCCGTAACCGATGGTATTGGTGCGTTTGCGCGAAGCGATGATGCGGTCGATGCCGTCGAAGGCGCCTCCAGCGATGAACAAGATGTTTTTCGTGTTGACGGGAATCATCTTCTGTTCAGGGTGCTTGCGTCCGCCTTGTGGCGGCACGTTCACCACGGTGCCTTCAAGCAGTTTCAGCATGGCTTGCTGCACGCCTTCGCCCGAAACGTCGCGGGTGATGCTTGGATTGTCGCTCTTTCGGGCAATCTTGTCGATTTCGTCGATGAAGACGATGCCTCTTTCGGTGGCGGGAACATCATAGTCGGCGGCCTGCAGCAACTTGACGAGGATGTTCTCCACGTCTTCGCCCACATAGCCAGCTTCGGTGAGCACGGTGGCATCGGCGATGGCAAAGGGCACATTCAGCATCTTGGCGATAGTGCGAGCCAACAAGGTCTTGCCAGTGCCGGTTTCGCCAACGAGGATGATGTTCGACTTCTCGATTTCGACCTCGTCGTTGTCAACTTTTTGGCTGAGACGCTTGTAGTGGTTATAGACGGCTACTGCCAAGGTGCGTTTGGCTTCGTCTTGTCCGATGACATATTGGTCAAGAAAGTTCTTGATTTCCAATGGCTTCTTTATGGCGTAACCTTTCATGCCAGAGGACATCCGGTTTTCATTGAATTGCTCTTTGACGATAAGGTGGGCTTGCTCGGCGCAACTGTCGCAGATTTGTGCGTCAAGACCTTGAATCAGCAGCCTGACATCGGCAGCTTTCTTTCCACAAAAGGCACAAACGCCTGTCTTTCTTGTGGCCATGACTTATTTCTTGATGAGTACTTCGTCAATCATACCGTATTCCTTGGCTTCGGCAGCGGTCATCCAGTAGTCGCGGTCGGAGTCGGCCCACACCTTGTCGTAAGGTTGGCCTGAGTGCTTGGCGATGATTTCGTAAAGTTCTTTCTTCAGTTTCTGAATTTCGCGAGCGGTAATCTCGATTTCGGTAGCTTGGCCTTCCACGCCGCCCATGGGTTGGTGAATCATGATGCGTGAGTGAGGCAATGCCGAACGCTTTCCTTTGGCACCTGCGCACATCAGAACAGCAGCCATCGAAGCGGCCATGCCAGTGCAGATGGTAGCCACATCAGGGCCAATGAATTGCATGGTGTCGTAGATGCCTAAGCCTGCATAAACGCTGCCGCCAGGTGAGTTGAGGTAGATTTGGATGTCGCGTTTCGGGTCGGTCGATTCAAGGAAGAGCAATTGGGCTTGGATGACGTTGGCTACATAATCGTCGATGGCAGTGCCGAGGAAGATGATGCGGTCCATCATCAAACGTGAGAAGACGTCCATTTGGGCGATGTTGAGCTGGCGCTCTTCGATGACGGTAGGTGAGATGTAACCTCCGCTGTTGCTGATTCTTGACATGTATTGTTCAAGACTTAATGGGTTGAGTCCCATGTGCTTGGTAGCATACTTGAAAAATTCGTTGTTCATAATGATTTTGTTTTTTAATGTTGAAAAAAACCAAAGGTTCAAAAGGGCATGATGACCCATCTGAACCTTTGGCGATGGTTTATTGATTATTTTCTTTCTTCTTCGAGCTTCTTGATGAAGTCGGAGTAGGAGATTTCAGGGAAGTTGATGTTCATCTTGCCTTTCAGGAAAGAAGTCATCTTGATGTCGGCGAGCTGGTTCTTCAGCTGTTCGGTCTGTTCGCCTTCCTTGAGGTAGTTGGCGGCAATCTTGTCGAGGTTGGCCTTCATGTCGTCTTCGAGGGTGTTGTAGTCGATGCCAGGGAAGATTTGCTTGACGACGAAGTCTTTCAGTTCGGCATCGGTCACCACGAGTTCCATGTTGCCCTTCACGATGGCGTCTTCGATGAACTGCCAACGCAAGCCTTTCACATAGTTTTCTTCGTAGTTCTTTTCGACATCTTCCATGCTGATTTCGCCACGGCTGTTTTCAACGATCCAACGCTTTAGGAATGCGTCAGGCAGGTTGAATTGGACGCCAGCCACCAGTTCGTCAATCATCTTGTTGAAGAGGATGCGGTCGGTTTCGGCTTCATATTGCTTTTCCATTTCTTCCTTGACGAGGGCCTTGAAGGCATCGAGGTCGGCGATTTCCTTGTCGGGGAACACCTTCTTGAAGAATTCTTCGTTCAGTTCGGGAGTTTCCTCGCGGATGATGTCGTCGATGATGATGTTATAGTCGCTATCGGCAGGAGCATTTTCGCCGAGGAGTTTCTGTGCAGCTTCTTCCGAGTTGAGGCCATCCTTGAAGTTGAAGATGAATTCGGCACCGACTTCCTTTCCGATGAGTTTCTTCTTTCTGGTCTTGGCAGTGATGGTCTTCAGGTCGAAGAAGAATCCGTCTTTTTGGAAACCACCTTCCACTTCCTTGCCGTCTTCAGCTTCGCGAATCTTCAGTTCCAGACGGTCGTTTTCTTCGACGGTTTCAGGATGAGAGACGTTAGGGTTGCGCTTGACGAGGTTGTCGATGGTTTCTTGAATTTCCTTTTCTTCAGGAACAACGTGGTAGAAATCGACCATGGTGTTGCTGAGGTCGTATTTGATTTCAGGACGGATGGCGGCCTCAAACCAGAATTCCATGGTCTCCTGATGTTCGAGGTCGGCTGGGGTCTGCTGGTCAGGGTCGCTGAGTGGGTAACCGATGAGGTTGAGATTGTTGTCAACGATGTGCTTGTTCAGGCCTTCCGAAACGAGGTCGTTCAGCACTTCCATCTTGGCTTGCATGCCATACATTTTCTTCACCATGCCCATTGGGACCATGCCTGGACGAAAACCAGGAACATTGGCCTTCTGACGCATTTTCTTCAACGAATCGTTTACTTTTGGTTCGTAATCTTCCTTAGCTACGCTAATCTTGATGGAGACAAGTTGCTCTCCCTTTTCTGTCTGTGTGATATTCATTATTTATTGTGCTTTGTATTTCTATTATAGTCTCTAATTTCTAATTTTTCAACCTGTGGTGCGTTTTTTTTCACCTTATAACCTTTTTCAGACGCGATGAATCGCGTCTCTACAACCCATCACCCATCACCATTCACTATTCACCTAAAATAACCGTGCGGATGAAGGGACTCGAACCCTTACTTCTCTCGAAACTAGATCCTAAGTCTAGCGCGTCTACCAATTCCGCCACACCCGCGTGTGATTTTTGAGGGCGCAAAGATACAACTTTTATTTATATATAGGTATAAGATTTACTTTTTCACATCCAAGGCATCTCTCAGCGCGTTTCCGATGAGCATGAAGGCCAACACCAAGAGCATGATGGCGATACCGGGAAGTATGGCGAGATAGGCGGCATCCAAGATGATGAAGGCGTAGTTTTCCTTAATCATGCTGCCCCATGAGGGCATGGGAGGTTGCACGCCGATGCCCAAGAAACTGAGGCCGGCTTCCAAAAGGATGGCGGATGCGAAATTGGCTGCAGAGACCACGATGATGGGGTTGAGTATGTTGGGCAAGATGTGACGGAAGATGATGCGCAAATCCTTGAAACCCAAGGCGCGTCCCGCTTCAACGAAGGTGGTCTCGCGTATGGAAAGGATTTGTCCGCGGACGATGCGTGCCACTTCAACCCACATGGTAAGTCCTACAGCGATAAATACTTGCGCAATTCCTTTGCCTAAGGCGAAAGTGATGGCAATGACCAAAAGCAGGGTAGGGATGGACCATACCACATTGATGAACCAAACCACCACATCATCGACTTTGCCACGGAAGAATCCGCCCAAGCTGCCTATCACGATGCCGATGAGCAGACTCAGCAGCACGGCGATGAAACCCACCGTAAGGCTGATGCGACTGCCCAAAACGAGGCGACTGAGGAAGTCGCGGCCAAACTGGTCGGTGCCCAATAGGAATTTTTGGTGCTTTACGCAATACCTATTAATATATTGCTCGGCTTCGGCTGATGAAGCAAATGACTTTCTCGCAATTTCTTGGTTGCTGATGGTCTCCGACTTGGGGTGGCTTGATGGCTCGGGATTGAAATGATAGATAATCGTGTTGTCTTTCTGCACAACGATGCTGTCGAAAGGCATGTAGGTGCAATCGTCGGGACGACCATGGAACAGCCTTTGGAAAAACGAAGTCTTTGGTGCTGGATTTTCCTTTGGGATGAGTAGCATATCAATCTCGAAACCAGGTTTTTGTGTACTGAGTTCGAGCAACTGACGGTTGGCATTTGGCGTGGCGTCGGGAATGAGATAGTAGGCGAAGATGGCAACGATGGCAAATAGCACGACAAAGGCCGTGGCAATCATTCCCAACTTGTTTTTGCGGAATCGTTGCCATGCTATCGTCTTGGGTGATAGTGCCTTGTCGCTTTTTTTGTCCATGCCGATTGGGTTTTACCTGTGTCGTTAATAATTTGCCAAAAATAGGGAAAAATCACTGATTAGGTTCAAATGAGGACGAAATATTAGAATGTTTCCTATTTTTGCAGCAACTATTGATGCCTAATCATGCGCCAAAAGAATAAAAAGAAGATGATGACTCTTGCCGTTCTTGCAGCTTTGGCTGTGGGCATGGTCTTGCTGTATGTCTTTGGCCCTGTGACGGGCGAGATGCCGCTGTGGATGTCGATACTTCCCCCTCTTGTGGCCATTGTGATGGCTCTGTTGGTGAAGGAAGTGCTGTCGTCGTTGTTTGTGGGCATCCTTTCGGGCGCTTTTATTATGGCATTGTATGCGGGAAGTGGTCCGGTCGAGGCATTGGGTGGCGGTGTGTTGCGTGTGGTGGATACCTATATCGTTGGCTCTGTGTTTGATGCCGATCACGTGCAAATCATCGTCTTTACCTTACTGATTGGTGGCATGGTACGTATCATCACCGTCAATGGCGGCATGCAAGGCATCGTCAATTGGATGTCGCGGAAAGCGAAGTCGGCAAGGTCGGGGCAACTGATGACTTTCCTAATGGACCTCTGTGTCTTTTTCGACGACTATTCCAACACCTTAGTCGTGGGTAATACGATGCGGCCTGTGACTGACAAACTGAAGATTTCGCGCGAGAAACTTTCGTATATCGTCGATTCTACTTCGGCTCCGGTAGTGGCAGTGGCATTCGTCACCACATGGATTGGGGCAGAACTGAGTTATATCCAACAAGGTATCGAGGCGGTCGGCATGCAGACATCGGCCTATTCGGTGTTCTTCCATTCGTTGGCCTACAGTTTCTATCCTTTCCTCACCTTGGCCTTCGTGCTGATGCTGATTCTGAGTGGTCGCGATTTCGGACCTATGCTGAAAGCGGAACGGAAAGCACGTATGGCAGAACAGACTGTAGAAAATTCCACGGAATCAGGGCTTAAATCAGCGCATATCATTGATGCTCTGGTTCCGTTGCTGGTGCTGATTTTAGGTACTATTGCCGGACTTATAGCAACAGGTTACGAGGCCACGATTTGGAATAGTGATGTGAGTTTCTTTTCCAAACTATCAGATACGATAGGTCGGGCCAATTCATTTCAGGCCTTGCTTTGGTCGTCGATAGTGTCGCTGTTGGTTGCGGTGGTAATGACGATGATACGTGGCAATATGACATTTGTCAAACTGATGGAAGAAATGATTGAAGGCTTCAAGACCATGTTCAATGCCATACTGATTCTCACTATGGCTTGGTCTATTGCTTTGGTTACCGAGGACATGCACACGGCTGAGTTCGTCTCTCAGTTGCTGCTGAAATGGTCACTCTCTCCAGCCTTGGTGCCTATTCTGACTTTCGTACTGGCTTGCCTTATCGGTTTTTCGACAGGCACTTCGTGGGGCACTATGGCTATCCTTTATCCGCTGATTCTGCCCACTTCGTGGCTGTTGTGCCAAGACCAAGGTCTTTCGGTTGAGGCTTCCATGCCGCTGTTCTACAATGTAGTAGCTTCGGTGATGGCGGGTGCTGTCATGGGCGACCATTGCTCACCGATTTCCGACACTACGATAATGAGTTCGATGGCTTCGGGCTGCAATCACCTCAGTCATGTGAGTACCCAGATGCCGTATGCCCTCACTGTGGGTGGCGTGGCATTGGTAATGGGTGTGGCTCCTTCTGCTTTCGGCTTGCCTTCGTGGATGGCTTTCATTCTCGCAATTGCTGCGTTGGCTGCTATCGTGCGTTTTGTAGGCAAGAAAGTGGTTTGATTTTTTTGTATTTTTGCAACGCTATTGAACATCGTGAATACTGACCTCAAATATCAAATTGCCTTGACGCTTTTGCCTGGTGTTGGCGACATCATCGGGAAGAAGTTCGTCTCTTATTGTGGCAGTGCAGAAGCCATCTTCAAGGAAACACGCAAGTCGCTGGAAAAGATTTCGGGTATGCGTGAAGCTACCATCGAGGCCATTTGCAAGCCGAAGGAATACTTAAACCGCGCCGACGATGAACTGAGGTTCGTCGAGGAACATGGAATCCGCCCGTTTTTCTATCTCGATGCCGATTATCCGCGCCGCCTCTTGCAGTGCGACGACAGCCCGTTGATGCTTTATTATAAAGGTAAGGCTAACCTCAATGCCAATCGGGTGGTGGCTATCGTTGGTACACGCAACATCACAGA
Organism: Bacteroidales bacterium; assembly: GCA_024400425.1. Taxonomy (GTDB): domain Bacteria; phylum Bacteroidota; class Bacteroidia; order Bacteroidales; family F082; genus Limimorpha. Next base: position 48,863 of record JAKSMV010000020.1, read on the forward strand.
ATATGGCAAGGAAAACTGCTTGCAGCTGGTTGAGGATTTGGTTGCTGACAATGTTTTGATTGTCAGTGGTCTGGCTTATGGTGTGGATACTGCCGCCCATAAGGCCTCAGTGAAAAACGGTATCCCAACGGTAGGCGTGATGGGTTGCGGCTTGCAGCAGGTCTATCCTGCCGTGAACAAGAAATTGGCCGCCGACATGATTGAACAAGGTGGGGGAGTGCTTACCGAATGTATGAGCGGCACTTCGCCCGACCGTGAGAACTTCCCGCGTCGCAACCGAATCATTGCGGGCATGGCCGATGCAGTGGTGGTCATCGAGTCGGCACTGAAAGGTGGCTCGCTCATCACCGCCGACTTGGCCAACAACTACAGCCGCGATGTGTTTGCCTATCCGGGTCGCGTCATGGACATCTACAGCCAAGGCTGCAACTACCTGATTCGCACCAACCGCGCTTACCTGATGGAAAGCGTGCAGAACCTGCGCTATGTAATGGGCTGGAATGTGGAGGCTAAGGTGGAAAAACAGACGGTGATGTTCCGGGAATATACTGAAGAAGAGAAGCTCATCATGGACAGCTTTGGCTCGAATGCAGTCGTGGGTCTGGACGACATCATCGTCAATTCCGGCTTGCCCACCACAAAGATAGCGGCCATCTTGCTGAGTCTCGAATTCGATGGCGTGCTGATGGCATTGCCTGGGAAACGATACCAAAAATGCTGACTATGAGGGGAAAGGTAATCAAATCGACGGGAAGCTGGTATATCGTTTTGGATGACGAGGGTCGCCAATGGGAGTGTCGATTGAGAGGCAAAATCCGCTTGGATGGCTTGCGTTCCACGAACCCCGTGGCTGTGGGCGACAATGTGGTTTTCGAGCAAGAACCAGGTAAGGAGACGGCGGTCATCAAGAACATCGAGACACGAAATAACCTGATTGTCCGCAAGTCAGTGAACTTGAGCAAGGCTTCGCATATCATTGCCGCCAATGTGGATTTGGCCATCGTTGTGGCAACCATTGCCCAACCGCGCACTTCTACGGGTTTCATCGACCGTTTTTTGGTCACAGCCGAAGCCTATCACATTCCTACAGCATTGATTTTCAACAAGTGTGACCTATATTCCGAAGACCAAATCGGAGACATGTGCGTGCTGATGGAGTATTACCAAAGCATCGGCTACACTACGTTTGGCGTGTCGGCCAAGACGGGTTTCCAGATTGACGAGTTGCGCGACTTGATGCGAGGCAAGATTTGTCTCTTTTCGGGTCATTCGGGCGTAGGCAAATCGGCTTTGGTGAATGCCCTCGACCCCAATCTGAATGTCCGCATCGGCGAGATTTCGGATGTGCACGAGAAAGGCAAACACACCACTACCTTTGCGGAGATGCACCATCTTGACTTTGGCGCATGGATTGTGGATACGCCTGGCATCAAGGAATTTGCATTGTACGACCTTGAGAAAGAGACGCTTGCACAGCGTTTTCCCGAAATGCGTGAGCTGATGAGCGAATGCCGTTTTAACAACTGTACCCACATGCATGAGCCGGGTTGTGCCGTGAAGCAAGCCTTGGAAAATGGCGACATCGCCGATTGGCGTTACGTCAACTATCTCCGCATGATGAACGACGAAGACCACGATTCGGTGAAGGACGAAGGGTGATGGTTCTACATATAAGATAAATAGATTTATCAATGCAAATAAAAATCGGGACTTTCCCCATATTTGCTGCTGAAAATCGGGGGTGTTGCAAATAAAATCCTTGGTTTTAATTCATAAATCATTACCTTTGCGGCAAATAAATCATTTCGTATCGTATGAAAAAACATGTCCTTACCCTCGTTGCGCTGCTGGCGGTTTCGTTTGCCATGGCAGGCAATTTCGTGAATATCAAGTATTCGTGTTATTCTGACCTCCAGAAACTTTTTGCCGACAAGAACCTTGTCGTGCATTTCTATACTGACAGCCAGGTGTTTGCAACGGCTGAGCATTTCGATGCATCATCAATGACGATGATTGACGAAAATGCCTTTGCCGATTGTGAGGTCTATACATTGCTTTACGGAAGCGACTGTCAGCAAGAAGTCTTGTTCCGTCAGCCCGATTTTGTGGTGGTGAAGGGAACGGCCCAACCCATGAAAAACGATGGTGCCGTGGCCATTTTCAATCGGGAAGCACGTCTGCCAAAACTGACGCGCGATTTCCCGGAAGTGACGGCTGAGAATCCCGACATCCGCTATCTCATGGATCAGGTGTCGCAAGACTCGATGCGCGTCATAGTGGAACGTCTGCAGGCTTACCAAAGCCGTAAGTGGGACAGCCAAAACGCTTTTGATGCTTCCGATTGGATTAAGGGGCGTTTCGAGACTATGGGCTTTGAGGAAGTTGAACAGCAAGCATTTATCTATAACGGGCAGAATGCAGCGCCCAATGTGATAGCCATCCAGCGTGGCACGGTCAACCCTGATGTCTATGTCGTTTGCGGGAGCCACTTCGACTCGTTCAGCTTTTCGGGCACCTGCCCTGGTGCCGACGACAACGCTACTGGTGTGGCCAGCGTGTTGGAGACTGCCCGTCTGCTTTCGCAATATGAGTTCGATTTCAGCATTGTCTATTGCGCTTTCGGCTGCGAGGAAATGGGCCTTTGTGGTAGTGAAGCCTACGCTTCGCGCTGCCGCGAACAAGGCATGGATATTATCGGCTATTTCAATAATGACATGAATGGCTATCTCTATGGAAATGAAGTGCATATCCATCAAATCTATCGGAGTTCATCGGAACCTTGCGGCGCTTTTTATCGTAGTGTCGGCGCTGCCTATTTCCCCGAGATGGTCATCGAGCACAAGAACTTCTCGTCAGGCGATAGCGACCATACCTCTTTCAATAACAATGGCTACCAAGGCATTTATCCTTTTGAGGATGTGGATCATTACAGCCCTTATATTCACTCTCCGGGCGATACCATCGGGACGAGTGTGAACAGTTGGCTGATGCCGCAACGCTATTGCCAGATGAATCTCGGCTGTGTGGCCGAATGCGCAGTGATGCATCCCCGTGGACCGGTTGTTTTCAACGAATATGTGCTACACGATAATGGCGAGCAAATCGACGGAAAGATGAACCCTGGCGAATCTATCATGCTGGATGTCGCGATGCAGAACGTGTTTGACCATGCCGTCAATGGGGTGAATGTGACTATTGGCTGCAACGACGAAAATGTTTCGTGGCACGTCCGAGAGGCCACGTTTGGTGACTTTGCAGCTGGCGAGACAAAAACTGTGGAACATGCTTTTGAATTCTTTCTTGAGCCAGGTGCTCCCGCTCCCGCCAATTACCGATTCACGCTTGTGGCTGACAACGGCACTGAAAGTTGCACTTCGGCATTTAACATTACGGCTTACACACCTGTAATTGAATACACTGGCATCGTCGTCTTCGATGACAATGGTATGCTCGAACCTGGTGAAACAGCCGATTTGCGTTTCCTCATCGAGAATGTCGGCAACGAGATAGGTTTCGATCTTGATGCAATGCTTTCGACTGATTCTGATTTGATTACTGTCAATAACGCAGAGACTCATGTGGCTGATGCCCTCTTGAATGGTGATATGGCTTATGCCGATTTCAATGTCACGTTAAGCCCTGAGGCGACGCTCGATGCTGCCATTCCTTTTACTCTGACAGTGGGAAACAAGACATTTGAAGTGGTTTATAAAAACTCGTGCAATGTGGTCTTCGCACTTTACGATTCCTATGGCGATGGTTGGAATGGAGCCGCTTTGCTAGTGGATTTCAGCGATGAAACACCTCAGCAAACGCTGACTGTGTCGGGAAGCAGCCAGGTCTATACTTTCGAAATTGGAACAGGTGTGGAGGTTTCGTTGTCGTGGCGCAGTGGCAGTTGGGATAGTGAATGTAGCTATTCGGTGGCCTATGAAGGTGGCGAAACCATCTATTCGGGTTCGGGCACCCAATCGGGTACATTCTTCTCTTGGGTGAACGATTGTGCGGGCGGTAGCGGCGATGCCCCTGAATTCTGCGGTAGCGTGCTTAATCTGAATGCTCCTGTCGATAGGCTCTACATCTCATGGGATGCGCCCGAAGGCGAAACTCCTGATTCGTACGATGTCTATCGCGAAACGATATTCGTCGCCAATACGACCGAGACTGAATTCCAAGACAATCCTGAATCATCTGATTGGTTCGACATTTGGACAACATATTGCGTTTATCCTGTCTATGGTAATTGTCAAGGCGAGATGGCTTGCGTCGAGGCCTATTGGGATCCTCTTGGAGTGAAAGAAGAAATGAGCCGAGTGAATGTGTATCCAAATCCTGCTGAGCATCAAGTGAAGATCGAGGCTGTTGGCCTGCAGCACATCGAAGTGTTCAATGTCTTGGGACAACAAATGAAGGCCGTTGGACTTGGTGGTCAAAATGATTATACGTTCAGCGTCGAGGACTTGGATTCTGGTTTGTATCTCATGAGAATCGTTACCAATTCCGGTGTCGAAACGGTGAGGGTTGTGGTGAAATAAAGTGAAAGATGAACATTGCCCTATTTGGAAAGAACCTTGCGCCTGAAAATGGCGTCTATATGAAGCAACTGTTCGAATTGCTTCATGACAAGAAATGTGATTTGTTGATATATGCCAACTTCGCGGAGCAAGTTAAGACATTCCTTCCTAACGGTTTGCGCTTCGAAACGTTTGCCTCGTATGCCGATTTGAAAGGTCGTGCCGAAATGCTCTTTTCGATTGGAGGCGATGGCACCATCCTCGATGCTGTGCCTTTCGTGCGTGACTCGGGAATGCCGATTCTGGGCATTAACTTGGGTCGTTTGGGCTTCTTGTCGTCGGTGCCGAAAAACGAAATTCAAGCGGCTTTGGACAATGTGCTGGCGGGACGTTTTACCACCGAGCGGCGCACCTTGCTCGAATTGGTCTCGCCCGACGATGTGTTTGGCGAGGTGAAATATGCCCTGAACGAACTCAACGTGATCCGCAATCCTGAACACTCGCTTTTGGCCATCAAGGTTTGGGTTGACGACAAGTTCTTGAATACCTATTGGGGTGATGGTATCTTGCTTGCAACACCCACGGGATCAACGGCTTATTCGCTTAGCGCTGGAGGTCCTATCCTCGCTCCAAATGCACATGATTTCGTCATCACGCCCATTGCCGCCCACAACTTGACGGTGCGTCCGGTAGTCATCCCCGACGATAGTGAAGTGCGCATCTCTGTGGAAGGCCGCGAGAAACAGTTCGTCTTCAGCATGGACTCACACACTTGCGCGTTGCCCACTTCGGTGGAACTGGTGGTACGCAAGGCCGGTTTCTGCATCAACCTCGCCAGGATGGAAGGCGACGATTTCTTTTCCACCATCCGCAACAAATTAATGTGGGGTAAAGACAATAGAAACTGATTTCTATCGTTTCAAAGGAAATTTTTCATACATTTGCACGCTTATTTTGAATAGGTGTACACTGTATTTATTGTGTACATTGAAAGGGTAGGCAGAAACGAATTTGAATATGACTAAGAGATTTCGCTTTTTATTGATTGTCAGTTGCTTGTCGCTGTTCTTGAATGCACAAGCCCAGTTTGATGTACCCAAATCTATCGAAATTGGTCCTCATGGTGGCATGAGTTATTATGTCGGCGACCTTAATCCCGCCAAGCATTTTGCCCAACCTAGTTGGCAGGCAGGTGTCGTGGTCCGTTACAACCAAAGTAACCGTTGGGTCTATCGCCTTGATTACACATATGCCAATGTGCAGGCTTCCGATGAGGTCATCAAGTGGCGCCCTGAACGTGGCTTGAATTTCTATTCGACAATCCACGACATCAGCTTGATGGTCGAATTCAATTTTTTGGAATACTATACGGGCAATCCTAAAAAGAACTTTTCGCCTTACTTGTTCGCTGGTGTGTCAGGATTTATGTATAATCCATGCCATGTCACTGATTCATCGTTAGTTGCGCTGCGTCCTTTGCAAACCGAAGGCGTGAGCTATTCGCAGTTCAGTCTCTCCATTCCTTTCGGCTTTGGTTTCAAGCTGTCGCTTTCGAAGCACGTCTGCGCTTCGTTGGAATGGCGTCTGCATAAGACTTTTACCGACTATCTCGACGATTGCGGTGGCGTGTATCCAAATCGTGTTGGCTCGCATAATCTCTTGACGACCGTTCCCACGGTTGACCAAGACACTTATGACAACTATACCGACCCGACGGGCAACTATGCCGCAGGAATGCAGCGTGGCAACTCATCGTATAAGGACTGGTATGGCATTGTGGGTGTGTCGATTACATGGAAGTTCAACTTGCCTGATTCAAGAGGCTGTAACCTTAGCAAATTCTGATTATGGAATTGAAAGACCAAATCAATAATGAACGTCTGCCCAAGCACATAGCCATCATCATGGATGGCAACGGACGTTGGGCTAAGGAACACGGGAAGCAACGCATCTTAGGTCACCAGAGAGGCGTCCAGTCGGTGCGCGAGGTGTGTGAGGCATGTGCCGAACTAGGTGTGGAATACCTTACCTTGTACGCTTTCTCGACTGAAAACTGGAACCGTCCCTTGGCTGAGGTGACGGGCTTGATGACTTTGTTCGCACAAACCATCAAGAAAGAGATGGATACATTCTTTAAGAACGACATCCGACTCAACGCCATCGGCGACTTGGAAAGGCTCCCTGAATCGAACTATAAGATGCTGAAGGAAACCATCGATGCAACGAAAGACAATAAACGCATGACCTTGACGCTCGCGTTGAGTTATTCGGGCCGTTGGGACCTCATGCAGGCCTCGCGCCGCATGGCTGCTGATGCAGCTGCGGGCATCATCAAACCGGAAGATATCACACAAGATACGATTGACAATTACCTTTCGACAGCCGGAATACCTGACCCAGAGTTGCTTATCCGCACAAGCGGCGAGGAACGCATCAGCAATTTCCTGCTGTGGCAACTGGCTTATTCCGAGTTTTATTTCACTCCAAAATATTGGCCTGATTTCCAAAAAGCCGACCTCTATGAGGCCATCTTGAACTATCAACGTCGCGAACGCCGCTTCGGCAAGACGAGCGAACAGGTCACAAAATAATGAACAACGAATGAAAAGATACTTACGATACTTTTTCTTGGCTTTTTTGGCCATGCTGATGACGGGCAACGATGTGCTCGCACAGATACAGATTGGCGACGACCTTTCCGAAGTCGATTACGCACGCCCGAAGGAGTATGAAATTGGTGGAATCATGGTCGAAGGCGCACAATTCGTTGATGGCTCGATGCTTTCCATGCTCTCGGGCTTGAAAGTGGGCAAAACGGTCAAGATTCCTGGCGACGACATTGCCTCGGCTGTACGTAAGATTTGGGAACAAGGCCTGTTCGAGGACGTATCGATTAATGCCATTGACTTCGTTGCTGATAAGGTGTTCTTGCAAATCGTCATCAAGGAACGTCCTCGCGTGTCAAAGTTCTCGTTCACTGGCATCAAGAAGTCGGAAGCTGATGATATCCGCAACAAGATTAACCTTTCGCGCGGCGACATTGCCACCGACCATTTGCTCACGAAGACGACCCGAATCATCGAAGACTATTATTTTGATAAAGGTTATCTGAATGCACAAATCGATATAGAACAGAAAGCCGATACTGTGCGTGAAAACTATGTCGATATGGTTATCCATGTGGATAAAGGCGAAAAGGTGAAGATTGGCAAGATCAATATCTATGGCAACGATGAGTTGTCTGACGGACAAATCATGGCAGCCATGAAGGAAACCAAGCAACGCGGCCATTTCGACCCACTTAACCCGCTCGGCCCAATGATTGTGAATACGATTGCCGATTTGGTCACCTTGAAACCGCTGAGCGCTGTCAATGAAGTTGAAGAGTATTTCTATGATAATTATCGCCCGCGCATTTTCAAGACTTCCAAGTTCCTCGAAAAGAACTACAAGGAAGACAAGGCGAAAATCATCGAAAAATACAATGCCAAAGGCTATCGCGATGCCATCATCACGCGCGACTCCATCTACCGTATCGATGACAAGAACATAGGTATCGACCTTGTCATCGACGAAGGCCCAAAGTATTACTATCGCGACATCAAGTGGACAGGTAACACGAAGTACTCTAGCGAGACTTTGGATAATCTGTTGGGCATCAAGAAAGGCGATGTGTATAATAAGGAGTTGATGGAGAAGAACCTTACCTATAGTGAGACGACGTTGGACATCAGTTCGTTGTATATGGACGATGGCTATCTCTTCTTCCAGGTGAACCCTGTTGAGGTAGCTGTCGAGAACGACTCGATTGACTACGAAATCCGTCTTCACGAAGGCAAGCAGGCTCGCATCAGCAATGTCACCTTGTCGGGCAACACCAAGACTTACGACCATGTGGTGCTTCGCGAACTTTATACGCGTCCGGGCAACTTGTTCAGCCGTAGCGACGTCACCCGTACGATTCGTGAATTGGCTACCTTGGGTTTCTTCAACCAAGAATCCATCAATCCTGACATCAGACCGAATTATTCCGACAATACCGTCGATATCGAATATCAGGTGGAAGAGGCTGCTGCCGACCAAATCCAGTTCTCGGCAGGTTATGGCTACCAGATGCTGATGCTGCAACTCGGTCTGCAGTTCTCCAACTTCTCGATGAAGAACCTCTTCAAGAAAGATGCTTGGCATCCTATCCCGGGTGGCGATGGCCAAAAACTGTCGCTGAATGTGACCACTTACGGAACGCGTTATATCAACTATGGTATCTCGTTCACCGAACCTTGGCTTGGCGGTCGCAAGGCCAATTCACTTACCACCTCGCTCTATCAGTCGTTCTATTCGAACAACTTGGAGCGTAGCAACCCGAATTTCGGATGGTTCAAGATGACAGGTGCTTCGGTGGGACTGGGTCAACGCCTGAAATGGCCTGACGACTACTTCACTTCCTACATGGGCTTGAACTTCATGCGTTATAGCCTGAAAAACTATACTACCACTGGCTTTGCGGTCGGGAATGGTAATGGTAACTATAACTTGTTCAGCTTCAATATCACAATCAGCCGCAATTCGGTCAGCCAACCGCTCTATCCGCGCAATGGCTCCGAATTCCAGGTTGGTTTGGAAATCACTCCACCTTATTCGCTCTTCTCTGATAAAGACTACAGCACAATGGAAGACACCGAAAAATACAAGTGGATTGAGATGCACAAATGGAAGTTCAAGGCTGTTTGGTACACCGAACTCTACGACAAACTGGTCATGATGACGCGTGTGCGTTTTGGCTATCTCGGCAGTTTCAACAAGCAGATTGGACCGACACCATTCCACCGTTTCTATCTTGGCGGCGATGGCTTGAGCACCTATTCGCTTGATAGCCGTGAGTTGATAGGTATGCGCGGCTACAAGAACGAAGCGCTTACTCCTGGCTATTACAACAGCGCCAATACGGGTGGTAACATCTTCACAAAATACACCCTCGAAATGCGTTACCCGTTGTCGCTTAATCCGCAAGCCACTATTTACGCCCTCGGTTTCCTTGAGGCAGGTAATTGCTGGCTCGGTTTCGAGAACTTTAACCCGTTCGACGTGAAACGCTCAGCCGGTTTGGGCGTGCGCATCTATCTGCCGATGTTCGGTTTGCTGGGTCTCGACTGGGGTTATGGCTTCGACGATGTGTATGGCGCTTCCAATGCCAGCGGCAGCCAGTTCCACTTCTCCATTGGTGGTTCCATCGACTAATCAAGTAAGAACCATTGCGAGGAGACACGACGAAGCGATCTGGACAATAGGTAAATAACATTTTTTGGAATAGTATTTGATAAAGACAATGCTTGTAAATTATAAAAACGAACAATAAAATGAAAACACTTAGAACATTAGTTTTGGTCGCTGCCTTTGTGTGCGGTGGCGTATTTTCAGCCAATGCCCAAATCGGTGGGCAAAAAATCGTGTATGTCGATTCAGAATATATCATGGCTAACATCCCTGAATATGCTGACGCACAAGAACAACTTGAATCGTTGTCGGCAAAATGGCAGAAGGAAGTCAAAGCCATTTATGATAAGGTGTCGGAGATGTATTCGAAATATCAAACCGAGATGGTGCTTCTTTCTGAAGACCAAAAGCACGCTCGTGAACAGGAAATCGTCAATAAAGAGCAGGAAGCCAAGAATCTGCAAATGCAGTATTTCGGTGCCGAGGGTCAGCTTTACCAAAAGCGTACCGAATTGATCCAGCCTATCCAGGAAAAGATTTATTCTGCCATGAACGAACTTGCACAGCAAAAGAACTATGCTTTCATCTTCGACTTGGCTTCAGGTACCTCGGTGCTGTGGGCTAGCGACAAGAACGATGTCAGCGACGATGTCCTTGACCAACTCGGCAATGTGATGCAGACCGTCCGCCGCGAAGATCGTCAGCGTTCGAATTCAGCTGGCCAAGGAGGCAAGTCAGGTAGTGCTCCAGCCGGAAAACCAGTTAAGAAATAAGGTCAAGTGAAAAACCTAAACGTATTTTTACTATCTTTGCCGCCCATTAAAGCTAATTTGAAAGTTTAACAAATTAAAATATTCAAAATGAACAGATTATTTAAAGTTATGTTTTTGGCTGTCGCTCTCTTCGTTATGAGCGGTGTCGCCAATGCCCAAGTGAAGATTGCTCATGTGAGCACTGCTGAAATTCTCGATGCCATGCCTGACAAAGCTACTGCTGAAAAGAAACTCGAGGCTCATTACAACGAACTCCAGAAGCAACTGCAAGCCATGGGTACAGAATATGAAACCAAGGTAAATGAATACACAGCTAACGAAGCTACCATGTCGAACCTGGTGAAACAATCAAAGGAAAAGGAAATCGTCGATATCCAAAACCGTATCCAACAATTCCAAGTCAGCGCAGAACAAGAGTTTGAAGCTAAGCGCGCTGAACTGCTTCAACCTATCCTTGAAAAGATTCAAAATGCTATCAATGCCGTCGGTAAGGAAAAAGGCTATGCCTATATCCTCGACACCGCAACAGGCGCCGCTGTTTACATTGGCACTGGTTCAATTGACTGCACTGGCGATGTGAAAGCTAAATTGGGTATCAAATAAGCATTCGGTTTAAGCATAAACAAAAAGTCGCTCCTTTTGGGGCGACTTTTTTTCATTTTCCTAAAATCCGCAAGCAATCTCAATGGCAATCTCAATTGCAGTAAAGAGC
>JAKSMV010000021.1 GCA_024400425.1 Bacteroidales bacterium
AGCAGCAATGTAGTAGGTGCCAGGAACCATGGTCATGCCATCGATGATGTATTCAATTTCTGGAGTTGGAGGAACTGGGCCAGGAGTGCCACCGAGGTCGATGGTGATATCGTCAACGCAGATAGCCCAGTTGTCGCTTGAATCATAGTGGCGGAAAGCAAGATAAACCTGCTGACCAGCGTATGCACTCAGGTCAACGGTCTGTTGTTCGAAACTGGTGTTGTAGCAATCCCATCTCTGAAGCTGAGTGAAATCGGAAGCATTGGTTCCGGTTGTCGAAATCATGAGAGCGATAGGTTCTGTATAGCCATAATATGATGCTTCATAGAAGCTGATGCTTGCACCTTCGCCCAGAGTGACCTGTGGAGAAACGAGGTAGTTGTCTGGGTAGAGGACCTGTCTGTATGATTGAGAAACAGCAGCGTATGAACCGCTGTTTGAATAGTGGGTTGATGAAGCTAACCAGTTGACACCGTCGCCATCAGCGTCGATGGTGGTCCAGCCTTGGAGGGTGCCGTCATCGAAGTTGTAGGTCAGCACGTCACCATCGCGGTTGCCTCTGCTGCCGCCAACGAAGTGGGTGTTAGGCAGATTGACAGTGGTTGTCAGGGCATAGGTAGAAGTCGAAGGATCGAATGAGGTGGCATCGCTGTAGACATAAGCGCCAGCATTGTAACTTTGGGCTGTGTACTGCCATTGCATACCACTGAAATAAGAGGTGTTGTTTCTCTGGAACATGACGAGCAGGTTGCTGGTGCCGTCCCATTCGAAGTTGCCATTCAGGGCGAAATCGTTCCAACCCATAGCAGGATGTTCGTTGCTGCCTTCATAGACGAGGGTCATGGCTGAGGCAGGCATCGAAGTTGCAGGAACTACAGCATCACTCACGTTGGCCATGTAGATTTTCAGATTGCCGACATTGTTGTTGCTGAAGTCAACTGTAGCATAATAGCCGATGGTGTTGATGACACCGGCACCCATACCTGCTTCTTGCAGCAAGCTGGCTTGGTAGAGCTGTTGGCTCAAGGAGTTATTGAAGTATGGGTAGTATGGTTGGTAGCTGGAAGTGGTAGTGCTGGTTTCATCACCGATGACGATGTCGTAAGGTTCTGCACCGCCACCAATTGCTGGGCCAACGTAGAAGTTAGCGAGGTCAGGACCGCCAACTTCGTCGATACCGGCTTGGGTATAGACAGCCATCTTGGCGTTTTCAGCCATTTCGTCGGTGCCGACAGTGGTAACAGTACCATTGAGCATGACGTCTTGGTTGAAGGTCACTTTATACACTGCGTCTGGGCCGTCTTCGGCATCGCCAGGAAGCAGGTAGTTGTCATACAGGGTAACACCTTCTGTTGCGGTGTTTCTGTATTCGAATGGGTAAGCATCGGTGATTTCGCGAGCCATTTCCCAAACGTCTGGTTCGACTGGGGTGTAAGCCTGGGCAGTGATGTCCCAAACCTTGGCCAGACGGATAGCGTCGTAGATAGCCACGAATTGTCTTTCGACGAGTTCTTCGCTGGTTTCGCCAGTAGCGATAGCGAGTTCAACTTCGTCGCCGTTTTCGAATTCGATAGGATATTCCACATCGACCATGCTGAAGTAGCCATCGTTAGGAGTGAAGTCGAGTACGCTGATAGCGGCAGGAACTTCGCCTTCATAAGCCATGGTGAATTGGAAAGGACGCATCCATGCGCCTGATGGGCGTGCGCCAACGTTGATAGTATCAACAACTTCGCCATCGACGATTGCGGTGAATTCGCCTGCTTCTGGGGTACCATACTTGAAGGTGGTCTTTGGCAGGAAGTTGCGGTTGTTGACAGTGATAGCGCCAAGGCTGCTGTAGCTGTAGCCTTGGATGCAATCGCCATCATAGGCATTAACGCCATAGAAAGAGGCGCTTTTGTAAGTGCCGATGGTTTCGTTGTAGAAACCGACCAGCAAGTTACCACCATTGTAGGTGTAAGGAGTGGTGAAGTTGACAACCATGGTTGACTGGGTGCCATCGAGAGCACCTTGGTAAACCACGGTAGCATCTGCATAGCCATTGTAAGCAGTGAGGCTTTCGATGGCAACTTCCTTCAGGAATACCTTGAAGTTGGTTCCCGCCCATGCAGCAGCTGCAGGTGAAGAAAGATAGAACTTCATTTGGGAGATAGGCTCTCCAACCATTGCAGTCAGCTGACTTGCAGGCAAGATGTACTCGCACTTCAAGTAAGCGTCTGCATAGAGACCGTAAACAGGAACAAGCGCATTCGTGGTAGTTCCGTCGTTAACGGTCAATTCGCTGGCCTTTGCCAAGCCCGTGAAGGCAAGGATAAGACCCATCATCAAAGAAAAAACTTTTCTTTTCATAATGATTTGAATTTAGTTAATAAATGAATTAATTAATAATAAGTACTTATTATTGAAAACCAGTCGGTTATGTGCTTGCAAGCAAGCCTTTCGCCTTCCGGGAGTCAATCGTGGGTAACATTGTTGGTCCATCTCATAGGTAGCCTCATTTCTAGGTGCTTCAATAGTATAATAAATAAGGTGTGATAAAGGTTGGTTTTCGTATGACATATTCGGGAAATAAAGAGGCTGGGGAAGCCCACACAACGCAAAAACCAATGCACCAGCAGGGCACATCGTCACGAGATTTCCGCGATTTGGAAGATTTACCATGAATTAAATCTCTAGAGTTTTACATGTAATACACCTATAAGACTAACAACTTCGGTTTTACCCTTAGTCGTTTTTGAAAAAAATTTGAAAAAAATTCGAATGTCTGTTTTGATTTTTTCAAAAAAAGCCTATGTCATACCGACGAAGGAAGGTATCTATAGGCTTTTTTTGAGTGAAACAAATAACAATAGATTTCTTCCCTGCGGTCGAAATGACATTGTTATTTGTTTCACCTAAATCAAAACAGACTCTGATTTTATGTTTCATGGTGTGATTGTAGAGACGCGCCATGGCGCGTCTTTGTTGGATGGAATCATGCCGTTTTATGAGACGCGCCATGGCGCGTCTCTACCTTCCCCGTATTTGCGACATTGTTTTTCCAGACCTGATGCGATGCTCATCCAATCCCTGGATTGGACGAGCATTGAGCGAACATTGAGCGAGTATTGGACGAAGTAGGGAGCGGGTATAGCGAAAACAAAAAAAAAGCAGGGATGCATTTCTGCACCCCTGCTATTATAATAATATGTTTACCGAATTAGTAAACCAAGAACTTAGCAACTGAGCTGTTCACACCTTGGTTGAGACGCAAGATGTAAGCGCCAGTGCTGAGGTCGGAAACATTCAACTGAAGTTGTTGTGAACCTTCAGCAACACGACCCAAAGTCTGGCTCATCACCAAGCGGCCCATCATATCGTAAACCTGGTAGCTGACAGCTTCGCCATTACCTTCGAAGTTCACGAAAGCTTGGTCGCGAACTGGGTTTGGATAGATGTTGAGCTGCTTCTCGGCAACGGTTTCGTTTTCTTCAATGCCGGTAGCGCTGTGCTTCTTGAAGTTTTCGCAACGGAAGAGGCCTCTGCCGTAAGTTGCAGCATAGATGATACCAGCATTATTCGTTCCTGGGAAGAATTCCACATTTCTATGGATAACGATAGAATCATGAATCGAATCAAGAGGGATAATCTCTTCAGTGATGGTGACAACTGAATCAATTGCCTTGTCCATAACTTGTTGTTTGAGTTCCATAACTGGAACGTCACCCATTGCATGGCCTGCTGAGGTCCAGTTGGCGCTACCGATAGCATTAGCCATATACACACCATGTTCGGTACCAAGAATCACCTTGCCAGTTTCCATTTCGATGGCTGATGAATAGACAGGCATCTTAGGCAGGTTGCCTTGCATTGAAGTGAAAGTAGGTTCGTCAGCCAATGCATTGTTTGAATAGAGGACATAGGCTTCGTTGCCATAGTTGCCGAGGGTAATGACCACGTTGTTAGCATTACGTGGGTCAACAGCAACTGAAGTCACGCATTGACCATCGATAGGCAGATTGATGATGGTGGTGTGTTGGTAAGCCAATGAATCGTCGTAAGCGATGGCATCGTCGATAGAATTGATACCAGAAACACGGACGAGTTTTCCTTCCTTGAAGCCAACAAAGACATTGTCGCAGTCGCTAGAATAAGCCATGCAGAGAGGTTGACCATCGAAACCGGCTTTCTTGCCAGAGACTTGATACCACTTTGGAGCAGCGGAGAAATTCAAAGCGCCATAGGTCATATACAATCCGTACTTGGAGCTATTATCATTAAGAGCGAGGAACATTCTTGCACCGATTGGGTCTTGAACCATGATGGAGTCGCCAGCAGCGAGAGCTGATTCGAGTTCGCACCAGAAAGGATAGTTCTTGTTTGACATCACCTGAACCATTGCACCAGCAGGAAGATTCTCTTCTGATTCGTTGATGTACTTAACTGAATCAGGGTTTTGAGCATCGTTGAAGCTTTCATACAGCATGAATGGGAGACGGAAAGATGAGATAGTGCTGAAATCAACACCAAGGTTTTCCAAGAAGTTAGTAGAAACCCAGTCTTCACCGGCGGTTTCGGAACGGGCGATATTGCCACCCTTGTAGGTCACGAAGATGGTGTTAGGGTTAATCATAGAGAAAGCGCATTGACCGGCTTGTGAAGTTTCACTGTACATGCCGTAGAGGTCACCTGTAGGGTTAACCCAAACGCCATTGGTAGGAGTATTAAGATCATCAAGGCCTTCGATCATCACTGTGCCGTGGTCGAGACCGCCGCCCATGATGCGAGTGGTGTTGCCTGAATAAGCCACGCCAAACATACGAGTGGTGATGTAGTTGCGGTTGCAGTTGAAGAAGTTAAAGCCATTGGAAGTTCTAACACCTCTGAAGATACCGCCATCGGTACCAACCATGATTTCATTGGCGTTATTTGGGTTGAACACCATTGTATTCAGACCGACATGGAGATATGTATCTTCAGAAATTGTGGTAGCGCCACCATTGGTAAGTTGTTGAGTGAAATAGTAACCAGTGCCATTGGCAGGAGCAATAAGTTTCCAAAGGTTATAGCCACAGAGGTAAAGGATGTCTTCGTTAGCTGGGTCAACAACGATGCAGTGGTTATTGAGACCGTAGGAGCCATAAATATCGTGGCCATAGTTGCCATTAGAAACAGGCATTACGACAGCCCAAGTATTACCGAAATTCTTTGAGACATAGATGCCTTGGCAAACACCTTTATCGTCAATTAAAGAAGCATAGATGGTTGCGTTATTCGAAGCAGCGATGGCAACATCAACCAGACCAGTAGCGGTAGGAAGAGTGATGATGTTGTGGTTATCGTCGTAAGCGATAGATTCTGCTGAATGGCAAACCATTTCTTCAATAGTACCGACATAGACCATACCGTCAACCGAAGCGACGACCTTACCATCAGCAGTGCAAGTCACTTCGTCAGCACTACCTTCGATGAGCAAGTTCCACGACTCACCGCCGTTTTCAGAAAACTTCAGGCCTGCTTCAGTAGCAACAAACAAATTGTTGCCGTTGATGGCGATGGCATTGATGAAGCTCCATGCGCCTGCTTCGTTAGCCGAAGGCTTGGTGCTAGCAATTTGTGAGATTTCATCGTTGACGATTTTGTACAAACCTGAACCGACGAAGCTGTTGGTGTAGGATTGTTGGTCGAGACCATTGTAAGTAGCAGCGCTACCGCAGTCACCGGTACCAACATAGATGACACCATTCTTGTCTTGAGCCATGCAGCTGACCATCAGGTTAATGCCGCCGACTTGGTGCCAAGTGATGCCATGATTATACGATTTGTAAACACCGCCACCCTTTGAGCCGATGTACATGACACCATTCGGGTTGCCGTTTTCATTAAGTCTGTTGT
Source organism: Bacteroidales bacterium (assembly GCA_024400425.1). Taxonomy (GTDB): domain Bacteria; phylum Bacteroidota; class Bacteroidia; order Bacteroidales; family F082; genus Limimorpha. Next base: position 5,878 of record JAKSMV010000021.1, read on the forward strand.
CATAAACAACAGCTGTGGTTTGACCGCCCATGTTGTCGGGACCCATGCTGAGCCAATAAAGGTCAGCTTCGTCCTTGGTGTTGGCAGCCTGAGCAGCTTTAATCATACAAGCTGGATCAATCAAGCCAGTGTGTTGATTGACGCGGAGGTCACTCAAATAAGCCTCGGCTGATGAGGATGCTTGTGGACGTGGGACATAGTGTCCGCCATTGTCAGCGATAGCAATCGACTGACCTAAGATCATGATTACTAAAAGTAAACTGAGAGGTAAAAATCTTCTTTTCATATCAAAAAATTTAATTAAATACCTAATTTATGAACGTTTATACGATTATGCATTATAGATAATAAGTCTGCAAATATAGGACATTCTATCAAAGGAAAATTATTTTCGGACAAAAAAAATTGTTTTTTTCCAAAAATAATCGTTTTCCCCCTTGTTTTTGCCTCAAAATGCACGCATTGTTTGTTCAGGAAGCCACCCGACACTGCCATTTGCAATCCTGATTTTGTTCCATTCGCCTGCTTCTTCAAGGATAGCGACCTTCGAGCCTTCATGAAGCACGAACAAATCGACACTGGCATCGTTGGGCGAACTTTTCACCGTCACGGTAGGCGTCATGATGATGGCATGGTCTTCGCGCAACGACTCGCGTTTCAGCTGTGCTGCAAAAAGTACCGAGAGAACAAAAACGGCAAGCATCAGCAGCCCAGCAAAGAAACCCAGTTTCCGCAGTCCCGTCTTCGAGGCACGAAGAAAGAGGAACAGGCACAAAAGCAGCAAGGCAAATGTCACTATCGACAAGACAGCCCAATGGTCGCCCGAGAAGCATACCTTCAGATTATTCCATCCGCGAGCGATGAACGACTGAGGCACAGCATCTATCTTATCGACGATAGCCGCATTGGCAATTTCAAGATTGACACGTGCATCTTCGTTTGAAGGGTCAAGTTTCAAGGCCTTCTCGTAGCAGAAGATGGCCATGGGATATTCGCGCATCTTATAATACGTATCACCCATGTTGAAATACAAGGTTGACGATTCATGACCCGCATCCACAATGCGGTTGTAAAGCATCAGGGCCGTATCATAAGCTGCTGAGTTATAGGCAGCATTAGCCTGATTGAACCAAACTTCGGCATCATCCTGTGCAAAAGCATTCTTGGCCGAGACAAGGCTCAGAACCATTAATATTAATAAGGTGTATCTTTTCATTTTTACAACTTCCTTTCTGCTTGTGTGATTACATCGAGGCCCTTATGATAGAGGCCTTCCATCTTCTGTTCGGCATCGCCAGGTGCGAAACGAGCGAACTCGCAACTGTTCAACGTGTCAACAAACTCGGCCACCAAATCGTCGGGCACATTCTTTGCCTTCATGGCTTCGCTAACCGTATCCATCGAAAGCTTTGACTGCTCGATACCGCACTTGTCGGCAATATAACCCCACAAGGCTGCCGACATCTCTGTGTAGAATTTATCTTGGTCTTTGTCTTTCAAGAACTTGGATGCATTCTTCAGACGCTTGTTGGCTTCCTTGGTAGCACGTTTGTTACGCATTCCAACGGTATCTTTCTTGTCATTTGCACGCTTCTTCGAGAGCAACACGGCTACCACGAAGAGGATGAGCAACACCAAAAGCGCAATGAAATATGGTGCCGTTGCAAAGAATACGGAATGTGCTGGCTTCAAACGGGCATCACCCGTATGGATGTGGCGGATGTCGCTGCCCAGATACTTGATGCCTTCCTGATTGTTAGCATAGATATTGTTCTCCGTTTCGCCGCCTTCGCCCTTCTCCACATGGATGTCGTATTGCGACGATTGGGAAGCGACATATTTTCCGGAAGCAGCATCGAAATAGCTGAACTCGACAGGAGCCAAAGTGAAATCGCCAGCCTGGCGTGGAATGACCAGATATTCAGCTTTCTTCGTTCCTCCAATACCTTGGCTGTTGGTTTCCACATTGGTAACGATTTTGGGGTCATAGACTTCAAAATCAGGTGGAAACACAGGTTCAGGCATCTGAAGCAGTTCGATATTGCCTGTGCCCGAAACGGTCAAGGTCAAAGTGAAAGCCTCGTTTGCTTTCAACTCAGTCTTGTCGATTTCGGTCACAAAATTGTAGTTGCCAACGGCGCCCGCAAACGAAGCCGGTTTGTCATCAGTAGGCAGCGGCTTCACATCGATGCCTAACGAACCCGTCGAGAGCTCTTTTTGCACATTAGTATAACCACGTCCGAAGAACGGGTCATTGAAAAAGGCTTCGAAGGGGTCCATGCTACGCTGGCTGCTTCGTTGTGTAGCAATCTGAGCCACGCATTCGATGCTCATAGGGTCGATGACGAATTTTCCGGCACGCTGTGGCACAAGCACTACCTTCTGGACCTCGGCCACCGTGTATTCAATGCCATTTACATATTCAGACGTCTGGCGAAGCGAACCGCCATCATTGTTAGAAATGTCTTTTGTCCAAGCGCTTGGATAGGAAGGTGCTTTCGAGATTGAAAGTGACGACACGGGCACCTTGGTGTAAAGCTTGTAGGTAAGTACAAACTGTTCGCCCAGATAGACTGACTTCTTTGAAGGTACCACCTTGAGGAACAAGTCCTTGCCGCTGACTTGCGGGTCATCGGTATTTGAGCGTTGTCCACCTTGACTTGATGAGCCGCCACTACCCGACGAGGCACTGCCGCCACCGTTATCAGGACCAACGGCGATATCAAAAGGCTGGCTTGTAATCTTGTTGCCTTTCACCGTCAGCGTGGCTGGACCGATGTGGAACGTCCCTTCTTGGTAAGCCATAAGCGCGTAAGTATAGGTGACCGACACGCTATGCGACATGGAACCGTTCACCATCTGGAAACTTGAACTCGACGACTGGAAAGGACCGCCTACCACATTGAAACCCTCAAAAGAAGGTGCCGTGAAATTCTTGCCTTCGGCATTCGATTCGAAGACCACCTGGAACTTCTGCCCTACCGACACCTGCCGCGGACTTGACACTTTCAAGGTTGGATCTTGGGCGAATGCCAACATTGGCAATAACATTCCAATAATCAAAAACAATCTCTTAATTCTATGCATTTCTTTATTCCTTGATTTTCATTTATTTATTTGGGCATTGTAGAGACGCGCCATGGCACGTCTCTACTATTACCAATCCTTATCGCTGCGGCGTTTCGGTTGCTGTCTGACCTTCTGCTCGTTCACCTTTTCCATCGTCTTCTTTTCCTGATTTTCAAGGGCATCGAGCATGCGCTGGGCATCTTCCTTCGACATTTCCTGGTTTTGCTGCTGCTGATTCTGTTGTTGTTGCTGTTGGTCTTGCTGATTCTGTTGTTGCTGTTGATCTTGTTGCTGATCCTGCTGCTGTTCTTCTTGTTGTTGCTGCTGTTGGTCTTGCTGCTGTTGTTGGTCTTGACTTTCGTCCTTTTCGAAGACGGCTGTCACCTCAACATCGAAATCAGGCATAGTGAAGAAATTGCCTTGAGGCATCACCTTGATGGCAGTGTCGCCCACTTGGTGAATCTGGTATTCCTTGAACTTATAGCCTGGTTCGGGAGCATTGCGCAAAGCAACCGTCTCACGGCGTGTTGCATCCTCTTGGTCGAGCAACACATGACCACCCTTGAGAGTCGTATCAGCTTGCACCTTATAATAATTGGTAGCCTCAACGAAATTCGCCTTCAAAGTGACATTGGTTTCAGGCATCTGGAAGATGTTTTCGTCGCTGACAGGTGCGCCTATATTCGGGTCATCATCGTTCACGACATACATATCGCCTAATTGGAATCCCTTGTTGGGTTTCACAATCACAGCGATGTTTTGTCCAGGGATGGCAAGACTGTCGCTCACCTGTACGGAACCATTTTCGCATTTTTCGACATTCACATGCAAAGCGGTGCAGAACTTAGCCGTCACCGTAACGTCGTAGTCAGGCATTTGGAACACTGTATCGTTCACCTGAAGGGTGTCGCTACGGTTGCCAGTCCTATAGACCGTGTAGCGTTCCACCATATAACCTTCTTCAGGTTCGGCGCTCAGCGTCACCTGTTGACCTTCGATAGCCTTTGGCCTATCTGACATTACCTTACCATGAGGAATGCCGTTCTCAACCGCAATGTTATGCGCCTGCTTAAATTCAGCCGTCACAATGACATCGAACTTTGGCATGACGAAACTATTGCCCTGAACTTCAACCTGGACTTCGGTGTTGTCGGCGCGCACCACAACATACGACGACAATGCAAAATCCTCATCAGCCTTGGCCGACAACTTGATGCGCTGTCCGTTGAAGGCGACCTTTTCTGAAGTTTCCACCATTCCATGCTCAATGCTAGGATCCACATAAATGTGGCTCTTCACCAAATGTGCTCGGCAATATTCGAGATTATAGAGAGCATCCTCGTTTTCGGGATTCAGTCTCAGCGACACCTTATATATATTAAAGGCATCGTAGAATTTGTCCTGAGCCAAGAGGCAATTGCCCATGTTAAACACTGCATTCGACTGAAGCTTGACATCGGCTGTCATGTCGAGCACCTTCTCGAAAGCCGAGTAGGCAGCATCATATTCTTCTTGTCCGAAAAGCGCGTCTCCAATGTTGAACTGGGCGTTAGCATTGTTCGGGCGAGCCTCCAAAGCCTTCTTGTATTGCACCTCGGCTTCGGTGAAATTCCCTTTCTTGTACTGTCGATTGCCTTTGCGCAGCAACTTCACATCGGTTTGTGCCGAAGCGTCAATCGTGAAGAAAACCAACGACAAGGCCAATATGTATTTACTGAATGTTTTCATCTTTCTTCTCAAAAATGTTAAACTTCCTCTCCCAATCTTTCTTGCCCGACGAAATGAAGATTTCAATCAGCAGCAAGACGATGGCAGCAGCCACGAACCATTGGAACTGGTCTTCGTAGTCGGTGAAAACCATGGTTTCGATTTCCGACTTATCCATCTGGTTGATATCGGAATAGATTTTCTCAAGACCCACATTCGAATTGCTGGCACGTACATACAAGCCCTTTCCTGCCGTAGCAATCTTCTGAAGCATCTGCTCATCGAGTTTGGTGATGATGGTGTTGCCTTGGCTGTCCTTTCGGTAACCCGTTTGGTGACCATACTGATTATACTCGGGTATAGGCGCGCCATCGGCCAGACCCATACCAATGGTATAGACTCGGATGCCCAATTGGGCAGCTTCCTCGGCAGCCTTCATCGCAGCATCGTTTTCGTGGTCTTCACCATCAGAAATGATGACGATGGCCTTGCTGCGTTCATCATCAGAGAACGACTTGATTGCCAAATTGATGGCCTCTGCAATAGCTGTTCCCTGCGATGCCACTAGGCTCGTGTTAACCGTCGAAAGGAACATCTTGGCGGCCGAGTAGTCGGTGGTAATAGGCAGTTGTACGAAGGCTTTGTCGGCAAACACGATGACACCGATGCGGTCGCCACGCAAGTCAGCAATCAGTTTGTTGATAGATTGCTTTGAGCGTTCCAAACGGCTCGGGGCGATATCTTCGGCATTCATCGAATTGGAAACGTCAACAGCGATATAAAGGTCGATACCTTCGCGCTTCACCTCTTCCATCTTCGAGCCGCTCTGGAGATTGGCCAAAGCCAAGAAAAGGCACGACACCATCAGTAAGAAGACAACAAACTTGAAATTGGCGCGACGGCTCGAATAGGTCGGCACCAGATATTCGCGCATTCCAAGATTTGCGAAACGCTCAAATTGCTTCTTCTGCCTCAAGCGAATCAGTAGATAAATGATAATCAGCAACGGAATGGCAATCAATCCGTAGAGATATTCAGGATGTTCAAATCTCAATACATTTTCCATAGCCTCAATCCGTTATAGTTCTGAAAATGGTTTTTCGCAGCAGGAACTCAAGCAAGAGCAATGCCAAAGCCCAAGCCACGAGAGGATAAAATTCCTCATGAAGACGACTGAACTCGGTGACTTCGATCTTCGAACGTTCCAACTTGTCGATTTCCTGATACACCTCGTCAAGTTTCTGTGTAGATGTGGCACGGAAATATTTTCCGTCCGTACTATTAGCGATGTTTTGCAGCAGTTTCTCGTCAATTTCCACCTTCATCTGCTGTATCTGCGTTCCGAAAGGCGTTTGGACAGGAACTGGAGCGGTGCCATAAGAGCCAACGCCAATAGTATAGACGCGGATACCAAACAGCTTCGCCATCTCGGCTGCGGTGTAAGGGTCAACCGAGCCAGAGTTGTTCATGCCATCAGTCAGCAGGATGATGACCTTCGAAATGGCATCGCTATCTTTCAGTCGGCTGACTGCGGTAGCCAAGCCATCGCCGATAGCGGTACCATCGTCAATCAGGCCGTTTTTCATCTCGGCGAGCATATTGAGCATCATGCCGTGATCGGTGGTCAATGGCACTTGGGTAAAACTCTCACCCGAGAAAATGACAAGGCCCATGCGGTCGCCAGGGCGGCCTTCCACAAATTCAGAAGCCACTTCCTTAGCGGCAGTCAAACGGTCAGGTTTCAGGTCGCGGGCCAGCATGGAACCCGAGACGTCCATAGCCATGACGATGTCGATGCCTTCGATATTCGATTTTCTGTTAGTCGATGAACTTTGCGGGCGAGCCAAAGCCACGATGAGCAAAGCCAAAGCGGCCACTTTCAAGGCGAAAAGCAGATGGCGGAGATAGGCTTTCCAGGTTTTGGGCAGCTTTGCGAAACCGCTCAAGTCGGAGAAACGTACCGAAGCTTCTTGCTTCTTATGACGCAAGACATACCAGACAATAGCGGCTGGAACTATCAGCAAGAGCCACAACAACTTCGGATTGGCAAATTCAATATTCTCAAACATCATTGCTTACCTCCTTCTGGACCTTGAACTTTGAACTCTGAACCCTGAGCTTTGAACTCTGACGCTGAACCAGTGTGGTCGCTGAGCGGAGTCGAAGCGCCACCCTCATCTTTTCGTTTTTCGTTTTCCGCTTTCATCTCTCTCTCAGCGGCTTTCTTGTTGGCCTCAATCATTTCCTCCTTCGCCTTCATGTCGCGATAATGGGCATAACTCTCGTTCACGAAATCGGTCATGTTGTTCATGGCGATATCGTTTTCGAGGTTCGAGGCTGCATATTTTGCAAACTTCACCAAGTCGGCAAGTTCCATGGTATCCTTGAATTTGGCATACACTTCATCATTGAATTTCAGCGGCTTGATTTCTTCGAGGATATCGTCGGTGGTCATTTCCACTGCGTTCACATCGAACTGACCTTCAATGTATTCGCGTGCGATGTCGGTCAACGAAGAATAGTATTCCTTCGTCTTTCCTGCTTGCCACAGTTTCTGCTGACGCAAGTTCTCAAGGCTGTCGATGGCCTTGGTATAAGGCGGGATGACAGGGCCTTTCACGACGTTGCCGTTTTCATCGACTTTAGGCTTGCGGCGTTTCATGAAGAACCAGATGCCGAATCCAATCACCACTAGCAGCAAAAGACCCAAAATCCACGGGAAGACATCCTTCATGCGGATTGGTGCAGCCACAGGCGGGACGATGGGACGATAGGCTTGGGTAGTATCAACAGTTATCGTACTGGAATACAAACCGATAGGATCAGTATAGGCTTTAAGACGGATGGGGTTATCGAACGAAGGCGCATAGTCAAGACCCACGGCAGGCAGTTGGACGACGCCCGTATCGAAAGTCATCAAGGTGAGCTGTTGCTGAATGATGATGTTACTGTCGGCATCGGCGGTACGTTCCACGTTGCCCCGTTTGATGATGTCGATTTGACTTGAAAGCGTATCGCCGACAAACTCATTCCATTCCACAAAATAGCCGTAAGGCGCCTTCATGGTGAGGTCGAGCGTGAAAGGCTTGCCGACAGTAACTTTCTCGTTCTCCACCTTGCCTGTCACTTCCACCTCCTGTGCCTTGGCCATTATGGTCAGCATCAGCGATGCCACAAAAAGCAAAAAATATCTTTTCATCTTCTTGATTCCCTTTTCTTGAAAAGTTGCATCAATGGTTTCACATAGTCTTCATCGGTATAAATCAGTGCATTGTCGATGCCATGCATGCTGAAGCAGCGGTTCAGTTCGGCCGATTTATACTGAATCATATTCTTATAGGCTTTATTCCAAGCGCGACTTGAAGTATCGACCCAAAGGTCTTTGCCCGTCTCGCCATCGCGGAATTTGACGAGTCCGATGCGCGGGATGTCCATCTCGCGACGGTCGGTGATGCGCAAGGCCACGAGGTCATGCTTGTTGGCGGCAATCTGCATTTCCTTCTCGAAATTCTTGTCGGTCATGAAGTCGGAGATGAGGAAAGCCGTAGTGCGGCGCTTGATGGCCGAAGTGAGGTAGCGCAGGCCTTCGCCGAGGTCGGTACCGCGTTCGGTAGGCTGGAAATCCACAATCTCGCGGATGATGCGCAAGATGTGCGAACTGCCTTTCTTGGGCGGAATGAACTTCTCCACCTTGCTGCTGAAGAAGATGACGCCCACCTTATCGTTGTTTTGGATGGCCGAGAAAGCCAACACAGCGGCCAACTCTGCCGTAAGGTCACGCTTCGACTGCGAGAGCGAGCCGAAGTCGTTGGAGCCAGAGACGTCGATGAGCAGCATCACCGTCATCTCACGCTCTTCCTCGAAAATCTTGACGAAAGGACGGTTAAAACGTGCCGTGACATTCCAGTCGATATTGCGGATGTCGTCGCCGAACTCATATTCGCGCACCTCGCTGAAAGTCATGCCACGGCCCTTGAAGGCACTATGGTACTGACCCGAGAAGATGTGGTTCGACAGCCCTCGCGTCTTGATTTCGATTTTCCTTACTTTCTTAAATATTTCAGTCGATTCCATTACGGCACTTCAATCGTATTCAGGATCTCGTTGATGATTTCCTCTGTAGTGATGTTTTCGGCTTCGGCTTCGTAGGTCAGGCCGATACGGTGACGCAACACGTCGGGAGCCACGGCACGGATGTCTTCAGGGATGACGTAGCCACGACGCTTGATGAAAGCGTAAGCCTTGGCGGCCAAAGCGAGATTGATGGTAGCACGAGGCGAACCGCCATAGCTGATCATGTTGGCGAACTTCTTCAGCTTGTAATCTGATGGGAAGCGCGAAGCGAAGACGATGTCGGTAATATAGTTCTCGATCTTCTCGTCGAGATAGATTTCGCGGCAAACCTCACGGGCACGGATGATGTCGTCAGGCTTCACGACGGCGTTAATCTTAGCTGCTGCACCGCTGATGTTCTGGCGGAGAATCATCTTTTCCTCATCCTTCTTAGGATAGTTGATGACGACCTTCAGCATGAAACGGTCAACCTGAGCTTCAGGCAGCGGATAGGTGCCTTCCTGCTCGATAGGGTTTTGGGTGGCCATGACGAGGAAAGGATCGGGCAGGCGGAAAGTCTCGTCACCGATAGTCACCTGATGTTCTTGCATGGCTTCAAGCAAAGCGCTCTGCACCTTGGCGGGCGAACGGTTGATTTCATCGGCAAGGACGAAGTTGGCAAAGATAGGGCCGCGGCGCACCACAAACTCTTCTTTCTTCTGGCTGTAAATCAGGGTGCCGACGAGGTCGGCAGGGAGCAAGTCAGGAGTAAACTGAATACGTGCGAAATCGGCATCGATGGCGCTGGCCATGCTCTTGATAGCAAGAGTCTTAGCAAGGCCTGGGACACCTTCAAGAAGGATGTGGCCATTAGCCAAGAGACCGATAAGCAAACGTTCGGTCATGTGTTTCTGTCCCACGATGACCTTGTTCATTTCCAAGTTAATCAAATCAACGAACTGGCTTTCACGTTGGATTTTCTCGTTCAGTTCACGGATGTCTGTCTCAATCATTTTATCGAGTTTTTAAGTTATTTACCTAATTAATTTTTAAGGGCGCAAAAATACGTTTTTTCTTTGGGAGAATAAACGCAAAAAAACAGATATTATTGTAGATTTTTTGTCGCTGATTTCGCTGAAATCGCTGAATATTGACATGGGTCAAATTTTGACTTAATGAGACACAATTGAGCCAGTAAGATTTTTCTTATATTTGCAGCGGAAACAAAACGTGCATCACCATGAAAAAATCTCAAAACAATTTAATCACGTGCATCCTCGTCATCATGACGGTCTGCTGCATGACATTCAGCTTTAACAGCTGCAAACCCGAGAAACAGCCCGTTCACATCACCATTCTTGACGACACCGTAAAATTCACGCCAAGTACAGAAGCAAATGTCTTACGTCTCATCTCCGACCAAGAAGAGCCATGCGAAGTGATTTTTGACTCCTACCCCGATTGGGCCACTCCCTACGAGCCTTCGGTATGGGTATGGAGTTTATACACTTCTGACCCAATCATTGTTTTTCACCCGGAAGAGTTGAGCCATGGTGAGCACTTCGCCCGACTCACCTTCCATACCGAATACGAGAGTTACAGTGCCACCCTTGTTGCCCTCATGTACGAGCACGAAGAGTTCCAAGTTCCCGAATGTATCGTATTCCCCAGTGGCATCGATGAAGTCACATTGACCTTTTTTAACCCTACATCAACCGATTTACTATTCTCTATCATCACGAATGGTTATTGCAGGCCAATCTCACAATACGACAATGATGGATTCATAAAACCAGGAGAAACCAAGCAAATCGACATGCGCATCAATCGTGAAGAATTTACGTCCGAGTACAATATCCTCCAATTAGCCATTGGCTTTGAGATATTTGACATCGAAATCGTTGTTGAAGAATAGCTTCCCCCATATTTGAATTTTCAATACCGATAGAAAGTGATACAGAAAATCTATAAATTCGGCGGTGCTTCGGTGAAAGATGCCGATGCGGTCCGCAACCTCACCAACATCGTCAAGCAACACAAAGACGAAGACATACTCCTCGTGGTTTCGGCCATGGGAAAGACCACCAACATGCTCGAAAAGGTGCTTGCCGACTTCCGCCAACACAATGGCGAGCTTGGCTTCGGCGCATTATCGGAAGTGATGGAATACCACGAGCGCATCATCCTCGACCTTTTCGACAACAAGCAAGACCATCCCGTCATCGAGTCGGTGTCGAACCTTTTCATCGAGCTTTACGAGAAACTCTCCCAACCCGACCTCGACTACGACTACCAATACGACCAGACGGTGAGCTACGGAGAACTGCTTTCCACCACCATCATACAAGAATACCTCAACCACTGCGACGTGCCTGCCCGCTGGCTCGACGCCCGCAAATACGTGCTGACCGACTATCGTTTCCGCGCCGCCAACCCCGACTGGGACGAGACGAGGCTGAAAATACAGAAACTCAACGACGAGCACATCCGCGGCATCGTGTGCATCACCCAAGGCTTCATCGGCGGTACTGCCGACGGCAAACACAGCGTCACCCTTGGACGCGAAGGTTCCGACTATACCGCCGCCATCTTCGCCAACTGCCTTGATGCCGAGGAAGTCACCATCTGGAAAGACGTCGATGGCCTGCTCAACGCCGACCCGAAACGCTTCGCCAACACCATCAAGATTCCGCACATCTCCTACTCCGAAGCCATCGAGTTGGCTTTCTATGGCGCTACCATCATCCACCCGAAGACCATCAAACCGCTGCAAAACAAGAATATAACACTCAAGGTACAATCGTTTCTCCATCCAGAATGCGGCCCAACCATTATCGACAATAACAGCGTTTCAGAAGACCACTCCCAACTCTCCACTTCCCACTCTCCACTCTTCACTCCCCATTACATCGTCAAAGACAACCAAACTCTTGTCAGCATCTCACCACGCGATTTTTCGTTCATGAACGAGCACAACCTGCAAATCATCTTTGCGACTTGCGACGAACTGCACATCCACGCCAACATGATGCAGACCTCAGCCTTGATGCTCAGCTTCTGTTTTGACCACAACGATACGAAATGCCAATCGCTCATCGCCACACTCCGAGACGATTTCAGCATCAAATACAACGACGGGCTTCAGCTCTTCACCATCAGGCACTATACCGAGGGTATCGAGACCGACTTCATTGCCGGGCGGAAAGTGTTTCTTGAACAGCGAAGCCGCACCACTGCGCAATTCATCATCAGTGGTTCCTAATAACAATAAATAATAAACGCAGTCAATATGGAACAGTTTTTTGCCACCATCAGTTCATACATCTGGAGCCCAGCCATGATAGCGCTCTGCCTTTTAGCAGGCCTCTACTTCTCCTTCAGGACCCGATTCGTTCAAGTGCGCCGATTCAAGACGATGGCAAAATTGCTGTTCTCTTCCGACAAAGAAAAGAAGACTGGGATCACTTCGTTCCAGGCCTTTTCCATGGCTCTTTCGGGACGCGTTGGAACCGGAAACATCGTTGGCGTTGCCACGGCCATCGGCTATGGCGGTCCGGGATCCATCGTCTGGATGTGGATTATCGCATTCTTAGGTTCGGGCACCGCCTTCGCCGAATCCACTTTGGCCCAGATATATAAGGAAGAACACAACGGGCAGTTCCGTGGCGGTCCTTCCTATTACATCGAGAAAGGATTGAAATGCAAGTGGCTCGCTGTTTTGTTTGCAGTTTGCAGTGTGATTTGCATGGGGCTTTTCATGCCGCCATTGCAATGCAACGGCATAGCCATATCGTGCAGCAACACCTTCGGCATCAAGCCATACGTTGCGGGCATCATTGTAGCCGCGCTGATAGGCTTGGTCATCATTGGTGGAGTGAAACGCATCGCTAATGTCGCACAGATTGTGGCACCATTCATGGCATTCCTATACATCATCCTTTCCATCATCGTGCTGATTTGCAACGCTAGCATTGTGCCAGAAGTGTTCATGGACATGATTCGCAGTGCCTTTGGCTTCAACGAGGCATTGGGAGGCATTCTTGGAAGCACCATCGCATGGGGAGTGAAGCGAGGCATCTACTCCAACGAAGCCGGTCAAGGCACTGGAGCCATCGTAGCTGGAGCCGCCAAAGTGAGCCATCCCGTCAAGCAAGGACTGGTGCAAGGTTTTTCGGTATATGTCGATACCTTGCTCGTCTGCACGGCCACAGCCGTCATGATTTTGGCATGCAAGACCTATAACGTTTATGACGCCTCGGGCAACATTCTCATCGCTTCCCAAAACATGCAAATGGGAGTCCCCGATGTGAGTTACACTTCTGCCGCTTTGGGAACCATTCTCGGTGTGCGTTGGGGCAACGCAGTCATCGCCTTTGCCCTTTTCTTCTTTGCCTTCACCACCATAATGGCTTACTACTATTACGCCGAGACCAACCTGGTTTATCTTTTCAGCCGTAAAAGCAACAAGAAAAGCGTTGAGAAAATACTCATTGGAATCCTACGGCTCTGCATGGTTGCATCCGTATTCCTCGGGTCGCTTTACGAAGCCAAGACCATGTGGGACCTTGGCGACATCGGCGTAGGCACGATGGCTTGGATCAACATCATTGCCATTCTGCTGCTCTCGTCGAAGCCCATCAAGGCTCTGCGCGACTATGAAAACCAAGAGAAAGAGGGCAAGGAACCGAAATTCAACCCGAAAGAGATTGGCATTGAAAACGCTGATTTTTGGGAAAATAGATAACGAAAACAAAAAAAACGGGTTCTTACCCGAACAGCAAATTCAAATCGAGTTTCAGGAAATCCTCAATCGGGATGCCGCCCGAACCCACGACATAGACATACTTCGGGTGAAACTTTTCCATAAAGACCGAGAGGCCACGATTCATCATACGCCAGCCACTCTTGACCTCAACGCCCACAACGCTTTCTCTCCTAACCAAGACGAAATCGACCTCGTCCTTGGCATCGCGCCAATAATACAGCTTGAAATCCATCACGCTGGCTTTCCCGACAAGATAAGCGCCAATAGCCGACTCGACCCAACGGCCCCAACGCATCGGATCGGTATATTCCTTCACGAAGCCACGACCCGAATACACGCTCATCAAAGCCGAATTATAGACCTGATATTTGGGGATCGAGTTGTATTTCCTCGAATTGTCGGAAGCAAACTTCTGCAAACCCGCGAGCAACTCACATTCGTCCAACACCTTAATATAATTGGCCAAAGTGGTCACATTGCCCGCATCCTGCAATTGTCCCAACATCATCAGAAAAATTCTCAAATCTCACCAGAAAAATTCTCAAATCTCCATCAGAAAATTCTCAAATCTCATTCACAATATGATTTTTTCCTATTATTGCAACATGAAAACCATAGCACACATACATTCCGATTTTCCGACGAAGTTCGGCGTGCCACGCCAAAGCGGAATCATTGACTCGCTAAAAGCCACCATCGTTTTTGAGCCTGAATACCGCAATCCCGACGCGGTAAGAGGCTTAGAAGATTTCTCGCACATCTGGCTCATTTGGGAGTTTTCGGAAGCCGTCCGCGACACTTGGTCGCCTACGGTGCGGCCTCCCCGCTTGGGCGGCAACACCCGCAAAGGCGTGTTCGCCACACGCTCGCCTTTCCGTCCCAACGCCATCGGTCTTTCGTCGGTGGAACTCGAAAAGATTGAAATCAATCCGGAACTCGGCCCTGTGCTTCATGTTTCGGGTGCCGACCTCATGGATGGCACACCCATCTTCGACATCAAACCCTACATTGCCTACACCGACAGCCACCCAGAAGCCATCAGCGGCTTCGCTACACGTCCTGCCGAATATGAGTTAGAGGTAAACATTCCAAACGAACTTCTTGAGAAAATCCCCGAAACGCAACGTGAAAGCCTCATCGCTGTTTTGGCACACGACCCAAGGCCACAATACCACGACGATCCCGAACGGATTTACGGGATGGAATTTGGCAAGATGGAAATAAAGTTCCGTGTTGACGGGATGCAACTCATGGTGACTGACGTTTGCCCTTGATTTCAGGCTCAAGGTTGGCGGGATGGAACGAGACATCCAAGGCACTCACCTCAACAGGCACCTCACTGGTGTTAACCAAGTAAAGTTTCACATTATTCGAAGCCTTGAAAACGGAATCCAGCACTATCGATTGTGTGTGGAAATCCCAACTCCGGACACCATAATGTTTCATTGGCAAAGGATACGTCTTAACTGTCTTTTGTCCTTCGGCATCGGCACATTGAGCAGCAAGGAATATGGAAGCAATGGAATCGGATGGCTTCGCAAAGAACGCAACATCAACCTCATCCCAATCAGATGACAGGCTATCAACAACAAAACCAGCACCGCAGGGTCGCGAAGCCTCAATAGGATGCCATGCCGGATTGCCACGGAAATGACCATAATCGTAGTGCAAGGTGTTCGGATTGGCATATTCATTGGGATAAAACGTCTTCAACGCCTTGGCCACGTTATCTGCTATGATGCGTCTTCCTTCTTCATAATAATGTTCCGTAGTCCAATTCTGGTCGATGAAATTGACATCACGCACCAAACTCAAGTTATCAACTATCACGACATCTTCCATCGAGCCATAACGTTGCAACAGATAGTCGCGATTGCGGCGCATGAGGAAAAGAAGGTCCTCGCCTACCAACTCGTTGGCCTTATCGACATTCTCCGCCATTAGGTTGAATATCAAATGCCAACCACGCTGGCGGCACAATTCAACGATAGCATCGAAATCAGCCACGCGTGGATTATCATCAGTGATAGTAAAAGCGTAAGTCTTGACGTAATGGCAAGCCAACTCGGTTTTCGCCTGGTCGCGGTTCCCTTCTTCGTCACGCCAGCCATTCCACGCCATTGACTTATCCCATTCATCGGAAGTAGGATGCTGAAACTCATAAGGGAAATCCAAAGGAGCCGTGCGGCGAGCCTCTTTCGCCATATTGTCCCACTCTTCATCGCTATGGATGGTATAGGCCTTGAACGCTAGCAAAAAGCGATTAAAGAAAGGTGGATAATCTTTCAGCAACACGAGTTGTTTCCTCAGAGCTGTTTCAAGCCTCGAATAAATCCACGAAGAGCCAAACGAACGCAGGTTCATGGTCACCACCACAGTCTCGGCAGCAGCATCTTCCGGAATATGCTTCAGCATATAATAATAGGTTTGGGCATGAGAGGCTTCCCTAGTCATGTCACCCATCTTAACGGTGGGGAAATACTCCGAAACGTAGGCGCTAATCTTGCGACGGTCAGGTTCTTCTTTTCCATAATGGTTGTTGGACGATTCACCGACATAAACGATTCGGCAACTATCGTCGGCAACTTGCCACGAAAGTTCAACAATATCGGAATACTTCACCAAATCATTCCTGAAAAACCATTTGGAATAGACCCAATTCATGCAAACCAGCAAAGCTGCAACGACAACGACACGTATAACTAACTTCTTCATGGCCTAAAACTGGAAATAGATGAACGGAACATTTTCGACCCTCGAACAGACCACAATCATAAAAACCAGCATGGCATAGATAAGCCAACGCAGCACAAGTGGCTTGCCATCGCACCAGCGATCGAAACGAGTGTTGCGAAGCACAATATCACTCAAAATGAACAACCCAAGATACAGGAAATTCTGCCAATCGACAACCACTTGTCGTTCCACATCAAAGTTGGAGAACATGGCCACAAACATTTCCTTCATCTGGGCGAAATCGCTTGAGCGGAACATCACCCAAAATAAGGTGACGAGAATGAAAGTTTTAGCCACATTGAGCAAGTCAATCGACCAACGCCCCACTTTTGTCTGAGGTTCAAGCGTCTTCGCATTTTTCTTGAGCACTTTCTCCACGATATGCAACAAGCCGTGGGCAAAGCCCCAAAAGAGGAAAGTCCAAGCGGCGCCATGCCAAATACCGCTCAACACAAACACTACCAGAATATTGAAAGCCCAACGGGAGAACTTCACGCGGCTTCCGCCAAGCGGGATATAGACATAATCGCGAAACCATGTGGAGAGCGAGATATGCCAGCGATGCCAAAACTCGGCGATGGAGCGCGACAGATAGGGCGAGCGGAAGTTGTCGGAAATGTCGTAACCCATCAGTTTGGCACTGCCCAAGGCGATAGTGGAATAGCCAAAGAAGTCGCAATAAATCTGGAAAGAATAGAACACTGCCCCTAACATGACGCTCCATGAATTATAGGTGGAAGGTTCATCGTAGATTCTTTCAACCGTTAGGCCTAAATTGTCGGCCACTACCATCTTGATGAACAACCCGAACAAGATGAGCCGCATCCCCTTGGAGATGTTGTCATAATCGAAATGTTTCTCCTCGTGGAGCTGGCGCAACAAGTTACCCGGGCGTTCGATAGGGCCCGTCACCAATTGCGGGAAGAACATCACATAGAGCGAATAATAGCCAAAATGATGCTCCGCCTTCTGGTTACCACGATACACCTCTATCACATAGCTCATGCTCTGGAACGTATGGAACGAGAGTCCGATTGGTAGGATGATATTCACCGCCAAGTCGGTTTCCACACCGAACAAGGCACAAAGCCGAGTCAGGTTTTCTGTGACGAAGCCTAGATACTTGAACACGAAAAGCACCGTCAAGGTGGAGACGATGCTAATAATCATGAAGGTTTTCTTCCGTTTCGGTCGCTCGGAATTACGCTCCATCAGGATGCCCGCCAAATAATCTATCACTATGGTAACGAGAAGGATAAGAATGTATTTTGGCACGAACCACATGTAGAACACGCAGCTGGCAGTAAGGAGCATAAACCATCTTGCCCGTTGGGGCAGCAGATAGAACAGCAGCACCACAACGGGCAGGAAGATGGCGAACTCTATGGAGTTGAAGACCATAGTCTCGCTAGTTTAGCGTACTGGAGACATGATTGTCTGCAAAATCTTCATGTCATCACTTTTGTCATAGACGTAAGCAACAATAGAGCAGTTGTCAGCATCGTAGTTGTCAGGCAGGACCATGGAACACGACACCGAATAAAGCTCATCAGGAACGAGTTGAATATCTTGACCGTCAGCTCCATTAAGTGTACCACGGAACACATGATGATGGACGTATGAATCGTCAACGCCACCCTGAGTAACCTGCTTGCCGACAATGTTATCCTCAACAAGGCAAATCGTCAATGCCAAATTACCATTTAACTCGGTCAATGCCTTAGCGTTGACATTGGCCGTCAGCATACGAGTGGCCTCATCATAACTATTTTGGACATTAATTTCAACGGTTTGCTCTTCTTCCATAGCTGTACTGACGGCATACTCCCATTGGCTATCTTGCAAGGCATAACCCGTGAGAAGCATGGCTCTATCAATAGCGCCTACAGGGTTCGAACCATAGTTGTTGTACCAATTAGTACCTTCATCGGTCCGAAAATCAGGGAAATCGCCCACTGGGATGGCGAGGGATCCTGCATGGACACTCATCAAAACGAGTTTATCGCCATAAGTCTCTTGAAGCTGATGTGCCAATTCGGAAGCACGTGGGCAATTCACACAACGGACACCCGTAAAGTCCTTAAGCAAAACTGTCTTACCATGAAGCGGTCCTTCGATAAAAGCCGTGACGGTATAGACGGCAGTGGTGCCGTTCAATGCAGTAACAGTGTATTGCACCGGGTTAGTGAAATCTTGTGCCACACCCGAGGCTGGGTCAACGCGAGCTCCCTCCGAAACAACGATTTCAGGCACCAAATGAGTAAGGTCTGTCCCTTCAGAGAAGAACAGGGATACTTTCAAGGCTGCTTCATCAATTGTACCAGTACAAGCTGGATCTTCTATTGTGAACGAAAGGATGCTCTTTTCATTATCAGAGTCATGAACCCTTGCTGTGACACAATAAATAGCTTTGGAGCCATCCATTGCCGTGACTGTATAATATACAGACTGCCTAAAATCTTGTGCAACACCTGAAGCAGGTTCAATAGAAGCATAAGGCGATACACTAATGGTCGGAACGAGATTTGACACATCGGTTCCACCAGGGAAATCGAGCAAAACCGTTTTCGATGATTCGTCAATTTGTCCGGCGACATCGTCAACCCGGAACTCAAGAATGGCATTTTCGCTTTCGGCTCCTTGAATATAAGGTTCTTCCATGACATCGCAAGCAGTCATCATCGACATGAGCGTCAGAAGGGCTGCACCTATATTTCTAAGTGTTTTCATTGCAATCGAATTATTAAATTAGTATTAGAAACTTGTTGAAACCGTAAGAGATACACCTGACGAAGCAGGAACTGTGCGGCAAACACCGCCCACACAAACCACACCTTCGCTTTGGCGGCCACCGCTCAACATGATACGGGTAGCATCCTTGATATAGGTCAAATTGCCCGAAAAATAGTGGTCACGATACTCGGGGACAGGATTGCCATAGTTCCACTTGTCGCCAATGGAGAACGACCAATGAGGAGTGATTGAATATTCGATCAAGCCAGCCAACCAGTCGCCACGCTTTTGGTAGTCTTTCTTTTCGCTCTCGTCATACACAAAACCTTTGTGGACTTCGTTTTCCCACAAGCCTTGAAGTTCGAAACGGATGCTTTGCTTCTTGTTGATTTTATAGGTGACATCCACGAAACCGATATTAGCCTTCACCATAGGAGCGTTGGCATGACCTTCGATGGTCTCCATGTCATACAACATATTGATGTACTGGGCAGTAATGTGCCAATCCTTGCTTATCTTCTTGTCGATTTCGAAGTTGATGTCGCGGAAGAACACCTTGTCGCTCACGGCAAAGAACTTGGAAGTGTAGCCAAGAGTGCCACTCTCGTTGAGCGTCATCGCATGGTTGAATTCGATAGAATCGCGGACGATGTCGTTCACTTGGCTGTAGTTAAAGGTAAGTTTGGTGCCGTATTTGCCACCAAGAGCAGTGCCTTTCGGTATGGTATAGTTCACTTGGAACTGGGCTGCCATTTCGCCATTAGGCTGGGTTGAATAAGTGTACATCGAAGGCAGGCTGTGAGTGTGCGTATAGTTGATAGGCGGAATAAAATTGATATCCAAATCGTTCTCCTTAGCGGTGTACATCGACTTGAAGCTCATGTTATCTACGCGTTTCACTTGCAATACGACGCCCAATCCCTTTTGAGAATACGACAAGGAAGAAAGCAAAGCGCGGCCTTCATGGTAAATAAAGTTGTTGATAGCCGACGGGTCGTTGATCTTGTAAGCATATTCGGTTGAGAAAGCGAAGCGTCCGTAAGCCAAATTGACTCGAGCAGCCGAAGCACAAACATTTTCAGGGATGTTAAGAGATGTACTCTTGTCTGCCTGTTTCTTGCTGACGAAACTGCCACCAAGAGTTGCATGGAACTTGGCATCGTTCATCGATGGAATGCTTTGGTTCAAATCCCACTCAGCATCAACGCCACGCACTATTCCGCGATAGTCGCTATCTTTGAAATCGCGTTCGAGATAAGGAGCCCAGAAGTAACGCTGACGGCCATAAACTCCCTTGATAGTCACGCCTTGGGTTGGACGGAATACCACGCGGGCGCCACGAAGAGAATTGTCCATACCAAGCGACCATTCCTCGTAGGTGCGGAACACCATGCCGCTACCAAATTGGTCATAGATGTCGCCAACAGTGAAGCCGATGGTGCCATCATCGTAAGAAGCGT
Organism: Bacteroidales bacterium; assembly: GCA_024400425.1. GTDB lineage: Bacteria > Bacteroidota > Bacteroidia > Bacteroidales > F082 > Limimorpha. The sequence continues at coordinate 26,401 of JAKSMV010000021.1, forward strand.
AAAAGTTGGCCAGACCGACACCATTCAACTCGTCACGGAAGCCATTCATCTGAGGCAAGAATGCCTCGAAACGCAAGCCTGCCGAAAAGTTTCCATTGGTGTATTGCAACTTGCCAAAGCCATTGAGACCCAACTTCTTGCCATTGATTGATTCAGGTGTAATATCGATGGCAGCATCGGGCATGTAATATTGTCCGTCGATTTGGAAGCTGCCATTCACTTGCGAGCCTTCCAATAACGACTGAGCGCGGACCGAAAGACAGCCCAACGCGCTCAAACATAGAATTGAGAGTAATATTTTACGCATAGATTGTGAGATATAAACCACGAACATTGACAATGACCATGACCGCTGGAAACTTCTGTTTAGCGGCCATGGTCATAGTCGATGGTCATAGTCAGATTATTTGACGAGTTTTTGGATTTCTTCATAAAGTTCTTCTTCGGCGCCTTCGAGATAGCCTGTGTGCTGATAGACGATCTTGCCCTTGCCATCGATAAGGAAGGTGTGAGGTGGATTGCTCACATTCATGGCGCGCTTCAGTTCGCTGTTCACGTCAAGCAACACGTTGAAATCCCAACCTTTGCCTTCAACGAAAGGCTTCACCTTTGCGGTCGAACGTGAGTCGTCGATTGAGACGGAATAAATCTTCACGCCAGTTTCATCCTGCCAATCATCATACACATCGCTCAGGGCGTTGTGTTCCTTGATGCATGGAGCGCACCAAGTGGCCCAGAAAGTGATAACGATAGGCTTGCCGTTGTTCGACAGCTTCGAGATGTTGACATCTTTACCATTCAAATCCTTCAAAGTAACGTTAGGAAGGTCGGTTTTCGTTTGCGCATGAAGACCTGCCACCAGCAGCGTCATCAGCAATAATGTAGTAAGCTTCTTCATTTGTTATGATTGTTAAATATTAAACTTTCAATTATTTATATTCTTAATTCTCAATTCTTAATTCTTCATTCCGCATTAATATAGACTTCCATCAGCTTGCAATACTGCTCAGCCCTGATAGTAACCTGATTGATGATATTCGGGATGAGAACACATTCCCCTGCATTAACACATTCCGTGCCATTTTCCCATTTCAACTCAAATTTTCCATTTGTGCAAAGCAAAATGACAAAGGAATCGAGATTCGAGTAGTCCTTTTCCATCTCGCCGCCTTCCATCTGGAGCATGTTGGTAACGAAAAACTGGGAGTCAACCACAGGGAGCGAGTGGTTCATTTCATCGGGCACATCTATTTTATATTGTTCAGGCAAGTTGAAATCGAGAGCTTCCAACGACTGAGGGATATGGAGCTCGCGGCGCATACCGGCCGCATCGATACGATCCCAGTCGTAAATGCGATAGGTGACATCGCTAGTCTGCTGGATTTCGGCCACCATAATGTCGGGACCGAGGGCATGGACACGGCCTGCCGGGATGAAAAACACATCGCCTTCTTTCACTACCTCATAGTTCAAGACGCTTTGGAGGCGGCTGGATTCCATCACTTTAGCATACTCCATGCGAGTGAGCTGTTGGTTGAAACCCATCACCAGTTTGGCATCCTTGTCGGCCTGCATCACATACCACATCTCCGTCTTCCCATTGCCAAGGCCACGCTTTTGAGCCAGTTCGTCATCGGGATGTACCTGCACCGAGAGCCAGTCGTTGGCATCGATAACCTTCACTAAAATAGGGAATTGCTCACCATATTTGTCAAATACGGCATCGCCGACGAGGTCGCCCATGAAAGTCTCCACAAGATCGTTGATTTCGTCGCCTTCGAAGTCGCCATTAGCCACTTCGCTCTGCTCGTTCCAAATGCCCGAAAGCAGCCAAGCCTCGCCACAATTCGGCAGGTTACCATAATCCAAGCCCAAGACTTCCTTGATTTTCCGCCCGCCCCAAATCTTATCCTTGAAGATGGGTTTGAACTTAAGAGGATATAACACTGTTGACATCAGTTTCTATTTGAAAAAATAACGGGGCAAAGATAAGTTTTTTTTCTCAACAAAAGCGTACTTTTGCAAAGCACATAAAAATAGAAATCAAGTCATGCAAGAATTATTTGAACTACGACATATTCTTCACTCCTACCCTGAACTTTCGGGCAACGAAGTCAATACTAATCTTATTATAAACCAATGGCTTAAAGCCACAAACCCCGACCTGCTGATAGAAAAAATCGGCGGTTATGGCGTGGCGGCTATCTATAAAGGCAAACAACCGGGCAAGCGCATCCTCATCCGCGGCGACATCGACGCGCTTCGCATTCCTGAGCACAACGACCTACCCTATTGCTCGCAACACGATGGATTTTCACATAAATGCGGCCACGACGGGCACACCACTATTTTATGCGGCTTGGCCCAATGGCTTGGTGAGCAGCGTCCCGACCAAGGCGAAGTGGTGTTGCTTTTCCAACCCGCCGAAGAAACGGGACAAGGCGCTCAAACCATCCTACAAGACCCTAATTTTCAGCAAATCAAGCCAGACATTGCCTACGGATTACACAACCTTCCGAGTTATGAAAAAGGCAAAATCATGGTGCGTCGTGGCTGTTTTGCAGCAGCATCCTTTGGATTAAAGCTGACTTTCGATGGTCGCACTGCCCATGCCTCGCAGCCCGAAACAGGACACAATCCATCGGAACTTTTGGCCGTCCTCATCCATCAATTAGAGAAAAAACGCGAGATGCTGAAAGACATAAAGCCACTCACCACATTTGTCATCACTCACGCCATGTTGGGTGAAGAGACCTTCGGTGTTGCTCCTGGCCATACTGAGATTTGGCTCACCTTGCGCAGCTACGACGACCATAACCTTGAGATGCTGGCTTCGCAAATCATCGAAATGTGCCGTGCCAAAGCCAAAGACCATCTCTTCGATTTCGGCTTCACGATGCACGAAGCCTTTGCCGCCACCAATAGCGACGACCATTGCGTTGATATTATTGAGAAAGCAGCGCAAAACCTTGATTTGCAAGTCGGTCATTTAAGCGAGCCATTCCGATGGTCGGAAGACTTCGGACGCTTCGGCGAAGTGTGTCCGATAGGCTTCTTTGGTTTAGGTTCGGGCATCGACCAACCTTCCCTACACAATCCGGAATACGACTTCCCAGATGATATCCTCGAAACAGGAATGTGCATGTTTTGGGAAATCATCAGGCAAGAACTGGAATAAAAAAAGGCGCTGTTCAGCGCCTTTTTCGTTATTTCTCAGGAAAATCAGAACCACTTCAGACGCTCGTCATCCATATAGATGGAGCAATCCAAGTCGCCTTTGGTATCGCTGCCAAGGTGAGGCATGGCGCTGAGCAAATAAATAGGCATATATCTGCGCAAATTCTTTGTGATGGCGGCATCAGGATTGTCGGTGATGGTGGTTGCCCAAATCAGTTCGTTGTCCTTCACATCGTAGGCCTCGATAGTGATGGTGACAGCCTGCTTCTCTTCGTGAACATTGACAAGCTTTTCACGATTCACATATTTTCCTTGCGTTGTTTGAGTGCTCACAACCTGTGTATTATCAGATCCTTTGCCTCTTTCTTGCGATTTTGAATTCACATCAGTGATTGTGGTAGTTCTGGTTCCAGGCTGCCATTCGCTCGTCGTAACCGTCTTCATATAGTCACGTACAACGACTTCACCCAAGTTAAAGCTATAAACCACACGCATATCAGCCTCATCTTCGTCCACATTCACATAACCAGAGTTTTCCATAACAGCATCCAAATCTTTCTTATACTCACGAGTCACCAATTTGTTGACATCTTCAGGGAAATTGGTCTCCACAAAATACTTCATACCCGTATCTTGGTTACCAACCGTATTCACCGTGCAGTGATATGTTTCTTCGAAAAGGTCGTGAAACATTCCGCAGCCCACGAAAGCTACGGAAATTGCCATCAGCGCGACAGCCATCATTGAAATTCTCTTTTTCATAAATGTAATTAATTGAAAGCGTTTATTTTAATGTTAATATTTTCGTAATCTCGTTGACGATAGCCAGCGAATAAGCGTTGGCGACTTCAGCAATAAACTTGCCAAAATCGATACGGGCATTATGGTCGGCCGTGTCGCTGATGGTGCGAATCACCGTGAAAGGCACGCCAAACTCCATACAAGCCTGCGCCACTGCGGCACCCTCCATCTCAACACAAAGCACGCCGGGCAAGCCCGAGATGATTTCATTCCGTTTCTCAACACTATTGATGAACTGGTCGCCACTGGCAACATCGCCGAAATACAACGTAGGTTGCAAGCCAAATTCCTCTGCCGCCTTCTTCCCTACCATCTTTTCGACACCTTGCGCAAGCAAGTTCCTCACGGCGCGGCCCGCCAACTCGCTCAATGCCTCATCGCTGTCAACATATACTTTATTCAGCAGAGGCAATTCATACTGTTTTATGATAGGGCGCGCATCCAAATCGTGCTGAACCAAGCGTTTGGAAACGACAATATCGCCCACTTTCAGCCCATCGGCCAAGGCGCCAGCCGTTCCGATAAAAAACAAATCGGTCACATGGAACTCGGTCAGCAACACCGTCGCCGTAATGGTAGCGGCCACCTTTCCCCACTTCGAAAAGGCCACCACACAATCAACACCATTGATTTTCCCAGTGATGAACTCGCGATTGCCAAGCTCTACCACAACACGCTCGGTTACCATTCCTTTAACCAAGTCGATTTCTTCTTTCATGGCACCCAAAATGCCTATACGTCTCGTCATAGTTTTCCAATATTTTTGCACTGCAAAAGTAAAAAAAATCTATCTTTGCAAAAATTTGAGTCAATGAAAAAAATATGCATATTTTGCGGCAGCAGCATGGGGTTCGACACGATTTACCGTGAAGGAGCTGTCAAATTAGGTCAGGAAATGGCAAATCGCCAGTGCGAATTGCTTTATGGCGCCGCCAATGTCGGGTTGATGAAAGTCATTGCCGATGTGATGCTCGAAAACAAGCGCAAAGTAATAGGCACCATAACGCATCATCTCAAGAACCTCCACGTGGGAGCCGATGGCATCGACGAACTTTATGTGGTTGACACCATGGCCGAACGCAAGAAACTACTCGAAGACATGGCTGAAGGCTTCATTGCCATGCCCGGTGGTTTCGGCACACTCGACGAACTTTTTGAAGTGCTGGTTCTCAGCCAATTGCGCGTTTTCGACAAGCCTGTTGCGCTTTACAATGTAAAAGGATATTTCGACAAATTGATTGAATATATCAACCATGCCGTTGAGGAAGGCTTCATCCGCAAGGAACACGCTAACAACCTCATCGTCAGCGACGATCCGAAAGAATTGCTCGACCGCATGGAAAAGTTCCAGCCCGTCACCGTCGGCAAGTGGATTGACGACATTCACAAAGAAACAGAAAAGCCTCTAACCATCATCGGCATTACAGGCACCCTTGGCGCAGGCAAAGGCACTATCGTCGATTACCTTATTAAAGAAAAGGGATTCGTGCATTATTCGGTGCGTGCCTACATCGCCGAAGAAATAACGAGAAGAGGCATGGAAGTGAATCGCGACACACTGACTCTCGTCGCCAATGATTTACGCGCTTCACATTCACCAAGTTACATAACAGACCAACTGTTTGAACGTGCCAAGAAAGCTGGCAAAAACGCCGTCATCGAGAGCGTACGCACGCCTGGCGAAATCTACTCGTTACGTCAAAAGGGGAAGTTCTACCTCTTTGCCGTCGATGCCGACCAACACCTTCGCTACGAGCGCATCCATCTTCGCGGTTCAGAGACCGACCACGTCAGTTTCGAGACCTTCAAGGCCAATGAAGAACGCGAGATGAGCAACACCGACCCCACCAAACAGAACCTTGGCGTCTGCATCAAGGAGGCCGACTTCGTTTTCGTGAACAACGGGACAATCGAAGAACTGCACCAACAAGTCGAAAATGTTTTAATGAAACTACAATAACTATGGACAACGAGTTCATCCGCCCATCGTGGGACGAATACTTCCTGAAATTGGCCGACACCGTTTCGGAACGCGCCACATGCAACCGTGGCCGCAGTGGTTGCGTCATCGTGAAAGATAAGCAAATCCTGGTGACTGGTTATGTCGGCTCGCCAAAAGGCCTTCCCCATTGCGATGATGTGGGCCACCTTTTCCGCAAGACCATTCACGAAGACGGCACGATTACCCAACATTGCGTACGCACCGTCCATGCCGAGCAGAATGCCATTTGCCAAGCTGCACGTCGGGGCATTGCGTTGGATGGCAGCACTTTATATTGCAGGATGACACCTTGCCGCACCTGTGCCATGCTCATCATCAACTGCGGCATCGTGCGCGTGGTTTGCGAACGCAAATACCACGATGGTGCCGAAACGGAAGAGATGTTCCGCCAAGTCGGCATCGAGTTGGTCTATAAATACGACGAAGTGCAACAATACGAAGGCCAAAAAGGATAAAAATGCGTATTTTTGCGCAAAATTAACATAGAAATCCCTATATGGACAGCAAAAGATTAGAGAAAGTAAACAAACTGATACTTAAAGAATTAGGCGAGATATTCCAAACAGAATTGCGTCCCGCCGTGCCATCGCTGATGATTACCGTGACCCATGTCAACGTCACCTCCGACCTTTCATACGCGAAGGTCTATCTCAGCATCTTCGGTGTTGACGACAAGAAAAAAGTGGTTGAAGAAGTCGGGCAAAACTCCAAAGCCATCCGCGGACTGCTTGGCAACCGCATCCGTCACCAAATCCGTGTCATCCCTGAGCTGCGCTTCTACGAAGACGACTCGCTCGATTACATTGAAAACATCGACAATCTGCTGCATCAGTGAATGTTCCGCTTTTCATAGCGAACCGTTATCTCCACGCGAAAAAGAGCCACAACCTCATTAACATCATCACCTGGATTTCAATCATAGGCATTAGTGTTGGCTCTTTTGCGCTCATCGTGGTCATGTCGGCTTTCAATGGATTGGAAAACGTGATTTCGTCCATGAACAGCCAACTCACCCCCGACTTACAGATTGCATCAACGAAAGGCAAGACAATCAATCTCGCCTCTTTTCCTGCCGAACAAGTTCAATCAATCAAAGGCGTTGAATATCTATCTCCCGCTATCACTGAAGATGCGCTTTTCAGGGCCAACGACAAGCAACACATCGGCCAAGTGAAAGGTTTAGGCAACATTTACGGACAGATTCCACGCGTCAACGGCACCATTCAAAGCGAAGATGGATTGATACTTTCCGATGCTGACTACGACTATGCCGTTCCAGGTTCAGGCGTAGCTTGGCACTTGGGAATCAACGCTTTCAACCCATATTCCGTAGTGAGGATTTACGTTCCTAAACGCAGCAATGCCACCACCATGAGCCTTGAGAACAGTTTCAATTCAGGCGTTCTGAGCATTCAAAACACTTTCACCACCTATCAGGAAATGGACGAGACCACAGTATTGGTCCCGTACGAATGGCTTTCAGAATTGCTTGAATATGAAGGCAAAGCAAGCACAATAGATCTCTTCCTTTCGCCTTCTGCCGAGGTCAAGAAGGTGAAAAAGGAAATAAAAAACATTGTAGGCAACGAGTTTACCGTTAAAGACCAGCAAGAACAGCAGGAGACGCTTTACAAAATCATGCGTTCCGAGAAATGGGCGGTTTATGTCATCCTCACCTTCATCCTCATCCTCGCCACTTTCAATGTGGTCGGTTCGCTATCCATGTTGATGATTGACAAGCGGAAAGACACGGAAATATTGAAAGCCATGGGAGCCAACCGAAAGTTCATCCATCAGCTTTTCATCAACGAAGGCTTGCTGATTTCAGTGGCAGGAGGCATCATCGGGCTTCTGCTTGGCTCAGTGCTCATCTTGCTACAGCAGAAATTCGGTTTCATTAAGTTTGGCAATGGCGGCAGCTATATCGTTGACGCCTACCCCGTCCTATTGAAAATAAAAGACATAGTCTTGATTTTGTTCACCATCATCATCGTGGGCGGCACATCAACCTTGCTGACAGTGCGTCACGCCATGAAAAAGGAAGGTTTCTCCCTAAAGGCAAAATGATGAAAAAACGGATTCGCTTCTATCGAAATTCACAGATTATAAATACCGATTTTATGAATTTTGACATTCCCCAATCAGATTCGTCAAATCAATGAATTCTTTCACCGAAAGTTGTTCGGGGCGTTTGTTGAAGACTTCGTTTTCGATGATTTCAGGACTTAGCAGCGAGCGGAGCGAGTTGCGCATGGTCTTGCGTCGCTGATTGAAAGCTTGCTTCACAATAGTCACGAAAAGTTTTTCATCGCAGCCTAAGTCGGTGGTGGCGTTGCGCCTCATCTTGATGACTGCCGATTTCACCTTTGGCGGCGGATTGAACACGTTTTCGTGAACGGTAAACAGATAGTCGATGTCGTACCAGGCCTGCATCAGCACGCTCAAAATGCCGTAGGTCTTGCTGCCTTCCTTGGCGGCCATGCGCTCGGCCATTTCCTTCTGCACCATCCCGACGACTTCAACGACCAATTCCTTGTGTTTCAGCACCTGAAAGAAAATCTGGCTGCTGATGTTGTAAGGGAAATTACCAATGACAGCCATGTTTTGCTTTCCATACTGGTTAAGGTCGGCACGCAGAAAATCACCATGGATGAGGTGGTCGCCAAGCATCGGAAAATGCACTTTCAGGTAGTCGATGGATTCGGTGTCAATCTCAATCACATAGAACTTATCCATGATGTCGTTCACCATATATTGTGTCAAGACACCCGTTCCCGCTCCTACCTCAATGACAGTTTCCACATCGGGCGAAAGCTGATCGACGATGCGTTTGGCAATGCTTTGGTCGGTCAAGAAATGCTGGCCTAAACTTTTCTTGGGTCTTACTTCGTTCATTGTATGTCCTATTTGTGCGGCAGGAGACGCGGTGAATCGCGTCTCTACTGGATTTTTCGATAATTTTTCTTCGCTTGTGCTGTATAGATGCTCGTCGGATAATCGTCAATCAAGGTTTCGTAATGCCGTTTGGCATCTTCCTTTTTGTCCAATTCATTTTGTTCCAAGAGGGCAGCCTCCATCAAGGCGTGGTCAGTCATATAACTGAACTGGTAGTTGTCAACGATTTGCAAAAACAGCTGTTCAGCTTCAGCAAATTCAAGATTTTTGTTTGCAAGCTCGGCTTTGCGGAACAAAGCATGAGGAATACTCACCTCGTTGCCATCAGCGACGATGGAGTCCAAAACCATCATTGCCTCATCATATCGTTGCTGATAGATTCGATAATCGGCACGAGCCAAACGCCTAAGTTCCAGGCCTGTAGTATCGATTTCAAGGTTGTCTTTGATGACCAGCGACAAAGTCATGGCATCATTGGCAATCAGTTTCGAAGTGGCGGCTTTCAACACATGAAGTTGGGTTTCGGCCCAGGCAAATTCGCCGATAAAATAGCGCAACTGTGCGTTTCTGAAACGCGCTTCATGTCCCAAAGGTTCTTCTTTCATGCTTTTGTCAACTTGGCTATAGAGCAAAGTAGCTTCCCACACCTCGTCCTCAAACAAATAAATGTCGGCCAAAAGCAGCTTGAGTTCTGCCTTGTCTTGCTTCGACTTCACTGTCTCGATTGTATTTTGCAGCAACTCAACGGCTTCATCATTGCGTCCTAATCGGAAAGCCATGATATCAGCCTGAATCTTTACCAAACCAGTCATTTCATCGGTACTCACATTAGGATATTCCTTTTCAAGACGCTCCGAAAGACGGTTGAAAACCTTTACATCATTGCAATTTTCGGCTTTCAGTTTTTGGTATTCGGCATCAATCAAACCTGCCACAGCACGGCCATAATAAGGTCCCGACTTACCTTTCTTGCAAATGTAGTCGAACCCGTCACGAGCCACGTCAAATTGCCGATTGCTCAAGCAAATGCTAGCCAAATTCACAATCTGGCCATCTTGATCACCGATGCGCCTATCAATGCTCTTGCTTTGTGCCAAAGCAATGTCGTAATCTTCCTGCTGCAAGGCAAACCAAACCAGCAGTTTCGCAAACTCCACATTATCAGGTTTTTCCTGAGTCTGTTTCAAAAGAGCCATACGCATACTGCCGGCGATGCTATTATTGACATCATAAAACAGCAAGGTTTGCAAACGGTTCTTGATATTGTTGTACTGACCAGGATGTGTCTCTAGTTCAAGGAAATAGTAGCGGAATGCGTTTTGGTAATCCGCCATCGACTGATAGGTATAGGCCAATTCCATGAAGAATGGGCTGTTCTCCGTTTTCGAGCAAATGTCAGCACCTTTTTCATAGACGCGCAATGCCATGTCATTAAGTCCACGCGAACGGAGAAAATTGCCTACGCCTTGAATCGTTCCCAAATCATCCGGCAATGATTTCAAAATTGCATTAAACTGTTTTTCAGCTTTTTTCGGTTCATCGTTTAAGCCATAAACGAAGACCAAATCCACTAAGGTCTTTGCGTCTTTTGGATACTTCCTTTCGAACGACTTTAGTTGATGGATAGCTTCATCGTAATTCTTTTGCAGTATCAAGCATTCCACATATTGGTGGAAAAGATACGGCTGATTGTATTTCTGATAGAGTTTCTCATACAGTTCACCTGCCTTATCATACTCCTGATTCGCAAAACAACGACTGGCCAACTGCTCGTCAATCTGCCGTTGTTCATCACGCATTTCTTTCTCTCTCTTTTTCTTTTCTTCGGCAGCAGTCGAAACATTTTGGGCATCCACACAGAAAGCGGACACCAAAATGAAAAGAAGAAATATGAGACGAGAACGAATCATTTCAAGGCATCAAGTTCCTTTTGGCACGAACCAAAACGGTCTTTAAAATAGAGGATTTGGTTATGCAAGGTGTCGGCAGCGATGGTTTCACGTTCAAAATAGACGCTGAACAACGAGTCATTAATCATTGCATTTTCCAAATCATATTGCAAGTCTGTCAGTTGCTTCTTCGAATAGTCAAGCTTGTTTTTCAACGAAGTTTTCACTTCAAGGAACTGTTGCAGATAAGCTTGGGCAAGATTGAGTTTTTCATAATAACTTTGAACCTCTTGGGGGGCAATAGAACCTAATTCAGAATCGATACGTATGAACGAAGTCCTCAAGTTTTCGAAATCATTAGCCTCAAAATTTTGGTAAGCAACAATATCATTATCAACCTGTTGCTGAAGATTTGCCAATCGTTCAGTCGGTGATGGAGTCGAAGGTTTATTGGTGCATCCGATGAATGCAAACATCGAGAAAACGATGAGAATAAAAGCGGTTTTTACTAAAGTTTTCATTGTCTGATTGATCTTATAATGAGAAAGCAAAATTATGAATTTTTCGTCACAACGAGCGAAACAAAACATGAAATATTCGCTACGCAAAAAGCCCGACTATCGAAGACAGTCGGGCTAAGTCTTTATCTGACGAATAGATTATTCAGTGATTTGGCCTTCGACAGGAAGGATAGAGACGAATGACTTGTTGTCTTTCTTCTTCTGGAATTCAACGATGCCATCGCACAAAGCATACAAGGTGTGATCCTTGCCCATGCCGACATTCTTGCCAGGATAGTGCTTGGTGCCACGTTGGCGGACAATGATGTTACCAGCTATTGCAGCTTGACCACCGAAAAGTTTAATACCGAGTCGCTTACTAGCTGACTCACGACCGTTCTCTGAACTACCGACGCCTTTTTTGTGTGCCATATCTTCTAAATTTAAGCGGTTTTTTACTCAGTGATGCTATCGATAACGACCTTGCTCAAATATTGGCGATGACCGTTAGAGGTTTGATAGCCTTTTCTTCTTCTTTTCTTGAAAACGATAACCTTGTTACCCTTGCAGTGTTGCATGATGGTGGCTTCGACATTAGCGCCGGCTACCGTCGGGGCTCCTACTTTTGTCGAACCTTCGTTTTCGATTAATAACACTCTGTCGAAAGAAACTTTGCTTCCTTCTTCTCCTTGCAGTCTGTTAACAAACAATTCTTGACCTTGAGTCACTTTAAACTGCTGACCTGCGATTTCTACTATTGCGTACATTTCTCGATATCTTTTTAGATATTTTCTACCTTAATTTTTCGGACTGCAAAAATACAACTTTTTTCATTTGTGCAAGAACAAATCGAACTTTTTATTTTCAATTTCTTTTTCACCCGGCATATTATCTGACAAAATTACTTACTTTTGCCAATCGTTTGCGAGCACAATGAAAATACAACAAGATGAGTGACAGCGAATTAAACAGTTTAGTCGAAAAACTTAAGCAAGGCGACAGAGACTCTTTCAACAAGATTTTCCGTCGTTTTTATGCTCCGATGATTCGCTTTAGCATCCGTTTTGTGGCCGATTCCGACATTGCAGAAGAGATTGTACAGGACTTTTTTGTGAAATTATGGTCCACTCGCGACAAGCTGAACATTAATACCTCTTTCGAGTCGTACATGATACGTTCAATCCAGAATGCAGCCGTCACCTATATTAATAAGGAACGTTCCCACAGCGAAATTAATCTCAAAGTATATACCGAAGAAGGTGAAGCGTACGACCCTTCACAAGAACTCCAGTCGAAGAACCTTGAAGCAACCTATAGGAAAATATTGGCAGAAATGCCAGAAAAACGTCGCCTCGTGTTTCAAGCCAGCCGCTTCGACGGGATGAAATACGCCGAAATCGCCGAAAAATACGGCCTATCTCAAAAGACCGTAGAGGCGCACATGAGTGCCGCCATCAAGCAACTCAAGGAAGGACTTAAAGACTATCTTTGAGAAAAACAAAAAAAATTCATTTTCAACTAAGGGTAAAATACAAGTTATTAGTCATATAGATGAATTCATAATCAAAATGAGCACAATTAACAGCAAATATGATACATTAATCATGGACTACCTTGATGGGATTTGCTCCGCCGAGGAAGCCCAAGATTTGCTGTCGTGGCTTGCTGAATCGGAAAGCAATCGCGCTCATTTTGAAGAATTTAAGCAAGTTTGGTCACTCACCGATTTCAACATTCCAAGCGACATTGACACCGAAGCTGCTTTGGCTAACGTAAATGGAATCATCGACGAAATCGAAGGACAGGAAACTGCACAAGTTTTCGAAATGCCTTGGCTGAGAAGAAACCTCAAGGCCGTTTCGAGCGTTGCCGCAGCCGTTGTGGTCGCAGTGGTGCTCGGTTTCATGTTCCTAAAGCCGAACACCGACACCATCACCTTCGCATCCAACGGAAACGACCAGACCTACACCCTTCCTGATGGCTCAACCATCGAATTTGAAGGCGAATCAACGGTTTCATATCTCGCAAATTTCAAGGAAAGAAACGTCAACTTCAAAGGTAAAGCCCAATTTGACATCGCGAAAGATGAAAGTCACCCATTCACCATTCATTGCGGCGACATTAATGTGATGGTTTTGGGAACCAATTTCTTATTGGATTCAGAAGAAGAGACCTGCTTTGTCGATCTTTTCTCAGGCAAAGTCAAAATGGTCAATGTTGACCAAAAAGGAAACGAACTTGAATGCATCGAGCTCATGCCTGGCGAACGCGGCATCTTCAACAGCAACGATGGCAACCTGAAAACCATGACATACAACGAAGTGAAGAAAGACGAGCTCACCAACGGTCATTTCTTGGACTTCAACGATGTCAAACTCTCAACGATTGTCGAAGCTCTTGAGTTCCTCTACGAAATCAAGATTGAATTGCCCGAAAAATATGCTGATGGCAAGCTCACAGCCCGTTTCACCGACCAAGACAGCGTTGATGACATGCTCGAAACCATCGCCACAGTGTTCGGTTTTGAGATTACCAAAAACGGTAACACCTACACGATTCATTAATCGTTTTTCCCTCCTAACTTTCCATTTTTTAGCCCGATAAATGAGGTTCCTATTTTATTTTATTGTAAATTAGCGGCCTATTTTCGACTATTAACTTATGGAGTCAGCAACAACAATAATACGCAGTAACAATAGCAAAGTATTAAATAACAATATTTTGCAGATTTGTTTTATCTCGTTCTTCCTAATATTATCCGCCATAATACGCCCACAAGAAGCCGAGGCACAAAACTTCGACCCGCTCATTTCATTCACAGTGGAGTCGTGCAGCCTCGATGTGGCCTTGGAAAAGCTTCTTGCCGAATACGACATCAATGTAGCTTTCAGTAAAGCCGAACTCAGCAATATCAGAATCGAGAAATACAGCTGTTCCTACAAATCAGCGGAAGAAGTGCTGGCCGACTTGCTGAAAGGCACCAACTATGGTTACAAGAAAATCGGGATGCAATATGTAATCAGGAAAAACAAGACCATTGACCTCAGAAAGAACGAGCAAAACGAACCAATTAATGAAATCAAGAAACACAAGACGGAAACCATCATGAGCAAGGCTGGCGACACCATTCGTGTGTTCGACACAATGCAAGTGATTCGCACCGTCATGCGTTACGACACCATCATACGCTACGACAGTATCGTAAGAGTCGATACCGTGTTCGACATCAAATACAAAGGCTACGAAATCAAATGGCCTAAGTTCAAAGACAATGGTTGGTACGTCTCGCCTTCCTTGACATATGGTTTTGCTTTCATCGACCAAAAAATCGATCCAACATTCACCAATGAGAACATTTCCATCAATCTCCTACCCAGTTCCGACTTCACCGTTGGCCTTGACGGAGGCTACAAGAAAAACCGCTTATCATTTGGCATAAATCTATCTTACAACACCTTACGCTATCGTTTCCAACTTGACGAGACCATTTTTTCGGGCGATTATTATGTTAACGACACACTTGACACCTATTTTGCGATTCACCCGAACCTGAACGACACTACCTATTACTACATTATTGACTCGACCTACGTCCCTTTGGAAACCACCACAAACTCGTTCCGCGACATTAATCGTCATGACTATTTCGGCATTGGCGCTTTTGCCACATTCGATATAGTCCGAAATGCCCATTTTAGGCTCTTCGCCAAAGCACAAGCTACGATAGGTTTTCTCACCTATGCCGAAGGCTCGACAATAAAAGAAGGCCAAATGATTGGCAATTCACTTACATCCAACGATTTAAAACCAGCTAAATTCTCCTACCAAATCGGTTTAGGCGGAGCATGGAAAGTGGCCAACCGAATAGAACTCATTCCTGAAATATACTACATGAAAAATGCCGGAGTACTATTCTTAGACGATTCTCCCATCAACATGCAGACGCGCTTCTTCAAATTGAAATTAGGTTTGACTTACTACTTCTAGACCATGAACCGTTTTCCGTCCATATTGAAGATTTTTATTACTGCGATACTGCTGTGTCTTGCCGTTTCCGCAAAGGCACAACATTACATTCCCATCGACGGAGAGATAAGCGACACCGTCACACTTACGAAGTTGGGCAGCGACACAGCCTATTTGGTCAACGAGGCCATCCTCGTCACGGAAAATGGTGAATTGAACATCGAAAGCGGCGTCAGGATTTATTTCGGGCAATCGGCCTACATCCGCGTTGATGGCGGAAAGCTAAACATGGACGGACAGCAGAACGATTCCATCTACCTGCTTTGCTACCAAATCACCCACGATTGGGCTGGCATTCAATTGAAAAACATCAACGACAGTCAATCAATCAATATCAATTACATCAAAGCCGTTGGAGCCAATCCTGTCATTTCGGCTTCGATGAGTTCAGGAGCAAGCATCACGCATTGCGGTTTTTACAACTATTATGCTGGGAAAGGCATCGACATCAGCGACTGCAATGATTTCATAATAGACAGTTGCCTTTTCTCGCAATGCGTGTCGGGTATTGAACTGCGAGCCACCATGAGCGACAGCCAAGGCAACCGCTTCACACACAACATTTTCGACCAAGGTCAAATCAACATTAGCGTCTCGAATGTAAACTATGGCCGGAAATGCCGTAACAATTACATCAGCGACAACTGCTTCCAAGACGCCGCCACGGCCATCTATTTCGAATCGGTCGGCGGAGTGCTATACAACGAAGGCAAGAACTACATCACCGGCAACTTCATCTCTTCGAAACTGCCAGACGGGAACGCCAACTATTCTTCTTACGGCATCAAAGCCGCCATGGACTCGTTGGTCATCAAGAACAATGTGTTTTGGCACAACGACGAAGCCATCACAATGCTTCGAAATAGCCACTTGATTGTCGAGCAAAATACATTCTATGAAAACGGTAAGGTGATAACTAACCTTTTGCCAATGAGCAGCTTGAATTTCATCGGGAATACGGTTAGCGAAGTCGACGACATGATCACCAAGTTCGCCAGCGGCAACACCTCAGCCAACTCCAACAACTTCTTGTACCCAAAAGAAGGCGCCATCATTTTTGCCAATGGCTGCGAGAGCGACATCAACCTGCGGCAGAACTTTTGGGACACACAATCGACTGGCAAAATCGAAGCGATGCTCATCGACAAGCACGATGACCCTAATTTAGGCATTCTTGACTACTCCGATTTCCTAACTGAACCCGACACCATTGCACCAATTTCGCCACCCCATACAGTGAAAAAACAATTCATCGATGGCAAATGGCTCATCTCGTGGGACGAAAATCCTGAAGCCGACATTGACCATTATATAGTGTTCTACGGCGATTTCAACTACTACAAATTCTCGCATCAAAGCAATGCTATTTTTGAAAATAGCTATCTAATGTCCTCACAATCTGTCGAGAACATCGGGGTGATGGCATGCGAACGACATTATGATGAAAACGCATACGCTCATCCGGGCAAAAGTGCATACGCCATCGCCTCGTATTATCCTTATGCAGGTCCCGACGATTACCTTTGCGCTAGCGAATCAGGATATTACATCAAAAACGCCAACATTCCATACACTTACAATAGTTTCGTTTGGCAAACATCAGGCACTGGAACTTTTTCCGACCCACTCTCTTTGCGACCTACCTACTACCCATCACAAGAAGATTTAGATGCTGGGAATGTGACGCTTACGCTTCGCGTTATCTATGGCAGAGAGACAAAAACAGATGATTTCAACTTGACTCTCTACAAACAATTAAGTGTGTTTGCCGGAAACGACGACTTCTTCGGTTTGCTTGATCCCATCACCATCGAGGATGCGACAGTCTCCAATTCCGACTCCATACGTTGGCACAGTTTAGGCGACGGTCGCTTCGACGATGAAACACTGCTCAACCCGACCTACTTCCTTGGCGAAAACGACATCGACCAAAGACAAGTCACCTTAGTGTTGGAAGGTTGGTCGTATTGCGGGCATTTAAGTGACACCGTATCATACGATTTGTACGAAACCTTTACCCTCGAAGGCATGACTTGGTCAGACGGAGCTCCATGTCCCAACACCCAAATTGTGGCTGCTGCTTCACGCAACACCAACCCATTCACTCACGAGTTTTACCGCACCATTTCAGACGAAAATGGTCATTTCAGTTTTACGAAACTATTGCCAAACACCTACATCCTTTACGCTTTCCCTGACACATTAAACAATACGGTATCAGGAACTTACTATTTTGGCGACCTACAATGGAACGAATCCAACATGATTACGGTTGACGGCGACACATATGATGTCGATATCTATCTGCCAGAAATAGTTGGGAACTTCAACATCGGCAACGGTATCATCAATGGCGTTTTCGAATTGCCTGGAGGCATGTTTTCTGCCAATAGTTTTTACTGCACTTCGTGGCTACGCGAAGAAAACGACTCGCAATTCTGCGATGGAGGCCTATCTAATGTCAGCATTGTACTCATGAACTCGACGAAAGAACGCATTCTAGGATTCACCCTCACCGATGCCAAAGGCAGATTCAAGTTTGACCATTTACCATACGGATCATACCATATTCTGGCTGACATTCCACGTTACGGAAGAGGCATTTGCGAGTCGGTAACTCTTTCAAGCCAAACGCCTTGTGTTGAGGATATACACCTTTATTTAGACAACAAAGGCAAAGTCATGACACGGAGAAGCGACGGTCCAAGCAGCTGTCGTCCTTATATCTATCCTAACCCAAGCGACGGGCACCTTTCGGTTTTAGGGCTTGATGCCGGATGCGACTATTCAATCCGCATAGTGAACAGCCTTGGTACGAGCATAATGCAAAGCGATATCAAAGCCGACCTTTGTGGAGAAGCCACACTTGACCTAACCCATTTGGCGAAAGGGATTTACTTCATCCACGTCATTTCTACAACAACAAATGAAGCCATAAAATTCATCAAACGCTAACCACACCATGCCAAATACCAAGATAACAATCCAGCGCATTCTCCTTTTCTTGGCCTTCTTTTGCGAAGCCATGACGATTGATTTAATGGCTGCCAATCCTGTAAGGAACGATTCGGTGCGCTATGTCTCAGCACGAATCATCTATGACACCTATGCACAGATTTCATGGACTTTGAGCGAGCCGCTCGGCTACGACAACTTTGAAACCGGCAATTTCAATATGCTCAACTGGAACAATACCATTTCCGATTTCCCTTGGGCTATAGATACGACACATGCCTACGAAGGCAATTATTGCATGAAATCAACTTGCGAAGGACACGGTAACGGCATTTCAGAAATCGAGATTTCCTATTACGTTCCCACTGACGGCACCATGAGTTTCTTCAGCAAGATTTCGTCAGAACCCTCATTTGATGTTGGCCGTTTCTACATTGACGGAGAAAAACAGTTTGAATGCTCGGGCGAAAGCGATTGGGAGCAACACCATTTCGACATTACCGAAGGCATTCACTGGTTCCGCTGGAGTTATCTGAAGGATGCTTCCATCGACAATGGCGACGACTGCTTCTATATTGACCAAGTTAATTTCATCGAGAACGACAGTCTATTAAAACGCGATTTACTGTATTTCAGCATTTTCCGCCGCCGCATAGGAGAAGATTCCATCATGTTAGCCACCCACCTCACCGACTCGTCGTTCATCGACATGAGTTGGAACGCACTACCTTGGGGACAATACAGTTGGGGCGTCAGTTGTACCTATTCAGGCGAACCTCCCATTGAATCTGAAACAAGATGGTCGAATGTTCTCGACAAAGACATGACCACAACATTGGAAGTGAATGCGACCACCAACACCGGCATAGTGCCTGCGGAAGCCTCTATTATCGTCGAGCCTTCCGGAGGACAAGGCGAAACCTATTCTGCCAACCTCGATCAAAATGGCCATATTCTCATTCCTGACATCTATCGTGACTATTACACGATCCAATTGCAATTTGACGGTTATGACGACTATATTTCCGACACAGCTGTCTGCATTATGGGACCAACATCCATAGACATTGAACTCTTTGAAAGTACACAAGATATTGACTCACTTTATGTGTCATCGACAGGTTGGGCGATGTGGGATGGGCCAAGCAGACGTTCACTGCAATATTTCGAAATCGCCATTGACAGCATTATTGTAGGAGCCACTTCCGACCAGCATTTCCAATTCGATGTTGACACACTTACCGAAGGGCAAGCCTATCGAGCCGCCGTCAGGCCAGTATTTCAATCGTGGACCGGCGAGTGGGCGACATACGGCTGGATTTATCGCTCCTGCCAAAATTTCGCTTCAGTCATCGACCTTGAAGGAATAGATACCGACGAAGGTACCCTCATATCATGGACCTACCCTGAAGCTGACAGTCTTCTTGGTGCCGTCTATTTCCGTGAAGACGAGCAACTTGGTTTCCGCTATTTGGGATTCACTACCGACAACTATTTCATCGACACGCTATTACCGACCGAACCCGGCATTTATCGATGGTATGTGAGGACAGTGTATGATGGCGAAGATACTTGCAACTACTACTCCATGGCATGCCCAGAAATCATCATGACCTATATTCCTTTGGGTTGCGATGCGCCTGAACTGCTGACAGCTGAGACCTACTACAATGACGACAATGACCGAGGTGCACTCATCTCGTGGGGCCCGCAACCTATTCCTATCGAAGAATGGCTTTATTACGACAATGGAATATTCAACAAATCAATTGGTTCGGAAGACGGAGCCATCTTTTGGGGCATCAAATTCGAGCCCGAACAACTCGCCAATTTTGAAGGATGTTCACTGACACAGATTTCGCTCTACGACATTGAGGCAGGGACCTATCAACTGCTTGTCTGTCAAGGCGGCGTAACCCAGCCTGGCACTTTGGTATATTACCAAAACCTTGAATTGGAAGGCACACACGGATGGCGAACTATAGCTACTGAAGCACCTGTAAATCTTTCTGTTACAGATCCTCTTTGGATTGTCATCGGGCAACAAGGCATCGCCTACCCTGCCGCTGTATGTACCAATTCGGGCGAAGCCAATGGCCGTTGGGTATCGTTGGATGGAACGCATTGGACCGACTTAGCCTCATACAACCTAAATTTCACATGGATGCTTCGCGCCTTCGTCACCGACCAAATCGGCAAGTCTCGTCAACTCAACAACGAAGGCTCGGCATTGACAAATTACAACCTATACAGAAGCACGACAGGGGCAAACTACGAACTCGTGGCCCAAATTCCATTCGTCGAAGGCGAGGACTTTTACCAATACCACGACAACCTAAGCGACCTTCCAGAACAGACTTACTTTTATCAACTTACATCAGAATACGATGACGGATGCGAATCGGAACCAGGCACATCAGCCGAAGATCCAAATCTAGATTTCGTTACCGTTGAGGTCTCGTGGGACATCAATGAGATTGACATTCACAAGATTAGCCTTTATCCGAACCCGACATCCGGTTTAATTCGGATTGAAGCCAAAAGAGCAAGGAATATCACCATCTCCGATGCAATCGGACAGGTTATCACATCGCAAGACGTGCATACTGATACAATAAACCTAGACCTTTCATCGCTGCCTGATGGGCTTTATCTCATCACAATACACACCGAAGAGGACATCATTTCGCAAGCTTTTATGATTAAGCGATAACCAATCCACATCAACAGAAATACAAAAAAAGCAGGAGCCGTCAATTGGCTGACAGAACCGTTCAAACAGAAAGACTGACAGTTTTTATCTGAAAAGCCAAAGAGACCATTAGTTTCCTAATGATCTCTTTGATTTGTTGATAATCAAATGATTACCAAATTAGTATTCATCTTCGTGGAAGAAAAAATCGTCTTTTGTAGGATAGTCAGGCCAAAGGTCTTCAATACGTTCATAGACTTCGCCTTCGTCTTCCATTTCCTGAAGGTTTTCAATCACTTCGTCTGGCGCGCCTGTGCGCAAGGCCCAATCAAGGAGCTCATCGCGGGTAGCTGGCCATGGTGCGTCTTCCAACTTTGAAGCTAATTCAAGTGTCCAATACATAATATTTAGGTTTTAAATTTGAGGGTGCAAAAATACAATAAATTGACAACCGATGCACTATTGATGAAAAATAATTAAAAATTTTTCATTTCACTGATTGCCAACAATTTTCGCCCGATTTTTCAGCATTTCCAAAGCATCTGGCCAAGACAAAGAAGAAATCCGATAGGCGATTGAGGTATTTCAAGTCTATCAAATCGACGTCATGCTGCGAGGCCAATTTCCATCCTTGGCGTTCGGCCCGACGACAAATCGTGCGGCAGACATGCGAGTAGGAAGCCTTCAGATTGCCACCGGGAATGATGAACGATTTCAACTCGGGAAGTTGGGAATTCATCGTGTCAATCTGTTGTTCAAGGGAACTGACATCAGCAACTGTAAGTTGAGGAATCATCTTCTTAATTTCTGCTCCGTCTTCTATGGCAAAATGCGACTCGATGGTGAAAAGTTTGTCTTGGATGGTTTCAAGCACTTGTTTGACTTCAGCAGCAACATCTTCTTGGTCGTGAAGGACACCCACAAATGCGCTCAGTTCGTCAACCGTTCCGTATGCTTCCACCCTTTCATCAAATTTGGCCACCCTCAGGCCACCCACCAACGAAGTCATTCCTTCGTCGCCTGTCCGCGTATATGTTTTCATATCAATATTTTAAGACAAAATCTTGTTTTTCAAAACCTAACTTAAAGAACACCAAACCGATTTCATACAAGTCGATCGAGAGCGAGACATTATCGTTTTCCTGCAAACTTTCCCATGCGTCTTCCATGTCACGGTTGTGATGTATGCCTTCAAAAATAAACACCGATTCCGATGTCTTATGACTCAGGCAATCAACGAGATAATCCCAAGTCGTATCTTCAAAAGAGTCTTGACCGAAAAGGACGAAACCCGTATTTAACTGCTTGAACTTTTCGGAATCGAACTCGGCCGGCTGGATAAGGCTGACATTGATGATGCCCATCGAATTCATGCTTTCGAGAAAATCTGTCGATTCCTCAAGATAGACACGAGTCTGCAAATTGCCCAATGCCAAAGCTGTAGTGTTCATTGCCGACAACGAACCGAAAGAAACGACCGATTCGGGCTCGAAATAGCGAACCATACGATAAAGCAACCGGCTCATTTTGCGACGGCGATAATTAGAGTGTTTCTTCCCGTCCAAAAGCCTACTGATACGCATAATCGATTCGTAATCAGCGTTTGAACCTTTGTCGTTCACCACTTTTGTCATGAAATCGAAGACAAAAGGCGAATGGATCTTGTACTCGCTTTTTCGCGTCAGCAAATATTTCAAGTAACTGGTAATCATTTTATTCGAATTGCACTTTTTGGAGGAAAAACACCGAACGCTGAGGATGGGCTTGGATGCTATTCCTGATAATTTGCGAACCAAAAATCAGGAAACGATTGCCATACCATAGTTTCATTTCAGCAAAATATTCATCTACCAACTCATCGGCACCAAGTTTCGGATCAATCTTTTCAACTTGCAGAGTCGATATGGGATTGCCATTTGAGTTGAAAGAAACATAGCGGAGATTATTATAGCTTGAGGAAACCACTACAAATTCGTCATAGCAAGCTGATTCACAAGCATGTGGAGTCAAATCGAAAGTGAGTTCATTGGAAAACTTGGCTGCGGTCTGCCATTTCAGATTGCCTTCTTTGTCGAAGGCGAGCAACACATCGCTGAAAAAATCATAGCCATCGAAAATGGTATAACTATAAGGGTACATGCCGCGATAACCGAAACCGTAGTCCATGCGCGTTTCGGTATGATACACAGGTTCAAAAGCCTCGACAGAAAAAACCAGAAGGCTATCAAACGGAGTCAATCGTGGCGTGAGAAACTGAAAAGCGATTTCGCCTTGACTCTGCTTCTTGTTCTTTTTCAACCTTGCTTCGCGCACCCGCACTCTGTCAGACGACGTCAGAGCCATCTCGATGTTCGGCATGTCCTTGAACATATAGTACTTAGGTTGGGTTTGTCCCGATGCAAATTGCATCCAGACAACACCAATCGAAATGCGGTTGAAATCTTCAATGATTCCCTCCACATCAATTTTCTTGTTTCTCTCGCGTTCCAATGTCCCAATCACCGTTAAATGTTGGTTGTCATCCATTTGGAAAGCCATTCGACCCAACGAAGCATTTGGAATATTATCGAAATGATATGTTTTCAGCAATGCTCCCGAAGACGAATAGACAAGGAATGCCGTTGAGACAAAAAACTTGTTCTCGAATTCTTTCAAAACCATGACAAAGCAATGCTGATTGGGCATAGACTCGGTCTGGAAAATGATGAAGTTTCGCGAAGATGAAGGAGTTGCAATACGATAGGAATGGGTTTTCAGGTCGTAGAAATACAAGTTCCCATCGCCCGATTTGCTATTGACAGCCATCATCATCACGCCATCCACGACTTCGGCAGAAAGGATAACCGATTTCTCAGGCAACTTCGCAGAAAAGGATTGATAGGTACGTTCCTTTCGGTCGAAAGTGACGGCCAGAAAATCGAGCGTGTCGTTTTTCCTTGATTTATCGTTAGTGAACAAGAAAACGGCAAAACCATCATCGCTGGCGGTTTCAGTAATATCCATCTTGTCAGGCAAAGGAATCAAGTCGTTGCGGACCTCGAACAAGCATGTGTCAACAAGCGAGAAACTCCATAAACGGTTTTTGCTCTTATCGGTTTTTTCGGTTTCGTAAACCATGATGCCGCCTTCTGCACCAAACGACTCGAAACGGCAGCCTTGGTTTTTGTTCCAACGGGGTATCTCATAACGCGCAGGCTCCACTTGCTGGCCAAACGACCAACAAGTGGAGACCACAATCGCTAATATGAGCATCAGTTTTTTCACATCTTCACAAACTTCGTGACTGACATGCTGCCATCACCATAGCGGAAGTTAATGAAATAAACGCCATTTTCAAGACTTGAAACTTCGTAATTCACGAGGCCTTCCATGCAGTTCTTTTCAGAAACCATGCGACCGCTCATATCGTAAACGGCAACCTGTGCGTCCTGATTCAAAGTGAAGGAAATCATATCCTTAGCAGGATTTGGATAGACGTTCAGCATGGTGCTTCCATTTTCAGCAACTGCCAAAGGCTCGGAAGCCATAATCAGCACATTATCGACTTCCCAAGCTGAAGCTGTTTCTGAATTGCAAGTGTAAACGAAGGCAATATAGAAGGTTTCGCCAGCAAAACTTTCAACATCAATTGCGCCTGATTCCACCCACTCGTAATTGCCAGTTGAATAGTCGAACATGTCAGTAATGTTTTCCCAAGTGAAATCGCTTGGTTCGCTTTGGCCATCATAATCGGTTGAAATCATGACTTGCAGAGGTTCGCCATCGAATTTCATGGCAGTTGAGAAACTCATCATAATCGAAGCATATTCACCATTCATGGCAGGACTAATCAGCCAGTCTTCGTTTTCGTTATAGACGTTGTTGGCATAGCCGTTCATGTTGGCATAGCCATTGCCGTTGTAAGTCTTCTGCATCCAAGTCTGGTCGCCATAGACATCATAAGCGGTGAACACGCCAAGATCAGCATCGAAACCTTCATTCAGAAGGACATACACATCAGCAGTATTGGCTGTTGCCGTAGGATAAGTGCCGTCAGTTTTGTAATCGATGTTGGCACCGGCATTGGTGTATGGGAAAATGGCGAAATGATAAGTGGTGTTGCCATTTAAATTGCTGAAAGTAACAGTCTGGACACCAGGATTCACATTGATAGCCATTTCGCTGTTCGGGACAGGGGTGCCATCGACAGGAACTGTGATGTTGCCTGTTGAAGCCACAACCAAATATCTGTCAGGCAGTTGAGCGCCTGTAGCATCATTCCAGGTCAAAGTGACATCAAGCATATCTGCATCGGCTGAGAAATTTGTCGGATAGTTGCTCGGTTCAGGGTTAACTTGGGCCTGACCAGCCTTGAAGAAATAAACTTCAGCGTTGATGTTAGACGATTCCTTGTAGCAACCGAACAGTGGAGAGTTGTTGGTAGCATTCAAATTGAAACGCATATAGCATTGTTCCACAGCACCAAGTGAAACAGGAACACCAGCGCCGTTGGCGCCAATGGTAATATCCCACTTGCCGTTATCGGTAAGCGACGACTGAGTTTTTAAATAGTTGCCACCACCAGGAGCGTTCAGATAACCATCTTTAAGTGGGTCATAGATTGTCCATGCGCCGGCGCTGCCACCTAATTCAAACTCAAAGACTTCGGTTTGAGAATTTGGATCGGTCGCGATGGTTGCAGTAACGGTACCGCCAGATTCAGAGACGCTGACAGCGTGACGGTTGTTGGATTTCTGATAACTCATGGCGTAAGCGTTGCCATCGTCATCGAAACCGACGAGAATATACTTTGCACCGGCTTCAAGGCCAGAGGCAGAAGTAACCATTGTGTAAGTATTCTGAGCGAAACTGCGTGCCGAAAAGACCAGCATCAGTGCCAGCATACCAATTGAAAGTAAATTACGTTTCATTTTTTCTAATATTTTGTTAAACAATTGATTATAATTCCAATGATTGCACACGCTCAACGGCCTTGATTTCAGGAATAGCCTTTTTCATCACCGTTTCGATGCCGTTCTTGAGGGTCATAGTGCTGTGAGGGCAATTGCCGCAGGCGCCTGTCAACTCCACCATAACGACCATATCGTCAGTGAGTTCCACAAAATTGACATCGCCGCCATCTTGTTGCAGATAAGGGCGCACCTGTTCCAACACGTTTTTCACTTTGCGGAGGATGATCTCTTTATCTTCCATTTGTTTGAAGTTTATTTGTTGAATTGTTTAGTTGTTTAGCATCACTTAGCTTCGCGAATGACAGCTGCCGCTATTTCGTCAAATGCCTTTGTGACAGGCGAATCGGCATCGAGTGCCAGAGGCGTTCCCTTGTCGCCGCATTCGGCAATCTGCTCCACAATCGGAATCTGACCCAGAAGTGGGATGTCAAGTTCCTCGGCGAACTTGCGCCCAGTTTCCTTGCCGAAAATGTAGTATTTCTTTTCAGGCATATCGCTCGGCACAAAATAGGCCATGTTCTCGACCAAACCGAACAACGGAATCTGCAAAGCCTTTTCCTTGAACATCATGGCCGCACGCAAGACATCGGCAAATGCAACTTGTTGAGGCGTGGTAACAACAACTGCTCCACTCACTTTAAACGACTGAGCCAAAGTAAGTTGAATATCACCCGTCCCAGGAGGCATATCGACAATCAAAAAGTCGAGTTCACCCCAATGGGCATCGTTCATCAACTGGTTGAGGGCACTCGTTGCCATAGGTCCGCGCCAAATCAAAGGACGATTTGCATCGACAAAGAAACCAATGCTCATCAGCTTGATGCCGTAACGTTCAAGCGGAATCATCACGGTTTTGCCGTCACGCTCGAAACATGCAGGACGCTCGTCGCCTGTGCCGAACATGGTAGGCACCGAAGGACCGTAAATATCGGCATCAACCAAGCCTACGCGCTGGTTGGCACGCGCCAAAGCCACGGCCAAATTGGCTGCCACGGTCGATTTGCCGACACCGCCCTTGCCAGAAGCCACTGCAATGATGTGCTTCACCTTGGAAAGAGCCGTCTGTTCCTCGACCACCTTAATATCAATATTGATGTCGCCGAAAACCTCTTTCAAAGTACGGTTTGCAGCGTTGACCAAAATGTCGTTTTTCGGGTCATCGACATGCTCAACGACCAAATCAAAACGGATTCCGTCATCGCCAACCATCAGGTTTTCAACCATTTTCAGGGCAATAATATTGTCACCTTTCGGAAAATAGATGACATCCTTCAAAACTTCTAAAACATTTTCCTTTACTAACATGATAAAAAAACAAATTTGGGGCAAAGGTAAGAAAATTATTTGGTTTTGCTTTCCGAAAAAGCATTACATTTGCCCAATTTTCAAAAAGCTCATCATCATGGCAAAAGACAAAATCAACAAGACCAACGCCTGCCGCATACTCGACCAGAAAAAGATTGAATATGAACTGGTTCCTTACGAAGTGGATGAAACCGACTTAGGCGCGCAGCACATCGCCGACCAACTCGGCGAAGACATCAACCAAGTGTTCAAGACCTTGGTGCTGAAAGGCGACAAGATTGGCTATTTCGTGTGCGTCATTCCGGGCTGCGACGAAGTCGACCTGAAAAAAACCGCCAAAGCAACCTGCAACAAAAGCTGCGACCTGATTCCGATGAAAGAACTGCTCCCGCTGACGGGCTACATCCGTGGCGGCTGCTCGCCCGTGGGCATGAAGAAACCCTTCCCTACTTTCATTCACGAGACCTGCCAGCTGTTCGACTACATCTATGTGAGCGCCGGCGTGCGCGGCCTGCAATTCAAGCTGAAACCCGATGATTTAGTTCAGACCGTTGGAATGACTGTTGCGGATTTGACGATGTGAACGGGAAAGATTTCACAGTGGCCGACCATATTCATAAATCGTATCACTTGCGAGGTCTATTCGGTCGTTCCAATAGACGCATGTGCGGCTCGAATCCAATTTCACCTGCTGCCAAAGTCCGTAAATCTGTTCAAGTCCTTTGAACTCCTCAATGGTGTCAATATCTTCCTTGACATCGTAACAGACTCGGAAACCATCATCAAAAGTCACAATCAATTTGTAATCGCTCGCGGTTTCTATATTCTTAATCCTTGGAATCATAATGGCGGCAATTTCTTCCAATTTTCACCGCAAAAATAGCATTTATTTCAAAAACAGGCAAAGAAAAACACAAATGACCGTGACGCAGCATTTTTGCTCCATTCACGGTCATTTGCGTTTATAAATGTGAATTCAATTATTTCTTCGTCTTTTCTGCAATCCAATTCCTTGCATTGACGAAAGCCTCAATCCATGGCGACACTTCATCATTTTTGCGGTCGTCAGGATAGTAGGCCCACTGCCAAGGCAGGAAGGCACGCTCAAGGTGAGGCATCATGGCCAAATGGCGGCCATCGTTGGAGCAAATGCCAGCCACCGACCAGTCGCTGCCATTCGGGTTGCCCGGATATTCGTCCTGTCCGTAGGTCATCACGATATCGTATTGGTCGCGGTAGCATGGGAAATAGAAACGGCCTTCGCCGTGAGCAATCCACACACCGAGGCGACGTCCCGAAAGCGATGAGAGCATCACACTGTCGTTTTGCGCAATCTCGACATTCAGGAATGCCGATTCGAACTTATGGGAATCGTTGTGTTTCATCACCGGATGTTCCTCATGGTCAGGATAAAGCAGACCGAGTTCCATCATCAACTGACAACCGTTGCAGACGCCCAAACTCAAAGTGTCTTCGCGGGCATAGAAGTTATCGAGGGCTTTCTTAGCCTTTTCATTATAAAGGAATGCGCCAGCCCAACCCTTGGCGGAACCCAAGACATCGGAATTGGAGAAACCACCGACAAAGACAATCATGTTGACATCGGTCAAATCTTCGCGGCCCGAAGTCAAATCGGTCATGTGAATGTCCTTGACATCGAAACCGGCCAGATAAAGTGCGTAAGCCATTTCGCGGTCGCCGTTATCGCCCTTTTCGCGGATGATGGCAGCCTTGATGCCCGACTTCTTCCGGCGGTGCATATCAATGCCCAAATCGGCAGCCTTGCCAGTGAAATTACGGCCAAAACTGTAATGCAGGTATTGGTTCTTGTAGTTCTGGAAACGTTCCAAAGCCTTGTGTTCGCCGCTCTGTTTTCTGTCGAGCAGATAGGACGACTTGAACCACAAATCGCGCAGAGCATCAATATCGAAGGTGCGGAGATGACCTTGATGGTCAATGACCAATTTGCGGGTTTTGGAAAGTGTACCGATTGCATTGAACTTCACGCCAGCCTCACGCAACATCTGGCGGGCAACGCCATCGTTTTTCACTTGAATGACGACAGAAGGTCTTTCGCAGAAGAGAACCGCGAACAAATCTTCCTTGTCGAAATCTCTCAAATTGATGTTCATGCCGCCTTCGGTATTGGCGAAATTCATTTCCAACAAAGTGGTAATCAAGCCGCCAGCCGAAACATCGTGACCTGCAAGCACCAGACCTTCTTCGATCAGATGCTGAATGGCGTTGAATGCCTTTCTGAAATAGGCCGGACTCTTCACATCAGGCGTAACCTGACCCACAGCGCCGAGAGCCTGAGCAAAACTGCTGCCGCCCAAATTGAAGCCATCTTTCGAGAAGTCGATGTAAAGCAATTCGGAGTTTTCGTCTTGTTTCACGACTGGACGGATGGTCTTGCGGACATTGCTCACTTCGCCAGCAGCCGAAACGATGACCGTGCCAGGAGCCACAACCTTTTCACCATCAGGATATTTCTGCGTCATGGAGAGGGAATCCTTACCCGTCGGGACATTGATGCCCAAAGCCACGCAATAGTCGCTCAAAGCCTTCACAGCCTGATAGAGACGTGCGGTTTCGCCTTCCTGCTTGGCAGGCCACATCCAGTTGGCACTCAACGAAATGCCCGTAAGATTGTCCTGAATCGGTGCCCAAACGATGTTCGTCAGAGCCTCGGAGACCGACAGACGTGAAGCGGCAGCCGGATTGATAAGACCGGCGATAGGCGCATGACCCAAAGCGGTGGCAATGCCACGGATGCCCTGATAGTCCAAAGCGCTGATGCCCAAGTTGCTCAACGGGAGTTGGAGTTCGCCTACGCACTGCTGCTGTGCCACGCGGCCCGTGACGGAACGGTCAACCTTGTTGGTCAACCAATCCTTGCATGCAACAGCTTCAAGCTGAAGCACTTGCTCGACATATTTATGTAAATTACGCTTGTTGTAAGTGATTTTCTTGAAATGATATGGTTTCTCGGTGTCGTGCAAGACCGTCTTAGGCGCACTGCCGAAGAAATCGGAAATGGCGAGGTCGATAGGAGCCGTGCCTTTCTTGCGGGCAAAACGCAGACGCTCGTCGCCAGTCACTTTTCCGACTTCGTAATAAGGAGCACGTTCACGTTCAGCGGTTTCCTTGATGACCTTCAGGGCTTTCTTGTTGACCAGCAAACCCATGCGTTCCTGCGATTCGTTACCGATGATTTCCTTATCGGACAAAGTCGGGTCGCCCACAGGCAGATTATCGACATAGACCACACCGCCGGCATCTTCAATCAGTTCGGAGAGGCAGTTCAAGTGACCGCCTGCGCCGTGATCGTGGATGGAACGGATTGGATTTTCATCGCTTTCGGCCATGGCACGAATCACGTTGGCCACGCGCTTCTGCATTTCAGGATTGGCGCGCTGCACGGCATTCAGTTCGATGGCGTTGCTGTATTGGCCCGTATCGACGCTCGAAACGGCGCCACCGCCCATACCGATGCGGTAGTTATCGCCGCCCAAGACCACGATGACATCACCTTCTTCAGGTTCCAGTTTCTTGGCATCTTCCTTTTTGGCAAAACCGATGCCACCGGCCAACATGATGACCTTATCGTAGCCCAGACTTTGTCCTTCCTGATGTTCGAAAGTCAAAAGGCTGCCGTTGATGAGCGGCTGACCGAACTTGTTGCCGAAATCAGAGGCTCCGTTGGAAGCCTTGATAAGAATCTCTTCTGGAGTCTGATAGAGCCAAGGACGCGCTTCGCAATCCTTTTCCCACTCGCGGCCTTCCTCGGTGCGCGGATAGGATGTCATATAGACCGCAGTGCCGGCCAAAGGCAAACTGCCCTGACCGCCGGCCAAACGGTCGCGGATTTCGCCGCCGCTACCCGTAGCAGCACCATTGAAAGGCTCGACGGTGGTCGGGAAATTATGTGTTTCGGCTTTCAGCGAAATGATGGTGTCAATATCCTTAATCTGGAAATAATCAGCCTTGTTTTGGGTCTTTGGCG
Source organism: Bacteroidales bacterium (assembly GCA_024400425.1). Classification (GTDB taxonomy): domain Bacteria; phylum Bacteroidota; class Bacteroidia; order Bacteroidales; family F082; genus Limimorpha. The sequence continues at coordinate 57,601 of JAKSMV010000021.1, forward strand.
CAAACTGCTCGACTTTCGGGCCGAGGACAAAAGCCACATTATCCTTGTAAGCCGAGACCAATCTATTTGGATTTTCCTTCGAAGTCCGCTTGATGAGAGCAAACAAGGTGTTCGGCATCTTCTTTCCGTTGATGATGAAAGTGCCGTTGAAAATCTTGTGGCGGCAGTGCTCCGAGTTGACTTGAGCGAAGCCATACACCTCACTGTCAGTGAGTTTACGGCCAATCTTTTCCTCGATGCTCTTCAGATATGCCATTTCCTCCGGACTGAGGGCAAGACCTTCCTGCTGGTTGTACGACTCGATGTCATCGATATATTTCAAAGGTTCAGGCTGGCGGTCGATGAGGAAGACATTTTGGTCCAAATCCTTGTAACGCGCCTGCAGCATCGGGTCGTAAGGAGCATCCTGATTTTCGACCTTGTGGAATTCCTCGATGCGGATGATGCCCGCGAGGCCCATGTTCTGTGTGATTTCCACAGCATTGGTGCTCCAAGGCGTAATCATCTCGCGGCGTGGGCCTACGAAATAGCCTTTCAGCGACTTTGGTGCGACCTGTTTAGCATTGCCAAACAGCCAGGAAAGCTTTTTGATGTCTTCAGGTGATTGCTCAATGCGCGTGTCAACTGCTATAACACGCTGATTATCAGATTGAAAAAAACATATCATAATAGCGGATATTTTGTTGCAACAATATGCCGCAAAGATAAGAGTTTTTGAAGAAGGAAAGACGATTTAGGGTGATTTATTTTGGCAACAATATACTTTGTCCTTTTTGTAACCAAAACATCCAAAACCCGCAAAACATTTCTCTTTCCGCCTCTGAATCTCGTAACCGCTCGATTCGAATCAGCCTTTCAGCTTTTTCAATTTACATCATGCAACCAAAAAAATTGGGAACTATATACCTGATGGCACAAAAAGCATTTGCAACTTTCCTTCAACTGCCCCAAATGGATTTCATTGATGTTGCTTCTCGTAGTCGGCTTTGGCTTTCAGAAGTTCGCTGTAGTCGCCGAGGTTGGATGAATCATACCTTAATTCCGCAACACTTTGATTTAACTTTATTTATAAGTTCCTGAGCAACAA
>JAKSMV010000022.1 GCA_024400425.1 Bacteroidales bacterium
TAATCATTAAACTAACATATTAAAACATAACGCATTAGCTATTATTCACATTCAAACAAAAAGCGTCGGAAACTGATTGTTTTGAATAATCGGATAAAGCAAATTCACGGAAGCTGAGGCTAACCGTTCTAAATCTATGAATGTTAATGCTCGCGCGATAAGGCGTGGGCTAATCTATAGATTTAGGCGGGGTTCATCCGACGCTCCCCGTGAATGTGAGTAGAGAGGTTCGCGCCTTTCTTGTTGCCCGGTTGAAATGATTGATAGTTGTGCGAAAAAACTATCAATCGAAATGAAAAACTTAAAACTTTCAGTGATTATTTGCACTTATAATCGTGCAAAGCTTCTTCCCGAAGCTCTTGATTCGGTGTTGAACCAAAAAACAGACTTTGATTTTGAAGTTATTATTGGCGACGATGCCAGTACTGATGGAACACGCGAACTGCTAAGCGGATATCAAAAGAAAATTCCGCAAAAAATCGTACTCAGTTTAATGGAAAAGAATAGCGGAATAGGCGCAAACTGGGCAACAGCATTGATGAAGGCGCGAGGCAAATATGTTGCATTTTTAGATGACGATGATTATTGGACTGATGACCAGCGAATGCAAATCATGGTGGATTATCTTGAAAACCATCCAGAATACGATGCGTTATATACGAATGCCGTTTCTTTGGATGAAAAAACTGGTAAACAGCACTTGATTAATTATCCAAGTCCAGAAGAATATGACATTTATAAGCTCTGGGGAGGAAAGCAACCAAATATCTCACTAAACACTTTGATGGTAAAGAGGGAAGTATTTGAAGAATGTGTTAATCTGAAAGATTATGTTGAATATCAATTTCCAATACAAGATTGGAATACACACATTCTTCTGCTTCGGAAAGCCCGTTTCGCCTTTATGGATATGCCTACGAGTATTTTTAGAATAACGGGCGGTTCTCTGTCTCGTCCAAGGACCTATGAAAAGGTTAAGACAAAGTATCAGAAAGAGAAAATCATGTGCAAATATTTGGCTGAGCAATTTCCTGATGATGAAAAAATTTCATTTGATGAAACTGGATGGGAAAAATATGTAAACCACATACTAACTTCGGTTGCTTTTCAGCGAGGTGATTATCGTGAAGCGAAGCAATATGCGCAATTGTCAGGAGAACATTCAATGCGGGTTAAAAGCACAAAAACTTGGATTACTTTCCATTTGTATCGACTTGCGCGTTTCTTGAGAAGAAAGTGTGAATGATTTTGAATAGACAGTGTAAATTGATTTTGCAATGCGAAACCGTTGCCGACAACTGTCAAATGCTTTGTCACGAATGTAACCGCCGCAAGTCTTCAAAATGATAGTTTTTTGCTACCTTTGCAGCGTCATTCCTTCATTGCGGATGACACTAAAAGGTAAAAAAGCGTGGCAAATCATTTCAAACAAATCTATAAAGGAGATGCCCACATCGACGCGATGAAAAACGCATTGCGCGATGGAGGGCATTTGCTTTGTTCGAATCTAATGGCCTCTGCAAAGGCCTTCGTCACCGAAGCAGTGTTTCACCAAATAGGCGGTCAGCACCTCATCGTGTGTGCCGACAAGGAAGACGCAGCCTATTTCTACAACGACCTTGAAGGCATGTATGGCGAGCGCGGCATGGACTACAGCAAGAAGCAAGTGCTCTTCTACCCCACTTCCTACAAGCGTCCTTACGAACCCGAGAAGCCCGACAACACCTACATCCTTTCGCGCACCGAAGTGCTGCAACGCGTTTCGACATCAGAACGCAAAACATTGATTGTCAGTTATCCTGAAGCACTCAGCGAGAAGGTCTTCACGCGAAATCTGCTCTCAAAAAACACCCAAAAGGTGAAAGTCGGCGAAAAAATCGACCTTGATTTCCTTACGGACATACTTTTTGAATATGGCTTTGAGAGCGTCGATTTCGTAGTGGAACCTGGTCAGTTCGCCATACGCGGCGGTTTGGTCGATGTGTTCTCATACGCCAACGATTACCCTTACCGCATCGAGTTTTTCGGCAACGAAGTAGAAAGTATCCGCAGCTTCGACATTGTCAACCAGCTGTCAATCGAGAAGTTAGACAACATCGTACTGCTACCCAACATGCAGGAAAAAGCCTTCATCGAAGAACGCGAGTCCATCTTGCAATATTTGCCTTCGAAAACGACGATTTGGCTTACCAACATGCCTTTTTTCGCCTCGAAAATCGACAACGAATACAACCGCGCTATCGAAAATTTCGAAAAACTCGAAGAGACAAGCAACCAGCAGCTGAAGCCCGAACTGCTTTTCAGCAAATCAGACGAATTGCTGGAAAGTTTGAAGAGGCACAACACCGTCGAATTTGGCACGAAAAGCTTGGTTGGCGCAACACAGACCATCGAGTTCCACACCGCACCGCAACCCATTTTCAGCAAGAACTTCAACCTGCTCATCGAGGATATAGAAAAGCATAAAGAAGATGGTTATCAGATAATTATTTATTCGGAAAGCACCAAACAGCTCAACCGAATCCAAGACATCCTGAACGAAATCAACCATCAGGACGAAGACCACCACGACTTTGAGCCACAATTTCATTCCATTCATGGCGGCTTCATCGACGACGACCTGAAAGTCTGCTGCTACACCGATCACCAAATCTTCGAACGCTATCACCGTTTCCATCTGCGCGACAACTTCAGTTCGAAACAAGCTATCACGTTGAAAGAGCTATACGATTTGAAACCAGGCGATTATGTCACACACATCGACCATGGCATCGGGCGCTTCGACGGTTTGGAAACCATTGACAACAACGGCAAACAGCAAGAAGCCATCCGACTCGTCTATAACAATGGCGACCTGCTTTATGTGAGCATCCACTCGCTACACCGCATTGCCAAATATAGCAGCAAAGATGGCGCAGAACCCCATCTAAGCACTTTAGGTTCAAACGCTTGGAACCGACTGAAGACCAAGACCAAAAGCAAGGTCAAAGACATCGCCCGCGAACTTATCAAGCTCTACGCCGAACGCAAGCGCACCAAAGGCTATCAATTTGCGCCCGACAACTATCTGCAAACCGAACTGGAAGCCTCATTCATCTACGAAGACACCCCCGACCAACTGAAAGCCACCAACGACGTGAAGCGCGACATGGAAAGCGACAACCCGATGGACCGCCTCGTGTGCGGCGATGTGGGTTTTGGCAAGACCGAAGTAGCCATGCGCGCCGCTTTCAAGGCATGCTGCGACTCGAAGCAAGTGGCTGTGCTGGTGCCAACCACCGTGCTCGCATTCCAGCATTATCACACCTTCTGCCACCGATTCGACGGTTTCCCCGTCAATATCGAATATCTCAACCGCTTCAAGACTGCCAAAGAGCAGAAAGAAATCCTAAAGAAGCTTGAAAACGGCCAAATCGACATCATCATTGGCACACATCGACTCACTGGTAAAGATGTAAAATTCAAAGACTTAGGACTGCTTATCATTGATGAAGAGCAGAAATTTGGCGTGGCCGTGAAAGAAAAGTTGAAACAGATGAAAGCCAATGTCGATACGCTCACGCTGACCGCCACTCCAATTCCTCGCACCCTGCAATTCTCGATGATGGGCGCACGCGACATGAGCGTCATCAACACGCCGCCGCCGAACCGTTATCCCGTGCAGACCGAATTGCGCGGCTTCGACGGCGAACTCATCCGCGACGCCATCCAGTTCGAGATGGCACGCGATGGCCAGGTGTTTTTCATCCACAATCGCATCCAAAACATCATGGATGTGTATGACTTCATCATGCGCTATGTGCCAGGCTGCCGCATTGCCGTCGGCCACGGCCAAATGGACGGCGACAAGTTGGAGAAAATCATGCTCGATTTCATCAACGGCGACTACGACGTGCTGCTCTGCACCACCATTGTGGAGTCAGGACTCGACATTCCGAACGCCAACACCATCATCATCAACGATGCTCACCGTTATGGTCTCAGCGACCTTCACCAACTGCGTGGCCGCGTCGGGCGAAGCAACAAGAAAGCATTCTGTTACTTGCTCACTCCCCCACTCAACACCTTGAATCAAGACGCACAAAAACGCCTGCGCGCATTGGAAGAGTTCTCCGACCTCGGCGGCGGCATCAACATCGCCATGCGCGACCTCGACATCCGCGGTGCCGGCAACCTTTTGGGCGCCGAGCAAAGCGGTTTCATCAACGACATCGGCTTTGAGACCTACCACAAGATTCTCGACGAAGCCATCCTTGAGCTGAAAGAGACCGAATTCCAAGACATCTTTGAACAAGAAGAACACGACTTTGTGGCCAACTGCGTCATCGAGACCGACCTCGAAGTGCGCTTCCCCGACGACTACATCAGCTCGACGCAAGAACGCATCAGCCTTTACACCGAACTCGACCACATCGAAACCGAAGATGGCCTGATGCGGTTCACCGAACGCCTCATCGACAGGTTTGGTCCTATACCGAAGGTCGTCAACGACTTGCTGAACACCGTTCGCCTGCGTTGGAAAGCCAAAGAGTGCGGATTCGAAAAGATATTGATTCGCAACAACATACTATCGGCCTACTTTATCAGCAACACGGATTCGAAATATTTCGAATGCGCTGCCTATCAAAACATTATGCAATACATCATTAGTCATCAGAAACGTACGAGTGTGAAGGAAATCAATGACAAAGTTGTTTTGCAAGTCAAGGAAGTGAGCACCGTGACCCAAGCCTTGGTTTTGCTTTGCGAAATGAATCCATAGGAGTGCAAATCTTATCCAACAGCATTAACTCTCCGATTTTTTATCAAAATCCTGAAATATGGGCACTTACCATTGACACTTAAATCCTTTCCATCATCACCTTTTCGGAATTTAACGATTTCAAATTGGTTGGGATTGTACTTGTGAAGAAAAGTGATTGGGACACCCATTAAGCCCTCGTAATCTCGTGGAATATCTTGGGTTTTGTCAACATTGATGCCATCACAATTATCATACTTCGGATAATCGTTTTCATTACCAGCATATTCTTTCGACAAATCAAGTTCCTCATTACGTTGTTCCAATTCCAAATTAGTGAGCCAAAGACAATTATTTGTGGCAATAATAGTCTGTCCCTTGTCATTGACACTTACTTCTGTACCATACAAATCGTAATGCTCAGGCACAATAAAACCAGAAATCCCACGACCCAAATTTACGCCTAACCACACTTTATTTTTCTGAATCAAATCGAATATCTCTTTGTAGGTAATAGCATTCACATTGCCGATGACTAAAAATTGCTTGTCATATTTCACTATCTGTGCTACAAACTCGCGGAACAATGAAAACGGAGGATTTGTTACCACAATGTCAGATTGTTTCAGCAGTTCGATACATTCACGGCTTCTGAAATCTCCATCTCCTTTAAAATAAACGATTTGCACATTGTCTGGATAGAACTGATTGCCATATTCACCTGAATACTCACAATAGTATCCCTTTTCCGATTCCACACTGCTGAACAAATCGCGAGTATCCTCAATGTAGCATGAAGCTATCAATTTCCTCAGTCCTAATTTGTGGAAGTTTATCGCAAAGTATCTAAAAAAATTACTTGTCCGAGGGTCATCGCAATTACAGTAAACCACTTTATCGACAAAACAGTTTTGGTAGTATTGCAGTTCGCGTTCTATATCGCAAAGTTGGGTATAAAACTCATCGCTTTTCGATTTTTTTGCTTTTTGAAGCAATCGATTTGTTGCCTGACGTACCATAATCTTAACTTTTTGTCAGTTGGTTGAACAAATCGCTACCCAATATCTGAAGTGAAGTTTTGGAAATCTCCAGCATTATGTCGAACATCTTCACCACATCCCAACTTTCTCCATTGCCTTGCGTATAGATTGAAGCCGCTTGTAGCATAATGGTTTTATCATCGTGTTGTACGAACTTGTTCTTACATAAGTTTGTATTGATAGGCATTCCATAATTCGCAGCCGTCAATCTATCCAATCGGTTGAGCAAACCCGAATCATATTCAAGGGTTACACTTCTTCCGTCTGGTCTTTTGACTTCAATTGTTTCAGTCAAAAAATTAGAGCCTTCAAGGAAAAGAACATAAGGAAAATGCGATTCAGCCAACATGAAATTGGCTATTTCAGAAATATTCTTGTGCGACCGCTCAATGGCATTACCAGCTGCCATGAGGTCTTGATTCTTGTCTTTGCCAACAAGTTCGCCACTCTTAATGTTCTCGATATCCTTACCTTGATGTTTTGCCTCCGACACCAAAACAACTCTCCAATTATCGTTGTCGTCTTTAACCTCTATTATTCCGCCATCAGGAATTATACTTGCATTTTCAACAAAAAGGGTTTGCCCCAGTTCTGGGTCAATCTTTCTAAGAGCCTCATTAATTTCTTTCTTCTCAATGCTCGGCCTATACCGGAAAACAAGTTGCGGAAAATCTTCTTCTAACTGTCTAATAATATGATGAGATATTTTTCCAACAGTCATGTCGTGCAATTTAGCTTCTTCTCCAAATATGCCAACAGCACCATGATGCTCTCTATGCTGTTCCGTTAACCGTTTCGATTGATTCTTTTTTGCCATTATGATAACATTTCTGCAAAAATACATCTTATTTTGATAAATTGGAATAGTATCTAATGACTTCATAGTATTTTTTCCAAAACATGCAAAATATATGGCCAAAAGCAATAAATTTGCAATTTTATTGTTAGCACTTTATTGAAAGTAATTCAAAACACAATAAACATATGACATTCAAAAAGTTAAACACGATTACAGGATGGTTTGCCGGACTGATAGCTACCATCGTGTACTTCCTCACGCTGGAGCCTACCGTAAGCTGGTGGGACTGCGGTGAGTACATTTCAACCGCCTACAAACTGCAAGTGGGTCACCCTCCTGGGGCACCGTTGTTCCAAATGATTGGCCGTTTCTTCTCCCTCTTTGCCGGAGGCGATGTCACGAAAGTAGCTCTCATGATCAATGTCATGTCGGCCATTTGCAGTGGCTTGACCATCGTTTTCCTCTTCTGGACCATCACCATGCTGGCCAAGAAAGTCTGGCTGAAAGAAGGCGAAGATGCACCTTGGTCGAATAAGATAGGCGTTTTGCTGGCTGGTTTTGTAGGTGCCATTGCCTATACTTTCAGCGAATCGTTCTGGTTCTCAGCCGTTGAAGGCGAAGTGTATGCTATGTCGTCATTCTTCACCGCTGTCACCTTCTGGGCTATCCTGAAATGGGAAGAAGTGGCCGATGAACCTCAAAGCCTGCGGTGGATTATCTTCATCGCATTCCTGATTGGTCTTTCCATCGGTGTGCACTTGCTTAACTTGCTGTGCATTCCTGCCATCGTTTATGTGGTCTATTTCAAGAAATACAAGAAGACCAGTGTTGGTGGTTTCCTCCTCGCCGGACTGATTTCGTTGGGTTTGCTGTGGCTCATCAACATGTTCCTTGTGCCACAAATCGTCAATATCGCCGGTAAGATGGAATTGTTCTTCGTGAACACGCTTCATGCCCCATTCAATGTTGGCACTATCGTCTATTTCGCCATCATCATCGGTCTTATCGTGTGGGGACTCATTGCCACAACCAAGCGCAACAAGCCTTTGTTGAACACCGCCATCCTTTCGTTTGCCTTCATCCTGATAGGTTATTCGTCGTTCTTCATGTTGGTCATCCGCGCCAACACCAACACCCCTATCAACGAAAACGAGCCTAAGGAATCGCTCTCGTTGCTCGCCTACCTCAACCGTGAGCAATATGGCAGTTGGCCGTTGCTTTATGGAGCTTACTACAACGCTCCCGTCACTGACGCTACCGACGGCAACCCCATCTATGTCAAGGACGAAGAGGCTGGCCGTTATGTGATAACAGACGACCGCAAGCACTCCATTCCCGACTATCCTGATGAGATGAAGACCATCTTCCCTCGTATGTGGAGCACGCAAAGAGGCGCACATGCCACTGCATACGAAAACTACCGCAAGAACTCTCGCGGCACTGTCACTGGCGAACCTGTACGCGTAAACAACAGATACACAGGCGAAACTGAAACCGTCCTCAAGCCAACTTTCGGCCAGAACCTCAAGTTCTTCTTCAGCTACCAATGCAACTGGATGTATTGGCGCTATTTCATGTGGAACTTCGTTGGTCGCCAAAACGACATCGAAAGCCAAGGCGAACTTGACCACGGCAACTGGATCAGCGGCATCAGTTTCATTGATAACGCCCGTTTGGGAGACCAAGACAACTTGCCACCTGTCATGAAAAATCCTGGTCGCACCACCTACTTTTTCCTGCCTCTCATCCTCGGCCTCTGCGGTTTGATTTGGCTGCTGAAGAAAGACAAGAAAGATAGTTGGATCATTTTCCTGCTTTTCTTCCTCACCGGTCTTGCTATTGTCATCTACTTGAATCAGACACCATTGCAGCCTCGCGAGCGCGACTATTCGTATGCAGGTTCGTTCTATGCTTTCGCCATTTGGATTGGCATGGGCGTGCTTGCCATCATCGACTGGATTGAAGGCCTCACCAAGAAAAAGAACATGGTAACAACCGCTTTGGTCGGTGTCATCTGCTTTTTGGCCGTCCCATGCTTGATGGGTGCCCAAGGCTGGGAAGAACATAACCGTTCGGGCAAGACCTCGGCCTTAGACTGGGCCAAGAACTACCTCGCCCAACTGCCACCTAATTCCGTCATATTCACTCGTGGTGATAACGACACTTTCCCGTTGTGGTACGTTCAAGAAGTGGAAGGCTTCCGCACCGATGTCCGTGTGTGCAACTACATGCTTTCGTCAGGTTATTGGTATGTCCACCAAATGGGACGCAAGGTGTATGAATCCGACCCAATGCCTCTGACACTGACACCAAAGGAATACGACAATGGTGTAAATGAGCAACTGCCAATTTTCGAAGAAGAATATTTCAAGGATAAACGCATCGAGTTGAAGGATGTCATCAACTTCGTGCATAATCCAAAAGCGGTGAAACAATATATGGGCGGAGGAAGCACACATTACTTCCCATGCCGCAGCGTCAAGCTCACCGTTGACAAAGAAGCCTGCATCCGCAACGGCATCGTACCAGAGAGCATGAAAGACGACATAGTCGATGTCATTGAATGGGAAATCAAGGAAAACTACATCTACAAGAATGCCTTGATGCTCCTCGATTTCATGGCCTCCAACAACTGGGAACGTCCGGTGTATTTCACTTCTTACAGCGACATGTCGAAGGTGATGGGCATCGACAGATACCTGCACATGGAAGGTCTCTCCTATCGTTTCATGCCTGTCAAAGCGGAAGACTATTATAAAGGTGTGGGCGGCGTCTATCGCGAAGGCAGCTATGACCTTTTGATCAACAAGGCCCAATGGGGCAGTTTGAACGAAGACGGCGTGGTGCCCGACCGCGAAAGTGTGCGCAACTCCTCATACGCTCAGCAAGCCTATTCACGCACTGCCATGAGTCTCGTCAACCACGGCGAATACGACTCGGCAGTCATCGTGTTGGATAAATACCAGGAGTTCTTCCCTAACGACAAGTTCCCATTCGATGTGCGCTTGTACCAGTTCCCAGAACTGTACTATGCCAGCGGTGCCAACGAGAAGGGCGATGCCTTTGTCAGGACCTTTGTCGATAACTATCGTCAGAAGGCTGAATACTACGGCAGCTTGAAACCCAAGTTCCGCGAGTATTACGAAGAAGACCTTGGCGAAGCTTTCAGCCTCATCAACGAGATGGTGAAAATCACCGAGAAATACAACCGCGAAGAGTTGAACCTCGAAATCACCACCCTCCTGGACGACCTGCTCGGCAAGTATTATATGATGTAAGTTTCGGTAACTTCATAAACGAAAACAGGTCGTTCCATTTTGGGAAGACCTGTTTTATTTTGTCATTGCCTCTCAGCGATTTTTCTTTTTCGTGCGCTCCAAATCCAAATCACAATGCCTGCTAATACAAACGGAACGCTCAGCCATTGACCCATGTCCCAAGTCATGTTTTGCTCAAAAGCGACTTGTACGTTTTTCAGGAACTCGATGCAGATGCGCGAACCGAAAATGATAATCAGGAAAACACTGAACATCACACCCGGCTGACGATTGCCGAGGTCACGCTTGTAGTACATCCACAGCAAGATGCCCATGGCCACGAGGCAGAAGAAAGCCTCGTACAAACCCGTTGGATGGCAAGGCAGCCACTCACTCGGTGGACAGCAATCGCCCCACGATGTGCAAGGTGTATAATTATCGAAAGTACCACAGAATTGTTCCTCTCCGCGCATGAAGACAAAACCCCAAGGCAAAGAGGTTGGCGTGCCGTAGATTTCGTGGTTCATCACATTGCCACAACGAATCAAAGCACCGACAAGGCACACCGCGACAACGATACGATCGAGGATCCAAATATATGGTTTCTTCTCTTTTCGGGCATAAATGAACAGACCAATCAAAATGCCGATGGCACCGCCATGACTGGCAAGCCCACCTTCCCAAATCTTCAGAATCTCGATAGGATGAGAGAGATAATAATCGGGTTCATAGAACAAGCAATGACCCAAACGCGCACCAATAATCGTTGATACAAGCATGTAAATCAACAACCTATCCAAAGAGTCATCCGTCATTTTTTCGCGCCTATAGATCCTTCTCATAATCATGTAGCCGAAAAGGAATCCCAAAGCCCAAAACAAACCATACCAACGCACCTGCAAACTGCCAATGGAGAACAGCACGGGGTCGGCATTCCAAGTGATGTAATTTAAAATCATAACTTTTGAATTTTGTGCAAAAGTAGTCTTTTTCCGCAAAAGTTTAGTGTTTGTTCTGATTTTTCAAAAAAGCCTATGTCATATCGACGAAGGAAGATATCTATAGGCTTTTTGAGAGGTGAAACAAATAACAACAGATTCTCTCCCTTCGGTCGGAATGACATTGTTATTTGTTTCACCTAAATCAAAACAGACTCTTAGTCTATCCCAAAATCACTTTCTATTCTTGTTGCCGCATCATTTTTATGATGTAATAAAAGACCATTACCATCATCAAGGCCACAAGCCATGCGATGACTGCAATTCCGAATTTAAGATACCTACCCTTGGCCAATTCGATGAATTCATAAGTCCCAAAAGAAGTGAGCAAAACCATGAACAGTTTGGTGCACCTAACTAATTTAACGCCCAGCAAATGAAGCGCTTCGACATTATTTTCAGTAACCTCAACAGGATAATTGTAGATGTTGGGAAACCTTTGCAATATTGACAGCCCGATATAGAACACCAATCCCATGATGGGCATTGCCAGTAAAATCCTTTTGCTCCCAAAACCATCAACTTGGCCCTTCACTCCGATATGTGTCGGAACGGTTTCCGGAAGTTTGGGGAATGTCATCAAAGTAAAGAAGACAGTGCCAATGACGAGCAACAGAATGACCAATTCAACTATCGTTTCTCCTATTGGATTATGGGAGGTGCAATGTCTATTTTTCATGGTGTTTTGTCTTCTAAATCAATGAACCAAGTTTAAGATACAATCAATTCACATGCAAAAGTATCATTTTTTCACCCAACATGTAACTTTTTTGACCTATTTTCGTAGTTTGAAAGAACGTATGAACAGAAGTCAATACAACAAGTGCGTTGAGCAGTATGCCGACAGGGTTTTCCGCTTCGCTTTGTCGAGTCTTCGCGACGAGGACCTGGCAAAAGACGTAGTGCAAGAAACCTTTGCCCGCATTTGGGAACATGTTGACACTGTGGAATTTGAGCGGGCAAAGTCCTACCTTTTCACGGTTGCCCATCACATTATGATTGACGAAATCAGGCGCAACCAAAAGATTGAACAGCTTGACGAGACATGCGTTCAAGGAAGTGTTGGCAACAATTACAACGATGTTCAGGAAGTGCTTCACAAAGCCTTGACCGCCTTGCCCGAAGTGCAACGCAACGTTATTCTGCTCCGCGACTACGAAGGATACAGTTATCAGGAAATCAGTGAGATAACAAAACTTAGCGAATCGCAAGTGAAGGTCTATATCTTCCGCGGACGAACCGCACTGAAGAAACAACTCAAAAGCATCGACAACCTAATTGACGTAGAACCATGAAAATCAGCATAAACAATTACGAGATTTTTCTCATCGACTACATGGAAGGCCGCTTGAACGACGCTGAAATTCAGCAACTGAAAGCATTCTGTGTCCAAAACAATATTGATTTCGAGGAAATCACCAACGATTTGCCGGTTTTGGATAGTCCAGATATCGCTTTCGATGAGAAAGAATGCCTTCTCAAAGACGAAATCGTGCCTTTTGACGACATAGACGAAGACCAATGCATATTAAAGCCCGACACGAGCATTGTTTTCAAGGACAAGGAAAGTCTGAAGAAAAAAGCCGTCATTCTGCCGCTTTATGCAAAAATCGCAGCAGCAGCGGCCGTCATCATTTTGCTATTCGGATTGTTCTGGCTACCCAAAAACGAAAACGACGGCACCAACCAACAGCCAGTTTTGGTTGAATTGACGACCGAAACAGATGAATCCTATCCGAAAGACACCTTAATCTCACCTGAAAATTCTACTGAAAATCAATTAAACGAGGAACGTAGAAACGTTTATGAAAACGAACAAATTGCATTAAATGGAAACGTAGCGCATTACGTCTCAGAAAAGCAGCAAGATATTGAAAATCAACACAATTCATCTTCCATTGAAAAAGAAGAGGATGAGGAACTCATTGAAAACGAAACCGAAGAGATTCAACCCACAAGAATAGAACCTGAACTATTGGCAACATTGGCACCACGAAACACTACAGAAGTCATTGTCAGCAAAGACTTTGCCATCGAATACGGTTTGGCTCACGGAAACATTCTCTATCCAGCAACGAACGAATCTTATCTTGCCCAAAACCAAGAATGGGACCGCAATTACGAATATGACGGCCAACATTTATCCTTGATTGGCAGAGGCATAAGTTGGCTAAGTAATGGCAGATATACCAGCATCAGCGAAGTCTTCAGCGACGGGCTTCACATTGCCAAGCACGAGGTCATCGACCTCTCGGAGCAAGCCATTGCATACGCCTACATCAAGGCCGACGAGAGCATCGACGAAGCCAAAGCCCGTTGGGAAGAGCGGTTTGAAAGGAAAGAGTAGAGACGTAGTGCGTTACGATCCTACCGCATCCCAATTCAAAAGTCATTCAGACAGCGAACCACAAAATCTGCAGCCGGCTTATCCGTCTTGTAAACAATGCGTTTCGTTTCTCCTGCGCCCAAATCGAAGAAATTATCGGAGAAAGAGCCTTTGCCATCAAGCGCGTAAACCTGCACATCCTTGGCAAGGACATCCGTCGTCAATTCAACAATCGTCTCGCCGTTTTCTTCCTTGACCGAATATTTCACATCCGCTTTCGGCAGTTTCAAATCTTTTGGGTAGGCCAAATAGCAATGCCTTTCAGTCAAAAGTTCATCGTTCTCTCGCAATTCCAACTTGACATAAACATCTTCGGCAGCAACCGTTTTCAAGAAATCAGCCAAGCCTTCAATATTAATGTTTACATTCTGGTTTTCAGCAACTTCAATATCAGTATTCTGTTCAAAAAGCACTTTTCCGACGAAATCTTCCACCTTGACGCACAATGAAGCCGACAACGTGCGATGCAAATCAGAGGTGACATAAACCGAATGGTCATTCACATCCAACGAAAGCAAGACTGGCGCATACAATTCCTTCAACTTAAACTGAAGAGCCTTCTTATTCCCGTAATAATCAATTGACGACCATGACGTTACAGGCCAAGCATCGTTTAGTTGCCAATAAAGCGTTCCCATGTTGTAAGGCTTTGCCGTGCGATGCGCTTCGATGGCCATTTCCATGCCGTAGGCCTGCGAGAGCTGACTCATATAGACATAATCGGCAAAAGTCATGGGGTTAGGATAGTATTTCTGGATGAAATCATCAATCAGTTTGGTGCCACGGCCATGTTTCTGATGAGCCTCCAGCAAATCGCAACCCACTGACAGTTCAGCTGTTGAATCTAATTTTTGCAAAGTCGAAAGGTCGGGATAGGATTGGTAGCCATATTCGCTGTTGAAACGACCCACTTTCTCGCGATAGATTTCGTAAGGTTGTTCGCCCCACCAAACGCCCCAATAATGCACGTCACCTTCGGTCAGGCTTTCGGGCCTGCCCCAGCCTTTTGATGGCGAACTTGGCCAATAAGGGCGTGTGCCGTCAAACTCAGCAACGGCATTCGGCAGGATTTCCTCAAAAAGTTTGTCGTAGCCAGCCTTCATGGCCTTGTCATCGTCGTCCGACCAATTCAGCGAACTTTGCCAACCCCAGTTGTAATAACCTTCTGAGATTTCGTTGCCACCGCACCAAAGGGCTAACGAAGGATGCGATGCCAAGCGTTTTATCTGTTCAACAGCTTCCATTTCAACATTTTCCAAAAACGCTTCATCGTATGGATACATTGTTCCCGCATACATGAAATCTTCCCAAACCAAGATACCCAACGAATCGCAAATGTTGAAGAAAACGTCGGATGGATAAACGCCACCACCCCACACGCGCAACATGTTGAAATGGGCTTCTTTCGCCTCACGGATGAGATGCAAGGTGTTATCAGCATTCATCCATGTCTCAATCATTTCCTCTGGAATGTAGTTGGCGCCTTTGGCGTACATCGAGACACCATTCACCTTGAAATAGAAAGCGCGACCGATACTGTCAGGCTCGTCAACCATTTCAATAGTCTTAATTCCAGTTCGTATTATCTTGGAATCCAATAGTTTATCATTTTCAAGCAAACGCACTTCAAAATCATAAAGCGGTTGTTCGCCCATCTCATTTGGCCACCAAATCTTCGGATTTTGCAAGTCAAACGGGAAAACCTTATGCTGTTTTCCTTCATCGAGATGGAAGACCAAACTACATTGCAAGTTTTCACCTATATATATTTGCGCAGCCAAATCACGAGCCGCAGCGTTTTCGATGTCCATGCAAAGTGCCATTTTAGCCACATCTTCATTGGCAGATTTCGTCACGATATATGCATTTTCGACCCGAGCATCAGACCAACCCACCAGTTTGACAGGTTTCCATATTCCCACATTCTTGTATTTCGGTGCCCAGTCCCAGCCATGCTGATAGCCACATTTGCGCGTGACAGCATATTTTTCGGGAAAACGCGGAACGGCTTGTCCGTAAAGGGCAAGTTGCGTGCTATCGAAACGTACAAAATTGACTTCCAACAAATTATCTTTTTCTTTCAACGACACATCGGCGACCAAACGGCGAAACATATTGTCGGCATCAAAAATCCGTTCCCCATTCAAAATCACTTCGGCGTAGGTGTCGATGCCTTCAAAAACGAGTTCCACCCTATCCTTTTTGAGCAGTTCCTTGTCGGCATCGAAATGAAGCGTGTATTTCCACGGATGGTCGGAAATCCACAACAAATCGTTTTCGACGGTTCCGAGATAAGGATGCGGAATGAGGCCAGATTCGTAAAGACTCTGTTGCACCACCGAAGGCACACTGACTTGCATATTAATATTTAAGGTGTCGCCTTCCAAGACCCAGCCTTCATTGAGCATCTGCTCGCTGACAGGGTTCGTTTCTTCCTTGCACGAGGCGAAGGCCAAAATCAAGATTGCAAAAAGTATCAGTTTTGTTTTCATCACGATTTATATTTTTCTTTTTCAAGAATTAGAGAATTAGAGAATTTTTTTCGGACACTGTCCTACTTGAATTTCCGCCTACGATGGGAATAATGCGCTTTGCGCAAGAAAAAGAGAATCAACATATTCTAAAATTCAAAATGTGCGCTTGCGCACAGAACTTCAGCAGCACACTGTCCATTTCTCAAATTGACTACGTCGAATCTTCGATTTCTCTAATTCTTGACATAAAAATAATCCTTGATTACATCGGATTAAGCATCTTTTCCATTTCGTAAATCAACTCGTAGTTCGATTCCACCCAAACCATCTGCGCACCCGTGTTATCCACCTGATTTGGATAGAGTTTCTCGTTGAAACGCGGCACCCAATGCGACAGCGAAGCATGGCAATTCACCACACCCGTTTGGTTGACGATATCCATCACATTGCCCAAATTGATGCCGCCGCCAGGCATGATGCCGATTTTGTCGCCATAGCGCAACTGCATTTCGGCAATCATCGGGATGCCTTCCTCGGCTTTCGGTTTGCCACCCGAAGTCAGCACCTTGTCGAAGCCGAAATCTATCAACTGTTCCATAGCCTCAAACGGATTGACACAAGCATCGATGGCGCGGTGGAAAGTGAATTTCAGGCCTTCGCCAGCCTCCATCAAGGCCTTGACGGTCGGCACATCCAGTTTTCCTTCATCGTTCAAGGCACCAATCACAACGCCCTCAAAACCAAGTTTTTTGCAGAGCATGATGTCGGTCTTCATGATTTCAACCTCTTCCTCATCATAAATGTAGTTTCCCGGCCGCGGACGGATAAGTACTCGCATGGGAATGAAAGAAATGTCGATGGCTTTTGCCAAAGTTCCAAACGAAGGCGTAACGCCTCCAACTTCTAATGATTCACAAAGCTCGACACATTGGGCGCAGCCGTCCATTGCATTCCTCAACGACTTGATGCCGTTGGCACAAATTTCCAATCTAATCATAATAATAAAAGTATTTGGCGCAAAAATAGAGAAAAATGCCTACTTTTGCCCACATGAATACCTTTTTATTACGAGAAGCCATCAGAAAGCAGCCTGGCCATGTCATTCAACAAGTTCCCATGCCACAAGCAATAATCACAGAAGGCTTGGGGGCGAGGAACCTGATTGGAAAAATCTGCCAAAAAGCAGGATACAAAAGCGTGCTTTTGGTCACCGACAAGACCATTCATTCGCTCGGTTACCACACGGTTATCATTGATTCACTAAAAAAAGAAGACATCAGTTGCTCTGTTTTCAGCGACATCGCTTCCGAACCTAACATCGCCATCATTGAAGCTGGACGCACAGCGGCTTTGGAATGCAAAGCACAGTGTATCATCGCCTTGGGCGGCGGTTCCGTCATGGATTCGTGCAAGATGATTGCCGCTGCCGTTAGGCTAAAGAACCGACCTGTCGGATCACTTTTGCTGAAATTTCTCATTGTTCCAGGGAAGACATTGCCTCTCATCACCATTCCAAGCACCGCTGGAACAGGCGCTGAAATCACAGTTGGAGCCGTCATCACCAATAGGAAAGGAACAAAAAGCGCAAGCGTCATCATCGGGTTAGACATCACGAATGTCATTCTCGACAGCGAACTGACCCTGAACGCCCCACGAAATGTAACCGCCTCATGTGGCATTGATGCACTCAGCCACGGCATCGAAGGCTACATCGCTGATGTGAAAAGCGACGAAGACGACATGATGAAAAGCCGCGAAAACATCAGGCTCATCTTCGAAAACCTTCCCCACCTGCTAGAATATCCCGACGACGAAATATCGAGACTATCCATGTGCCGTGCAGCACTTTACGGAGGCAACGCCATCAACAAGCAACTGGCTGGCTATGTCCACGCCTTCGCCCATTCCATTGGTGCAAAATACCACATTTCGCATGGCAATGCCATTGCACTTTGCCTGTTGCCCATCATGAAATTCCAAAGAAACAAATGCCTTGAGCGCTTTGCCGAGCTTGCCGTATACTGCGGTTTCGCCAACGAAACCGACGGCATAGGTTTTGCCGCAGATAAGTTCCTACAAGCCTTGACCAGGCTAATCGCCACCTGTGAATTTACCATCAAAGGCGATTTCATATCCCCCAACGACTTCAACAGCCTTGTAAATCTCATTGCAAAGGATTCCATCAACTATTCCTCACCCGTCGTCCTGAAAAACAAAGAGATCAAGCAACTGCTGAAAGAAATCAGTCAGACCGACCTTTCACACCTTATATAATTAATTATGAACTATACCGAAACAGAAATAAAAGACATCATTGCCGCACAGAGGCAGTTTTTCCGCACGGGCGCAACCCTCGACGTGGCGTGGCGCATCAAGCAATTAAAAAAACTCAAAGCCGCCGTCATCGCACACGAAGCTGAATTTGAGCAGGCTTTGCATGAAGATTTGGGCCGCAGCAAGGTGGAAGCCTACCTCTGCGACATCGGTCCTATCATCGTGGAAATCAACGAGACCATTCGCGGTTTGCGGCGTTGGGCGCGCCCCGAAAGGCATTTCAGCGGCTTTATGTGCTTCCCAAGCCTCATGACGAGAGTCTATAAGATGCCGTATGGCGTTTCGCTCATCATCAGCCCGTTCAATTTTCCGATGCTGCTCACCATCGGCGTACTGACGGCAAGCATCGCCGGCGGCAACACGGCGGTCATCAAGGCAAGCTCAAAGTCGAAGGCCAGCACGGAATTTCTGAAAGGGTTCTTTGCCGAAGTCTTCCCGCAAGAATACGTCGCCTTAATTGACGGCGGTCACGAAGTGGCCGATATGTGCCTTGCCCAGCGTTTCGACAAGATTTTCTACACCGGCTCGCCCGAAGTCGGCAAGCATGTTCTGGCCGAAGCCGCGAAGAACCTCACGCCCGTCGCATTGGAACTGGGCGGCGAAACGGGCAACTGGTGCATCGTGCGCAAAGATGCCGACCTGAAAGATGCCGCACGCAAAATCGCTTTCTTTAAAGTCTGCAATGCGGGACAAATCTGCATCAACATCAACCAGATAGCTGTGGCAGAAGAAATTGCTGTTCCTTTCCTCGAAGAGTTGAAGGCGGCTTTTGTGCAACAACTCGGAGCGCATCCCGAAACGAATGAGGAATACCCGAAACTCATCACCGAATCGGCCTACGCCAAATGTGAAAGCCTTGCCCAGCAATACAAAGACCGCATCGTTTTCGGCGGCACAGGCGACAAGAATTCAAGGCGCTTCGCCCCGACCATCCTCTACCCTATTGACATTAATGACGACATCGTACAGCACGAACTTTTCTGTCCTTTGCTGCCCGTTGTCACTTACAAAGACAATGAAATCAACGCTTTGATGGACATCATTGCCGGGCGCGAGCATCCGCTGTCGATGTATGTCTTCACCAACGATTTGAAATGGGCCAACCGCATGATGCGCACCCAACAGTTTGGCGGCGGCTGCATCAACGAGGTCTGCATCCACCTGATGGTGAAAGGCGTTCCCTTCAACGGCACGGGGCATTCCGGCATGGGCGCCTACCACGGCGAATGGGGTTTCCGCGAGTTTACGCACCCGCAGACCGTCCTGACTGGCAAAACGCATTTCAACCTGCCGCTGCGCGAACACCCCTACGGCGGCAAGGCCGAAAACGCCAAGCTGAAGGTTCTTAGGATTTTTGAGAAATAAATAAAGGCAATAATATACTTTTAGACCCCAAGTTGTTTTTTTTGGAAACAAATCTGAAACAAATCTATAACAAATTTTTTTCTTTCCTCCTCTCCGATTCCCCCTAATCGGGGGTCATCGGGAGCTGCATCTCCGATGCATTGCATGGTACGAATCGAGCGGTTGCGAGATTCGGAGACGGATAAAGTTTTGTGGGTTTTGAATGTTTTGGTTTTTAAAAAACAAATTGGATGTTATTGTCAAAACATGTTGCGTTTTTACAGAATAAAGACGTGCTGCGGAGTTCTGCGGCACGTTTTTTTTCCTTTTGGTTATGGTTGCGTGTCGAATTTTTTTATAATTTTGCGCGTTTTTTACCTAACTTCTTGAAAGAAAAGTTTTTTTAGATGTAATAATAATTAGAAAATAGTAATAATCAATTAAATAGCCAAACAAATGTTCAAAAGAATCAGTTTAATCATGGCCCTCGTCTTTCTTGGGCTTTGCAGTGGGAACCTGATGGCACAGACCGTTTCGGGCTCCTACATGATCAGTTCGACGAATGAGTTCGGAACGCACTACCTGGCGTTCGATGGAACTTCATTGGCCGATGCAACCACATTCAACCCTGCAACCTGCATGTGGGATGTGGCAATTACAGACGGAACGTGCACCGTTTCGATGAATGGCAATTACCTTACCATGAGCGGCAGCACCGTTGCCATTGGCACTCCTGCCACCACCTTCACCATTTCCGGTGGCAAGCTGATGGCTGGCGGCAATTATCTCGTTTTTGACGATGAGTGGAAAGCGGTTGACAACAGCGGCTACAAATGTTACCTCTCATCACCTGCCGAAGGCACTCCTTATATGATTTCGTATAATGGCAATTATTTGGGATATCATGTAAAGGCTGATGGCAAAAATGTTGAAATCATCAACGAAACATCCTTTAACCTTGCCACTTGCATTTGGTATCTGACGAGCGACAACAAATTGCGCACCAATGTGCTTACCGTGAACAATCAGCAGAAAATCTATTATCTGAAAGTCGAAAACAACAAAGCCGTTTCGTTACAAGACCAAGCCAATAATGGTTCCACTTTGACACAAAATGAGACATATCATTGGTTTTATGTGCCAAACAACAATCCTGCTAAGTATATTTATTTGGTATATAATGGTGGATGGAAAGGAGCAGAAAACAATTCCACAAATGCTGGCATTTATTCCCCACTCGAAATCTATTCTATCACCGATGGCACGAAATATATTGGTGTTAACGGATCTTCTGTGGAATATTCAACCACTGCTTCAAAATGGTTTGCTGAAACATCAGGCACGGGCAAGACCCTGCACCAGGGCGACAACTACCTCACCTTGGGCAACACCCTCGGCAATTTGCCGGGTTTGGCTGCTACAGGCACAGCATTCGACCTTACGGACAATTATATTTATAATGGCACATGCTATTTGGGCTACCGTAACATTTGGACTGGCAACGCATCTGCAACGGGTGCAGCAACGCTTACCGGTCCTTCAAAGGCTTTTGTCTTTACTTTTGAAACAACTAATAACAACGTGCATACCGAGCATTTCATGGTCATCAATAATAGCGGAAGCATTACGAATCTGAACCTGTTTGACCCTAACACCTGTGTTTGGTTAGCTATTCCTTCCGGAACAGGTGGCTACTATATGTCCATGGCATCGGGCGGAAACATGTATTACCTCATGGGAAACGGAGCGACCCTCTCTACAACAACTTCAATTGCTTCGGCTACGGCTTTCAATATCAGCGGCCATATTGTTAATTATCGTTCTGGTAATAAAACGTATTCAATAACTTGTGATAAGGGGAATTGGAAACTCAGTGAGAAAGCAGCTCAGGCGGTTTATTTTGAATTGGAATCACATTACACCGATCCCGAGGAGCCGACCGGTACCCCTTCCGTGTCCATTACGGTGCTCGATTCCATCTCCGGCAACTATTTCGAAACATCGGCCCATACCTTGGCTGACTTGGGAAGATATTACTTCCATGCAGATGTCGATGGCATGGCTTATCCAGGCTACATGACCTACAACATCTTGCACTCTCCTTATTCCATCAGAACCTATTATATGCTGGATGGAGGAGCGGCTTGCATTACAGAACTGCCTATGCCAGGTACCAATCCGAACACTACATGGAATTTGCAAAACTTAAATTCAGGAACAGCTTTGAGTCATTTACACTATCCTACTTCAGGTTTCAACAATGACCTCCTTTTGAAATACGGAACATATGGTTCAGCAGACATTAAAGGCTGGGGAGTTGGAAATACGGATTATGTCAGAGGCGAGCCACAACAGGTGAAACTGAGCTACATCTTTAATTCTACTGAAGCATCAGGGTTAACCGCAGAAGTCATCCTTACCGTGAAAGCTCCAACTTGGAAGGATTATGTCATTGAAGCTCCTGAAGGGTTCCCTTATTATGACCCAAATGACGCCACAAAACTTTTGATTCGTGACGAAAAAGACCTCGCATGGGTGATTTCCTATGTTAATGCTTTTAATGGTTCAAAACATCATGACTTATCTGGCATAACAATCTGCCTTACCAAGGACCTTGACTTGGGAGAATACCAATGGTGCCCAATCAGTACGCACCAAAGTGGCACAGCCGATCTTGCAGGAAATTTTGACGGACGTGGTTATATTATCAAAGACCTGAGATGCTCATTGTATGCAATTCCTGGCTCGGAAGAAACCATCACGAAACACTTGCCAGCTACGCGCGGCTTTATTGGCAACTACGGCGAAAAAAGTAGCGGAATTATGTTTGAGAACACTTTCTTCGAAAATGTCGAAGTGGGTTGGCCTGGCGGCACAGATGATTATAGCGGGCACCTTGGACACCATCTGATTGTTGGTGGTATCATTGCTGGTAGTGACGGCAGTTTTACGGTTAAGAACTGCGGTATTTCAGGCCGTGTGTTTATCGGCACGGAGGAAACGCCAAACTCAATAGCTGTTGTTGGCGCCATCAGCGGTTATGTTAATGGAGGCACCATTGAATCGTGCTATTCGGTGGCCGAAGTTGATGGCATCAATGCCGGTGGCCTAGTCGGATGCCTTGCTGGTGGCAGTGTGAAGAATTGCCTTGTCAATCCAATCATTAAGATTCTTGGTGCATCTTCTAAGGGTAATGATCCTTCATATAATGGTTATGCAGGAGCCATCATCGGGCAAAATGGCGCTGTGATTGAAAACTGCTACGTCCGCTTGAGAGAAGGCTGTGCTGTTGATGAAGATTATTTCGGATTGATAGCAGGTCAGAATACCAGTACCATCAATTATTGCTACGTCCATAAAGACCACACCAATGTTGAAGGTGGCTCAGGAACCCATGTTTTGGTTGCTAATGGCACACAGCCTGCCAGCTATGGACTCTACAACAGCACCATACCTTATAAATATGAAGGCCTTAACAACACCTTGACAACGGTGTACGGTTCCACAACATACGCTCAGGTGGACCTGTCGCTCCTGGATGCCTTGAACAATTATGCAGGAACACCAGCTAACGGCATTACCACCCGTTGGGCACGCACCACTTCCGACATCAACGAGGACTACCCTATCCTGCGCTTCGACGATTTCAACAACATCTGCTCTTATCGTGTTGCTGTCAATCATGATGGCCCAGACGGCCCGACCGACGAATTGCTCGACCCGTTCATGTATTACAAGCCCACTCTGCCGAAAGGCTTTGCCAAGGCTGCTACCTACGAAAACGGTGCTGTCGTTGCATTGTATAAGAATGAAGATATCACAGGAACAGCTGTCACATACGATGAAAACAAAATCAAGTTCTACATCGATGAAGAAGCTTCGTTGCTGCACGATGATAACAGCCCATTGGATGCCTACGTCGGCGTGACATTCCGCAATGCATTGCCAGGCGTACTCGACCACGGCACTCCATCCAACTGCTACTGGCACATGCTGAGTTCGCCGCTTGTGGCCAATTCTACCCCTCTTGGCATCAACTACAATGGTGATAACACGCAATATAATGCTTATCCTGTGGAAGATGACAACTTACCTCAATATGGTTGGTTAACCGAAGGCGACCTGACCAACAACGGCTACTTCGCAGACGATACACCATACACCAGCTACGACTTCTACAGCTGGTACGAACCGGAATACCAATGGGTGAACTTCAAGCGCAACGGCCCAAGCCATTACCATGAAGATACCGATACAGGTGGCAACCATAACCATTTCAACTATAAGCCTGAAGTGGGTGGCAGCACCAATGTCAACGAAAGCTACCTCATCCCCGGCAAGGGCTATCTGATGGCCATCGACAAGCAGATGTTCCTCCAGACGCACGGCACGCTCAACGAAGGCGATGTGACTTATCCTATCACTTGCAGCGCAGCGCATATCCCTGGCTACAACTTCATCGGCAACCCTTATCATAGCTATTTGGATATTGAAGCGTTCTTCAATGAAAATGAAAGTCAAATCTGGTCATCTTCAGCCTCATATCCAAGAAACTATATTTTGATGAATGGAAATGAATATATCACTTATGTTGAGGGCATTTCTGACTATGCTGCTGGCGCTCCAAGATACCTGAATATGCACCAGGGTTTCATCGTGATTGCCGATAAGAGCGGCACAGTCACTTTCACCAATGACATGCGCACCAATGACGGCGAACCGAAATTCAGAGAAGCCAAGATCAACTATCCTTTGATTAACCTCCATGTCACCGACGAGAACGGCTACGGAGAAGTCGCAGTGGTCGAAGTTGGCCGTCCTGAACGCGGCGGTGCCCGCAAGGCCCACGAAATCAGCCGCGCCAACTGCATCCTCTATGCCCACCAAGGCGACGAGGACTACAGCATCCTCTTCCTCGAGGAAGGCATCTCATCGACGGGCGTATGGTTCGAGCCATTCAGCGATGGCCAGTTCACAATGAAATGGGATACGCACAACGGCACTTTCGACTATCTCCACCTCATCGATAATATCGCCGGTGTCGATATCGATTGCACGACGACCGACTCCTACACCTTCCAGTCAAGCACTTCCGACTACAAGTCGCGCTTCAAACTCGTGTTCAGCTACACGGGCGTTGAAGAGAACGTCGATGCCGAAGTCGAAACATTCGCTTTCCAAAGCGGCGACAACCTCATCGTCAACGGTGAAGGCCGCCTCGAAATCATCGACATGAACGGCCGCCTCATCAGCGCTACCGAACTGTACGGCGCACAAAACGCCATCGCCATGCCGAATGTGGCTCAGGGCGTGTATTTGCTCCGTCAGATTAGCAACAACAATGTGAAAGTTCAGAAGATTGTGGTGAGATAAAATGGATGAAGGGTTAATGGTTATGGGTGACAGACGAAAACTGCAACCCATAACCCTTGCCCCGCAAGAAAGTAAAGTTGAATAAATAAACAAAAAATAAAATGAAGAAAATAGTATTGACTGCAGTTGCATCTTTGATGTTGGTCTTTTCGGCTAAAGCACAGGTGTTTGTCATGGAAGAGGATGGAAACAATAGGGCTGGTACAAGTTCGGTTGAGTTCATTGTCCCAGCCCACTTTGAAAACGACGACCAGACCCCAGGTGAGAATGGCGATGATCCTGTCCCACCTCATGCCCCTCTTGGCAGCGGCGTTATCGTGCTTGCCGGTTTGGGCGGTGCCTACCTGCTGGGCAAGAAAAGAAAGAAATGATTTTTTAAACATTTTTATTTTATTGATGGAGAGGCGCATAAGCGTCTCTCTTTTTTTTAGGAACTCCAACAAATATGGGTCAAAAAGCATATTATTGCCAAAAAAATAGTCCATATATTTATTTTTTTTGAGGGCATCAAAAAAACACTATCTTTGCAAAGCTTTTTATACAATGAATTATCAATATTACAAACCATTTAAATAATTATGTATCAACCACATTACGTCGCACCAAAAGCAGAATTGGTGAAAATTGAGATGCAAAGTTTTGTGCTCACTGCATCAGGCGAAGATCCTTCAAGCATCGGAAACGTTGAAGAAATGATTATTGACGACACCCCACTTAACTGGGAAAACCCGTAAAAACCAAAGAATCATGAAGAGAAAAGCATTTACCCTTTGCGTTGCTACACTCGTGTTTGCAGCAATGCTATCCTCCTGTAAAAAGAAAGAAAACGGAGACGAAAGAATCACGACCTTCTATGCCACCACCGACATGGAAGGCAGCAAGACCGACCTGAACGGTACCACGGGCGCTGTGACATGGACAAGCGGCGATGCCGTTACCGTGTTCAACGCCGACGGCTCCAAAGACGCAACCTTCACCCTTTCGGCTGGCGAAGGCACCGACCAAGGCACCTTTACGGGCGAAATCGAAGAATCGGCCACATACTACGGCATTTATCCCGCCAACGACAACCATAGCCTTGAAGACGAGACCATCACCATGTACATACCACAAGAACAAACCTACCGCGCCAACAATTTTGGTCTCGGTTCAGCCCCAATGGTTGCGAAAACCACAGGTAGCACCATGCAATTCAAGCACGTCTGCGGTGGCATCGCCATCGACTTGGTGGCCACCGAAGCCACTTCCATCACCGGTATTACGGTGAATGCAAGAAACTATGAAGGACTTAACGGCTATTTCGTCGTGAATTCCGATGGCGTAATCAGCAGCAGCACCAGTAGCACCAGCACAACCCATCTGAACTGCAACCCTGCCGTTGAATTAGACCCGACAACTCCTACCCGTTTCTACATCATGCTGCCAGCCCGTACTTACAGCCAAGGCTTGGAAGTCATTTTCAAGAACGGAGACATACCCGTCTGCACAAAGAACATCGCCACAAGCGGCGTAACCATTCCACGCGCCACCATCAAAACCTTGCAGCAACTGGATGTGAACCCGGCAGAACCTGGAGCGCCTGTCATTACAAGTGTTGGCTCAGCATGTCCAAGCTACTACTCCATCGCCGGCAAAACCAATATTTCAAGCGCCGGCAGCGGCAATCTGGTAACCGTAGGCTTCTGCTGGACCACCACTGAAAGCGAAGCCAGCACGGTGACAAAAGGCACCAACAACTACTATGAGGAAAACAACAGCACAGGCTTTACCCCAGGTAATTTCCTTGTTGACCTGACAGGCAAACAGCCTTCAACTACCTACTACCTCCGCTCGTATGCCACCAACAGCAATGGCGTTACGGCCTATAGTGAAGGTTATGCAGAAGTCACAACTCGAGATAATCCTCCTGCGAACTTAACGCCTGGAAACATAACCGCATTTAATGGTTCTACGGTCTTGGGTGGAGAATTCACCATAGATGCAGCTGGTCACAAGGTAAAATTCCTGAGAAGCAACCTGCTCTACAACCCCTCCACAAATGCATGGAAAGTTGCCGGCACCCAGTACTATATGGGAGAAAAGAATAAATACACAAACGGCGAAGATGTATCAAGTATGTACAACAGCACATACACCAGTTACATAACCTTCTTTGGCTGGGGCACCTCCGGCTACTATGCCAACAACACATACTATAAACCTTGGGAGACAGGAAGGGTAGCCGATAAGGCAATAGGATATGGTTACGGACCATTGGGTTGTCAGGATGTTGCCCCCGATTATGCTTTGATATTACGCAGAGACCTATTCAATAACGAACACGGCCAATGTGAAAATTCCGACTGGGGCATCTATAATTCGGGGTCTAACCGTTATAGAACTTTAACGGGAGCGGAATTGAACTACATTATTGAACACAGAACCAATGCGACGCAAAAACGAGGCATAGCGAAGTTAACTATAAGCGGTTCTGAAAATTATTATGGTTACGTCCTTCTCCCCGACAATTTCACACTGCCGGAGGGCTGCACATGGATACCTGCAACCGCCACGAATACACCCGCATTTAGTTCTACTACTGGTTGCAACAGCTATACTGAAACTCAATGGACTGCCATGCAAACCGCAGGAGCAGTGTTTTTCCCATGCAACGCTACCTGTAGAAAAGAAACAACAATGGAAGTGTCAGCCGACGTTGCTTACCGACGCTCTTATTACTGGACTTCAAGCGTCTCGAACGAGGGAACGGCAGATGCATATCTGTTAGGAGGAGGATGCAACCAAGGCTATCAGGGGTCAACACCAGGTGAGGCTTCTTACGGTTGCTACGTCCGTCTTGTAAAAGATGTAAATTAAAGCACCTGATTCTAAAACGGAATAGAGGCTGGCCATTCTTGTGGTCAGCCTCTTTCATATTCGCCAACAAGTTGCGATTTGTCCTTTTTATAGCCAAAACATTCTCATCGCGTCTCATTTACCGGCATGTCACCAAAACATCAAAATATCATTTGCATCTTTCATTCTGGATCAAGAAAAATGCATGATTGCCATATTATTTCCCAAATTCGTTGGTAATATTTCCAACGAAAATTGTATTTTTGCACAAAATTACGCATATTTGTTATGCATTTCTAAAGTTATTTAAAAAAATAGCTGTTTTCGCAAACCCTAAATAAAAGCGAAGATTGAAAAATGGCAGAAAAAAACATCGACATCAGGAAGTTGCTAAAGTCGGACGTGAAGATTGACTTTAAGCATTATACGGCAAAGCAAGCTGAATTTCCAGATGAATTTTACTCCGACCTCCATACCATCTTGATGATGATTGGCGGCGATGGCTATATCAGTTCGCCCGAAGCAAAAAGGAAAACCATAAAGGAGGACTGCCTGTGCATGGTTCCACAATACACCAAATTCAAGTTGGAACTGGCTGAACGCGCCGAAGTCTTTTTCTTGGAATTCGACTATTTGGGCTGCCGATGCGACAAAAAACTATGCAAGTATGAGATTGAAAATGGCGAGCAAATCAAAGCGGAGACCCTTCCCGTGATACCCATGAACTATGCCTTAAAATCGTATGCCAATCTTTTGAAAGCCTATGTCAGCCATTTCAATGAAATACTCTTTGCCGAGATGAAATACAAGGAATTCTTCTTCCTGCTTTGCGAGAGCATGACAATCGGCGAATTTGCCAATTTCCTTCATCCGTCGCGCACCAACTACGACACCGTATTCCGCCGCAAGGTACTCGACAATGCCGAGCATCATTTCAACGTGCCCGATTTGGCCAAGGCCTGCGGTTATTCGCAATCCTCGTTCCGCATCAAGTTTGCCGAAGAGTTCCACGACTCTCCAGGCAACTGGATGAAAAGGATTATGATGAAGAAAATAGCCCAGAAACTGGCCAATCCAAACCTACCCTTTTCCGAAATCGCTTTCATGCTCAATATGAGTTCAGTGAACCATTTCTCGCGTTTCTGCAAGACCAATTTTGACAAAACGCCAACCCAACTCCGCAGCGATATTATCCACAAGCTGATAAAGGATGGGCACCCTTTGGTGGACACTAGCACCCTCGACACTTTATTCTGCCCGAACGAGGATGCCGAAACGTCCGATTGACGGATTTGATAAGTTTTCTGAACAAATTGGTAAAAGCATTTACTTTGAAACGTTGTATTTTTGCAGCGTCATTAGAGAACCATTTTTAAACAAAATAGAAGTTTGCGGATGGATTACGGTTATTATGGATAAAATGAAAATCATATAAAATATTTAAAATGAAAAAAATAGCATTAACAATTGCACTGTCATTTGGGCTGATATATGCCGCCAGTGCCCAAGTGTTTATGATTGACGACGATGCCAACAACGGCCGTGCTGACGCAGGAGAAGGCGTCAGTGTCATCGTTCCGATACACGGCGTGGAATACGACCAAACCAACTACACCCCGCTTGGCGGCGGCACACTGCTTCTCGCCGGCTTGGGCGCTGCCTACCTGATGAAAAAGAAAAAACAACAAAACCAATAATCCAATAACGTTATGAAAACTAGTATGATTAAGAAAACGATTCTCTTTTCAATACTGTGTCTGGTGGTTGGTTTCATTCCGACGAGCGCTTTCGCCCAGAGTAGCGACCGCGAATTCGTCATTGTGAACTTTCATGCTAATCAGATGAATTATTTTTCACTGGCTTCTGATGGGACCATAAGCAATTCAAGCAACTTTGATCCAACTCAGCACATTTGGCATTTTGTCCAAGACAATGGTAGGACTGTGTTGTACAACAACCAAGGCTTTTATGTGGCAGCCAATGGTAACAAAATCACTACAACTTCTAATATTTCTAATGCTGTTACAGTGGTCTTGTATGAAAACGAGCATAAAATTCAGTGTACTCAATTAGGTGGCTATCTACGTTTTTCCAACACTTGGACCTTTAACGGATCAGAAGGCGCCCAAGGCACGGAAACCACGTATGAGGTTATCACAACTCCATACGATGATGAGATTACGGACGCCAATATCGTAGAACCATCGGGCGATTTGTTTGGTGAAGGGGCTTATCCATTCACTCATACCAACGCGGAAGGCCATGTGGAATATAACCATTATCATTTCCTTGATGATGACCAGCCCACAGGTTTTGTCGTGGACCACTATTATTACAAGACGAACGGGGTGTGGGGCGACCATGCCACACCACCTGCAGGAATGACTTTCTCCTATACCTGGACGCTTGGCAATGAAGCTCAAGGATATGCTACTGTGAACAGCAGTACGGGAGTGGTAACCTTAACCAATCGTCCAATTGACGATTATGTTTTCACAACCTTGAGCCTTAGCGTTGCAAGTCAGGCTCCGTTTGCCGGCTACACCGATAACGATCAGATTACGTTACGCCTTGTACCGCCTATGTGGAAAAACATGGTGACATCTTTACCGATTGACGGAGGTTATAATCCGCAAGGAGACGAAATCATCATTAGCACCAACAATGGTTTGGCATGGCTCATTTCCGTTGTCAACGGCTATAATGGCTGTACTGCCAACGATTTGTCGGGGAAGACCGTAAGAATGACCTCCGATGTAGATATGGAGGCTTATATTTGGACACCAATTGGTGAGAATGGCAAACCGTTCAAGGGTACGTTTGATGGCGGTGGCCACGAAATCAAGGGATTGCGTTGCCAACTCACAGGCCAGGAGTCAACAGGTCTTTTTGCTACTGTTGACAATGGTGAGGTGAAAAATACGTTTGTGGGTGGCTGTAATTTCATTTACAAAGGAGCACATGAAGGCCATATCGGCATTCTCGCTGATACCATCACTAACAATTCAGTCATTCACAGCAGTGAAGCAGTGGGTAATATCACTGCCTCTGCAAACCTCGTTGCCATGGGCGGCCTCGTAGGCCTCGTCTATAACAACGCCAATGTCCATTCATCCATGAGCATGGCTACGCTCAACGGCTACAACATGGGCGGCGCTGTTGGTGAAATACGTGGTGGCAGTTCGCTGAAGAACAGCTTCACCCACGCACACTATACTAGCACGAACAATGCTGCAGGCCTCGCCTACAAGAACGCAGGCGCCATCGACAACTGCTATGTGCGCGTGCGCAGCGGCAACACATTAACCAACATGTTCGTCACCGAAGAAACGGGGACTGTCAGTAATGTGTATTATCCCGAAGGACAGACCTCTTCGACAGGTGCCGCCTACACCGCCACGGTCACACCTTATTACTATAAGCACGCCGACAACCGCGTTGGCAGCACGCCTTTGCTCCAGCTCCTCAATACCAACCGCGGCACGGGCGCCGAATGGATGCGCACCTCCGCCGGCACGGGCAACAGCCGTGGCACCAACAGCAGCATCAACGACGACTATCCGGTGCTCAAACTCAACGACTTCAACAGCCTCGCCTCAAGCGATGGCATCGTGCTACGCTATGGCGACATCAACGACCTGCTTGCGAAATTCAACGCTTCGGGCGATGCCATCGACCTCTACAGAAGTAAGGCGGGTGTCAACTCGAATTCAAGCTCGGCAGCCAACCTCTACATCAACGAGGATGTCGCCTTGACATCGGACGGCACCATGAATGCCTTCGTCGGCATCACCTCCGACAACTCAGCCGGCACCAACGGCGCCAACCCGAACGGACTGATGGGCGAAGGACACACCGACAACATCGACTGGCACATGTTCAGCTCGCCGCTGACCAATGCCCCTTTGGGAATCAATTATACCGACAACACGCAACACGCTTTCTCGTGGGATGAAAACAGCACGCCGCACTACAGCTTCTATCCTGAAAGTTCGCAAAACGGCTATTTCCCAAGCAAGACTTTCGGCACCAATGGTTCGGATGGCACGGATTATTATACCGAATGGGATTTCTACACCTATTATGAACCCGACTACCATTGGATTAATTTCAAGCGCAACAGCAATAGCCACTGGCACGAAGATGTGCCTTATTATGGCGATCCTTCAAATCCCGCCGACCATGCACAGATTGTTTATAGCAATGAATCTACCTTGGCACCGGGCAAGGGCTATCTGCTTGCCTCCAAGGAAGAGACCTACCTGCAAGCTTACGGCAATCTGAACAATGAAAAGGTTTACGTCAACTTGTCGTATTCTGCTCCACAGGAAACCAAGTGCCAGGGTTACAACCTCATAGGCAACCCTTACCAGAGCTATCTCGATTTCGACCAATTCGTCATCGAGAACTCGGCAAGTGGTATCACTTCCTACGTCATCCTCGATGAAGACAAGGGCGGTTATGTGAGTTATGCCGCTACGAGCAGTAAAAACGGCGACATGGCCGACCGCTATATCAATATGCATCAGGGCTTCTTTGTGGTTGCTCCTTCAGCAGGGAAATCGGTCAGTTTCAATCCCGCCACAATGCGTTCCGTTGAACCGAATGGAGCCTCATTCCGTGGCAGCCAGCCGGCTTACCCATTGGTCAACCTTATCGTGAAGAGTGAAAACGGCAATTCCGACCGTGTCACCATCGAACTTGACCGCCCTGACAACGGCGGTGCCATAAAGATGAAGCAACTGAAGTCGGGTAATGGCAGCCTCTATGTCCACCACGACGGACAAGACTACAGCATCATCTTTATGCCAACCGGCACGACTTCGGCAGCTGTCCGTTTCGTGGCCGATGAAGATGGCGAATTCACCATGACCTGGAACACCCAGAACGGCACGTTCGACAATCTCCACCTTATTGACAACATCGCCGGAGTCGATATCGACATGAATGCTTCCAGCGAATACCGCTTTTCAGCAAATACGAAAGATTACGCATCGCGCTTCAAGCTGATGTTCACCTACACTGATGTCGAAGAGAACATTGATGCTGACCATGCCGGAACCTTCGCCTTCATGATGGGCGGCAACCTCGTCGTCAATGGTGAAGGCCGCCTGGAAGTCATCGACATGAACGGCCGCATCATCAGTGCTACCGAACTGAATGGCGCGCAGAACACCGTCGCCTTGCCAAACGCTTCACAAGGCCTCTACATGCTTCGCTTGACCAACGGCAATGGCGTAAGGGTTCAGAAGATTGTGGTAAGATGAAATGGATGGATGGTTATGGGCAACGGGTACAAACTGTAACCAATAACTAATAGTCACGCGGAAGTCAATTTGAACAAATACACAAGAAAATAAAGGAGAACAAGTTTCATAATCATTATGATTTTTCCTACGGAGAGGCGCGAAAGCGCCTCTCCTTTCTTATTGGCAAGAAGGTTTTCCATGCAATATGAGCCCAAAAACCAATTTATCATTACTTTTGCAACTCAAAACAATTTGGAAGCAATAACTTTTCACCGTGATTTACCCCAACAATTTCGAACAGAAAATCGGTTTCAGCGGCATTCGCCAGATGCTTGCCTCCCACTGCATCAGCCAGATGGGATTGGAACGAGCTGAGAGCGTGTCGTTCACCACAAATATCAACCTTATAACCAAAAGTCTAGAACAAACCGAAGAGTTCATCAGCCTGCTACAAACTGGCATTCCATTCCCGATGCGCGACTTCCACGACCTTCGCGAAGCCTTCCATCGAATCCAGATCGACGGCACATGCCTCAGCATCGAGGACCTTTTCGCCCTGAAACCTTCGCTCAATGTGTTGGAGGCCATATTACGATTCGGTCGCTCCGATAGTTCGGAGGAAACGCCAAGGCTGAGAGCTTTGATAGAGAACATCTTTATCGACCGGCAAGTCTTCACCGAAGTCAACCGCCTGGTTGACGACAAAGGCGAGGTTCCCGACAATGCCTCGCCTGAACTGATGGAAATCAGGCAAGGCATCAGGCGCAAACAAGGCGGCATCGAGCGACGGATCCGCCAAATCATGAGCGACGCGAAAACCGCAGGTTGGGTAGATCAGAAATCGGAAATCACCATCCGCGACGGGCGTTTGGTCATACCTGTGAAAGCCTCCGACAAGCGCGCCTTGCGCGGCTTCATCCACGATGAATCAGCAACTGGTCAGACCGTCTATATCGAACCTGCCGAAATCTTCGATACCTCAAATGAAATCAAGGAGTTGGAATATGCTGAAAAACGCGAAATCCACAAAATCCTGCTGGGTTTCACAAGACTCATCCGACCCTATCTCTCCGAATTGCGCAAGGCATGGAGCCTCATGGGCGAGCTTGATTTCATCCGCGCCAAAGCCTTGTTGGCACAAACCATCAAAGGTATCAAGCCACAAATTCACGACGGAGCCTATTTCAACTGGATTCAGGCTCGCCACCCGATTCTGGAACAAAAGCTGAAAACGCAAGGCAAGGATATCGTTCCACTCGACATAAAACTGGACGGAAAAGACAGGATTTTAGTCATTTCAGGACCTAACGCAGGCGGCAAATCAGTCTGCCTGAAAACTACAGGACTCATTCAATATATGTTGCAATGCGGTCTCATGGTGCCCATGCGCATCGACTCGGAATGTGGCCTTTTCGAGAGTCTTTTCATTGACATCGGCGACGAGCAATCGCTTGAAAATGATTTGAGTACATACAGTTCTCACCTTCACAACATGAAGACGCTGTTGGAAAATGCCACATCCAATTCGCTTTTCCTCATCGATGAATTCGGAACGGGCACGGAGCCACAATTAGGCGGTGCCATTGCAGAGGCTATCTTATTAGAACTGAACAAGAAAGAAGTTTTCGGCATCGTCACCACGCACTACGCCAACCTGAAACTTTTGGCCGACAATCATGAAGGCATCATCAACGGCGCCATGCTGTTCGACACCAAGTTCATGCAGCCGATGTACATCATGATGACGGGCAAGCCCGGCAGTTCGTTCGCCTTTGAGATTGCAAAGAAAATCGGCTTCCCAAAATACATTCTGGAAAACGCTGCCACCATCACCGGCGACCAGCACTTGAAATTTGAGCAGCAGTTGCAGCAGTTGGAAGTCGATAAGAAAGCCATCCGCAAAAAGGAACAAGACCTGAAAATCGCCGACCAACTCCTGACCGAAGTCGTGACCAAATACAAGAACCTGCTTGCCGAACTCGAAAGCAAAAAAAAGCAATACATC
The DNA here is from genome assembly GCA_024400425.1 of Bacteroidales bacterium. Classification (GTDB taxonomy): domain Bacteria; phylum Bacteroidota; class Bacteroidia; order Bacteroidales; family F082; genus Limimorpha. The sequence goes on from JAKSMV010000022.1 coordinate 34,836, forward strand.
CGTGATGCCGCAAAAGAAGCCAAGGAACTGATAGAGAGCGCCAACAGCAAGATTGAACGCACCATCAAGGAAATCAAGGAAGCGCAAGCCGAGAAGGAAAAGACCAAGGAACTGCGCAAGGAATTGCAAGAAACCAAGGAAGAAATCATCAAGAAAGGCGAAGCCGCCGCCGAGCCAAAAAAGCCGAAACCCGTTGACGACGGCCAACTGAAAGTGGGCGACACAGTTTGCATCGACGACATGCAAGTGGTGGGCGAAATCGTTGCCATCACCGACACCGATGCCACCGTACTCTTCAACAGCATCAGGCTACGCACCTCACCCGAAAAGCTACGCAAGGTGAGCCGCGCCGAAGGCCGCAAGACCATGCGCAAATGGCAAGCCAACATTGCTGACGACCTCAACGAGAAAGCCGAGCATTTTGACCTCACCCTTGATGTGCGTGGCAAACGCGCCGAAGAAGCTTTGGAAATCGTTGACAAATACATCGACGAAGCAAAACTGCTCAGCATCAAAGAAGTGAGCATCCTGCACGGCAAAGGAAATGGCATCTTGCGGAAACTCATCCGCGAGAAACTCAGCCACATCCATGACATTGAGCATTATTGCGATGCCTCGTTGGAAACGGGCGGAGCAGGGATTACAAGGGTCTATTTCAGATAATTGTCCCCTAAAGCATTGTGGTAGAGGAATAGTTTTCCCAATAAAAAAAGACTCCGAGAACGTCAATTGACATTCCCGAAGTCTTTAGTTCTTAAAGGAACTTTACTTCTTCTTGATCAAAGAAATAAGCCAAAGTAGCACAACAGCACCGACAATAGCGACAACTAATCTACCAATAAAGCCACCTGTCGATTGGAGGCCTACAAGGCTAAACAGCCATCCGCCAAGTGCACCACCTACAACACCAACAAGAATTTGGATGATTAGGCCCATGCCAACATTCATGATTTTACCAGCCAGCCAACCAGCCAGACCTCCGATAAGGATAGAAAGAATAAAAGCCCACATAATGATTTAATTTAATTTAATAATTTATAATCCGTTTGTCTTCTTAAGATTTTCTATTTCATTGTTTTGCTGCTCGATGTAATCCAACACTTCATCACGGCCGACTTGTTTTTCAGATGAAGTCACGAAAATTGGCGGCAGTTCTTCCCAATCTTCAAGCAGACGCTTTTTGTAGTTCTCGACATTCAGGTTGACTTGCGTCTTCGAGAGCTTGTCAGCCTTGGTGAACACGATGCAGAACGGCACGCCGTTTTCGCCCAGCCATTCCATGAAGCCGATGTCGCTGGCCTGCGGTTCGATGCGCGAATCGACAAGCACGAAAGTCGTCACCAGATTGCGCCGGCGCGAGATATAGTTATTCAGCATAATGCGCCATTCTTCGCGCGTCTTCTTAGAATGCTGTGCAAAGCCATAGCCAGGCAAATCGACGATATACCACGAGTCGTTGATGACGAAATGGTTGATTGTAATGGTTTTGCCAGGCACAGAAGACGTCTTGGCCAAACCACCATGTTGGGTGAGCATGTTAATCAACGACGATTTCCCCACGTTGGAACGGCCAATGAAAGCATATTCCGGGATGTTGTCTTTTGGCAGCTTGTCGAATTTCGTGTTGCTGCAAAGGAAGTATGATTTGCTAATTTTCATTTCAGATGTTCGGGTTTTAATCCTTTTTGATAAACAAGGTGACGTTGGAATTTTTCTTCAAAAATGTCGGCGATGGTAATCAAAATACCGGTTTCCTCAACATTTCCAAATGGTGGATTAAGGGCTGTTCCGAATGAACGCATCGAGGAAGAAAGGTTCATGTAGGCGTTTACCAAAGGCGGCACTGCAGCACCACGTTCGCGCACGCTACGCACAAGGATTCGGTAATTGTCTTTATAGTTTTGGCCAGAGAAAACCTGACGCAACTGTTCTTTGTCGGCGAGGATTGGCAAGTCGTATTTTGGATATGGACGCACCAATTCGTCAGGGTCCGAGAAGTTGGTTTGCATGAAATACAAGATCATGTCGCGCGACAGGCGTTCCAACTGTGGATACATCGTAACCTTTCCAAAATAATACTTTGCCTGAGGATACAATTCGATGAGCGAACCCAATCCATCCCACAGGTTATCAAGGGAATACATTCCTTTCGAAATACTCTTAGTAGGCTGATAATCAGGCTGCACAAACGAACGACCCAACTCGATTGTGTAGGGCAGGAAGTCGTTCACAAAGCGTTTGGAATAGTGGAAAAGCTCGCTGGTTGGCGTACTCACTTGGCCATTTTCGTCAACAGGCAAGTTCTCGCACAGCAAGAAACGATAGCCACCCACAATAGCCTTATCCACAGGATTCCAGACGATAAGCTGCTTGAAGCAATGCTCTTCGCAGGTATCGAATTCGTCGATGTCACAATCGAGGCCCGTGCCGCCACCCGAAACGCGAAAACTGATTTCGCGCAATCGGCCAATTTCACGCATTATATTTGGCGAATCGTGAGCTGTCAGCACATAAATCTCATTGCCTCCGTTGTTAGTCTTTCGGAAGAATTTCTCAAGCGTAAGCTCCTCCATAATGGCTTCGACAGGAACCGCCGGGATGATATCTTGAACTGCATTCATATCTTATACTGCTTATTAGGGTCAAATATTTGGTTAGGGTCGTCAGGCAATTGATAAGAGAAAGTACGCAACTTTTCAGCCCATTGCGCATCGGTGAAGCGATGGTCGAAAACCTGATATGGTATCGGTTGGCCGAAAGTGATGGTCAATGTCTTGTTACGTTGCTTAAACATCTCATCAACAAGAAAAGCCATTTCAATATTCACCTTGATTTTCAAGAACTTGCGCACCCTTGCAAGGTTATAGAAGAAATTGGAGTTGCGACCATCGATATGCACCGGAATGATATCACGTTGGTACTCTTTTGCCTTGGTCACAAAGGTCTTTTTCCAATCGAGGTCCATGATTTTTCCGCCTTTCGTCTTGCGCGAGCAAAGGCCAAAAGGAAAATAGCAAATCGGCTTGTCGGAAGCGAAAGTCTCGTTGAAAAGCCTAAGGTTTTCCTGACGATTTGCCACGCCATTTCCCACTTTATTGACTGGAATGAAAAGCGGACGAAGGCTTTCGACGAACATCAAGAAATCGTTAACCGGAGCTTGCACATCAGCGCGCTGTTCACCGATTTTACCAAGCAATGCTATGCCATCCAAACCACCCAAAGGATGATTTGACGCCACCACGATACGGTTGGTTGCCGTCAGGTTTTCGGCACCATTGACCACCACATTCAAATTAAACTCCTTGATGACAGCTTGCACAAAATCAACACCTTGCAGATGCCCACAGCGAGCGAGAATCGCATTGATATCGTCCTCATGGAGCAAACGCTGAATCTTCCTGAACAGCCAATTTGGCATCCGTTTCATCAGCTTTGGCACCTTTGCATTGAAGATAGCCCGAAGGTCGATTTGCTGCACTTGCTTCGATTCCATTCTGAAACAACTTTTCTTAATGGGTGCAAAAATAGAAAAAATATAAAGTCAGTTTGTATTCTCCAACTGCAAAAAAACAAGAAGTGACATGAATTTTCACTCAAACGCATTTGTGAAAAATACTTAAATATTTGAATTTCAACAAATTCACACCTATGTTGATAACTTTTTCCCAAAAATTGGCAAAAAAGTGGGAGAAAATGCAGCAGAGTGGGAGAAAATGCACTAATTTCGCAATCTCAATTAAGCACATAAAAATGAGTTATCCAGTAGGTCAAATCAATTGCAAATTAGATTCGAAAGGCCGTTTGATGATGCCTTCCGAATTCAAGGAGCAGCTTGGCATCCAAGCGAGTGACGGCTTCGTCATGCGCATTGGTTCTGGTAAATTCAACAAGTGCCTCGAACTCTACACAAGAAAGGATTGGGACGTATTGCAAGACAAACTCAACAATTCTCTCAATCCGTTCAATCCGGTACACCAAGCCGTCATGCGAAAGTTCAACGACGGGACGCGCATTGCCAAACTTGACGCCAATGGCCGACTGCAGATTCCAAAGGAACTCATCGAAGAGGCGCATCTCATCAAAGACATCGTCCTAACCTCAGTAACCACGAAGATGGAAATCTGGGACAAGGCTCTCTACAAAGAAGAGCTTGACGGTATCGACAACGAGCTTTACCTGCAAATTCTCACAGACATTAAATAGGAGGCCCTGCAATGTATCACGATCCGGTCATGTTGAACGAATGCATTCAGGGGTTGAACATCGACCCTGAAGGTGTATATGCCGACGTCACTTTTGGCGGCGGCGGACACTCGCGTGCCATTTTGGAGCAGCTCACCACTGGTCATCTTTATGCCTTCGACCAAGACGAAGACGCTGCCCGCAACGCCTTCGACGACCCACGATTCACCTTCATTCCTCAGAATTTCAAATATTTCAAGAACTTCATACAACTCTATCACGGTGGTAAGATTGACGGCGTGATTGCCGACTTAGGAGTTTCGTCGCACCAATTCGACACACCCGAGAAAGGCTTCTCCACCCGTTTCGACGGCCGGCTCGACATGCGCATGAGCCAAGAAAACCCCTTGGACGCCAGTGCCATCGTCAACACATACGACCACGCCTCGCTGACCAGAATCTTGAGCCTTTATGGTGAAGTGCAGCAAGCCCACCTCATTGCCAACGACATCATCATGGCTCGCGAGAACGCACTCATCGAGACCACAACACAACTGAAAGATGCCGTTCAAGCCCGTTTGCCAAGAGGCAAGGAAAACAAGGTTCTGGCGCAAATCTTCCAAGCGCTCCGCATCGAAGTGAACCAAGAACTCGAAGCCCTTGGCGCCTTCCTCGAGCAATGCCCCGACGTGCTCAAACCCGGAGCCCGATTGGTGGTGATGTCGTATCACTCGCTTGAAGACCGCATCGTGAAGAACTACACCAAGACAGGCAATGCCGAAGGCAAGGAAGAGAAAGACTTCTTCGGCAACCTGCTCACACCTTATAAATTAATAACGCGCAAGCCTATCGTCCCGGCCGACGAAGAAATCGCCCGCAACAGTCGTGCACGCAGCGCCAAATTGAGAATTGCAGAAAGGAGATAAGACATGGGGAAAAGCAAATCCAATAAAGGGAGCAAAAAAGTAATGACCATCTTGGGCGGCAACTTCTTGCTGAAAGAAAAATTCAGCAAGCAGTTTCCTTTCATCGTAGTCGTGACCGTGCTCTTGATGATTATCATCGGGAACACCTACATCGCCGAAGAGCGCACTCGCGAAATAGCCAAGACCACCAAAGAACTGAACGACCTACATGTGGAATACATCCAACTCAAGTCAGCCATCATGCAAGCCTCCAAGCAATCAGTCCTCTCCGCCGGTCTGAGAGAATGCGGCCTGAAAGAATCCATCGATCCCATCAGAAGAATCAACACTACCGATATTACACAAGCAGCAGGTCTTCCAGATGTTTCGGAAGAACCGACTATCGCATCGGCTGGCTCTAACGATGCCACAGAAAACCAGGAATCGTCTTTGGGGAAAGAGACTGGGAATGACTCTGTGACCAACGAAAACTCAAATAAATTATAAGGATTATGAAGAACGAGCCTAAAACCGACACACTTTGGAAGACCTACTTGGTGTACATCTTGGCACTTGTCTTTGGTATTGCCATCATTGCCAAAACCATTATCGTGATGACCAAAGACAGCAAAGACCTCAGCGAGCTAGCCAAAAAGCAAGAATATCGAGTTGACACGTTGGAAGCTGCACGCGGCAACATTTTTTCATGCGATGGCAACCTAATGGCCACCTCGGTACCCGTTTACGACATTCACTTCGACGCCACCGTAGTTGACAACGACACTTTCGCCTACTATATCGACTCGCTCAGTGTTCGGCTTGCAGAAATGATTCCGAGCAAAAATGCCAGCCAGTGGAAAGCCGACTTAAGTAAAGCAAAAGCTGAAGGGAAAAGATACTATCGCATAACGAAAGATGCCACATTGCAGCAATTCCATGCCATGCAACAATTCCCAATCTTCAACAAGGGCCGATTCAGCGGCGGCTTCAGAGGCGAACCAAGAATGAAGCGTGACTTGCCCTACAAAGAACTCGCCAAACGCATGATCGGCTATATTGGAAAAGAAGAGAAGAGCCGCGTTGGTCTTGAAGGCGCCTACGACAACTATCTGAAAGGTGTCAATGGCCGCCAACATGTGAGAAGACTCCACCACGGAGGCTGGATGCCCGTTGACTCCGACGACAACATCGATGCCCAAGACGGCAACGACATTTACACCTCATTCGACGTCAATCTTCAAGACATCGTCGAGAGCAGTTTCCTCAACACCATGATAACCAACAAAGCCGAACAGGGGTGCGCCATACTCATGGAAGTAGAAACTGGATACGTCAGGGCTTTAGCGAATCTGAAGTTCAACCACAAGACCCAAAAATACGAAGAGTCATACAACTTCGCACTTGCCGAGCGCTACGAACCGGGTTCAGTGTTCAAGATAGCATCGATGGTAGTGCTTTTCAACCACAAGCCACAACTCGCCCTGACCGACAAAGTCAACATCGGGACAGGGCCTATCATCTTCTCGAAGCGCGTCATGAAAGACGACCACAGCTTTGCCAAAAACGGCATCGCTACAGTGGCGGAAGTCATTGAGCAATCGTCAAACAAAGGCACTGCAGTGCTCATTACGAAACAATTCATGACCCATCCCGAGAAATATGTCGAAGGACTATACGCGTTAGGGCTGAACAACAAGATTGGTACTGGCATAGCGGGCGAAGCTCAGCCTGCCATCAAGCACCCTTCCAACAAATTATGGTCGAATGTATCACTGCCCTGGATGTCGATAGGCTACGAAGTGAACGTCACCCCTCTTCAAATCATCACGTTATACAATGCCATCGCCAACGACGGCAAGATGATGAAGCCCCAATTCGTTACCGAAATCAAGAAAGGCAACCAAACCATCGAGAAGTTTGAACCCGTGGTGATGAACCCACAGATTTGCCCGCCAGAATGCGTCAAGAAGCTGCAAGAAATGCTTCACGGAGTCACCGTGCGCGGTACTGCAAAACGCCAGCTTGGCGATTGCAGTTTCCCTGTGGCAGGAAAGACGGGCACGGCACAATATTGCGATCCAAAGCTCGGATACACCTATCGCGACCCCAATACGGGAAGAAGACTCTACAACACCACTTTCGTTGGTTACTTCCCTGCCGACAACCCGAAATACACCTGCATCGTCGTGGTCAGCCAAGCAAGAGGGAAATACTGGGCTGCTGGTGGCGTATCGGCCCCAGGCTTTAGAGACATTGCCGAAAAAGTGTATGCTTCACGTTTAGGTTCGCCCCTCGAAACAAGCGACAGCACTATCACTCGCGAACAAAACAAACCCGCCATAGTACATAAAGAGCAAGCCCAACAATACTTCAACAGCCTGAACATCAATTGTGCCGACTACACCATCAACGGCGAATGGGCTGTAGCTGAAACCGTCAACGACAACAAGACCAACCTGAATGTCGCCAACATCAAGGAAGGCATCGTGCCCAACGTCATCGGGATGAACATCACCGATGCCGTCTATCTGCTCGAGACCATGGGCATCGCGCCCAGATTCAGCGGGCAAGGCATAGTAACCCAACAATCATTGCAACCTGACGACAGCATCAAAGAAGGCTGCACAATGCAACTTAAATTGGAAAGCAAATGAAAATCAAGGAAATATTAGCAAATTGCAATCTGCTTGAGATAAAAGGCAACAAGGACATCGACATCCTTGACATCACTTTTGATTCTCGCAAAGTCAGCGAAGGCTCACTGTTTTTCGCTGTGAGAGGGAGCCAAGTAGATGGCCACGACTACATCGGGAAAGCTATCGAGAAAGGAGCCAAAGCCATCGTCTGCGAACTTTTGCCAGCAGAACTTGCAGACAATGTCACTTACATCCAAGTGGACAATTCCGCATACGTGCTTGGCGTCAGCGCCGCCAATTTCTACGGCAACCCGTCGAAGAAGCTCAAGCTTGTTGGCGTAACCGGGACCAACGGCAAGACCACTATCGCCACATTGCTCTACCGTCTGTTCAGCAATGCAGGTTATGTTTGCGGTTTGCTCTCCACAATCGAGAACATCGTTTCGCGCGAAATCATTCCATCAACGCATACCACCCCCGACCCCATCGAGCTCAACCAGTTGCTTGACAAGATGACCGCTGCCGGATGTGAATATGCTTTCATGGAAGTCAGCTCACACAGCATCGACCAAGAACGCATCGCCGGCCTCGACTTTACGGGAGGCATTTTCACCAACCTCACGCACGACCATCTGGACTATCACAAGACCATGGCGAATTACCGCAACGCCAAGAAGAAGTTCTTCGACCAGCTGCCAAGCAAAGCATTTGCCCTTACCAACCTTGACGACAAGAATGGCGCGTTCATGTTGCAAAACACCAAAGCACAAAAACTCGGTTATGCACTGAAGCACGATGCCGACTTCAAGGGTGTTGTCCTTGAAAGCCACTTCGATGGCATGTTGCTCAAAATCAACGGTACTGAAGTATTCACCCGACTCGTCGGCAACTTCAATGCCAGCAACATCTTAGCCATCTACGGAGCAGCACTTTCGCTCGGTTTCGACAAAGACGAACTTCTTGTAGAAATCAGCAAGCTGACAGGCGCCAATGGCCGATTTGACATGGTATATTCAACTTGCGGCATCATCGGCATCGTCGATTATGCCCACACACCCGACGCTTTGGAAAATGTACTTTCGACCATCAATGCGGTGCGCGACCACAAGGAGAGCCTCATCACTGTAGTGGGTTGCGGTGGCAACCGCGATGCCAGCAAACGCCCTGAGATGGCAGTCGCAGCCGTGAAAATGAGCGATCGCGTCATACTTACTAGCGACAACCCACGCTTCGAAGACCCCGACGAAATCATCCGCCAGATGAAAGCCGGCATCGCCAACGAAGACCTCGGAAAAGTGCTTTCAATCACCAACCGCAGTGAAGCCATCCGCACTGCCGTTGCCCTCGCGAAAAAGGGCGATATCATACTCTTAGCGGGCAAAGGACACGAGAACTATCAGGAAATCAACGGAATAAAGAATCACTTCGACGACAAGGAAAAATTGTCGGAAGCTTTTAAGGAGAGAGAATAATGTTATACTATCTGTTCAACTATTTGGAAAAAAGCAATTTACCAGGTGCTGGAATGTTCAACTTCGTCACCTTCAGGGCTGCGATGGCCATCATTATTGCGTTAATCGTATCCATCTGGTTCGGCAACTATTTCATCAACCTCCTGAAACGCAAGAAAATCGTCGAAACGCAACGCGACGAAAAGACCGATCCTTACAACACCCAGAAGAAAGGCGTTCCGACCATGGGCGGCGTCATCATCATAGTATCGATTCTTGTTCCATGCCTGCTGCTCGGCAAAATCAGCAGTATCTATATGATTCTCATGCTCGTGACCACCTTGCTGTTAGGTTTCATTGGCTTTGCCGACGACTACATCAAGACCTTCCGCAAGAACAAAGATGGTTTGAAGCCAGCAGTGAAACTAGGCGGCCAAGTGCTTTTGGGTCTCATCGTCGGACTCACCCTGCGTTTCAGTCCATCGGTGGTTGTGAACGAAAAAGTGGAAGTCAAGATTGAGAACTGCCAAGAAGTGGTCGTCAAGACCCCTGACGTGAAATCGACACGCACCACCATACCTTTCGTGAAGAACCACAACCTCAACTACGCCAACCTCTTCAAATGGGCAGGCGACGATTGGATGTACAAACTTGGGTGGATTTTCTTCGTCGCCCTCACCGTGTTCATCGTAGCAGCCGTTTCGAATGGTTCGAACCTCAACGACGGCATGGACGGCATGGCCTCGGGCAACTCAGCCATCATCGGAGTAGCCCTTGTAGTGTTCGCCTACGTATCGAGCAACGCAGTGACGGCCAGTCACTTCGACCTCATGTACATTCCTGGAAGCGAAGAGCTTGTGGTGTTTTTAGCCGCTTTCGTCGGCGCATTGATCGGTTTCCTTTGGTTCAATTCCTTCCCTGCCCAGATCTTCATGGGCGACACCGGCAGCCTGACTATCGGCGGCATCATTGCAGTTTCGGCCATCATCATGCACAAAGAATTGCTGCTGCCCTTGCTCTGCGGCGTTTTCCTTCTCGAAATCCTTTCAGACCTCGACGTAAAACTTTTCGTCAAAACCGGAAAGAAACACAGAATCTGGAAGAAAGCCCCAGTGCACGACCACTTCCGTACTACCTACGATGAATTCAAGACCAAATGGCCCAACAGCACCGTAGCCTTCAAAGGGAATGGCTTCAAGCAACACGAAGTAAAAATCACAATACGCTTTTGGATTATTACCATCCTTTTGGCCGCATTCACAATATTAACATTGAAAATCAGATAATTAAACAACAATAAAGATTAATTTTTAAGGAAATGACTTATTTTGAAGAATTAACGAACACACGGCGCAAGTCGGAGAACATGGCCGCAGGCATCTCTTCGATGATACTGCAAATCAGGAAACAGAACATCAAGGATAGCCTTTGCGACATGGACTCGATTGGCCATCGCCAACAATACATCGCCAACATCGAAGGAGTGATGTATTACGACGATTCGAAAGCCGAAAGCGTCAACGCGACATGGTTCACGTTCGAAAACATCATCGACCCAGTAGTGTGGATTGCAGGCGGCAAGGCAAAAGACACCGATTTCAGCGACCTGATTCCAATGGCAAAGAAGAACGTCAAGACCTTGATTTGCATTGGAAAAGACAACAGCAATCTCATGAAAACCTTCGGAGAGAGCATTAGCGAGATATTTGAAGCCAACAGCATCGACGAAGCCGTCAACATGGCCAGCATCATTGCCCAAGAAGACGACATCGTGCTGTTTTCGCCCGCATGCAAGTCAGATAAGGCAAAAGAGGACTATACTACACGCGGCAATCAATTTGCCGAATCGGTAAAAAGAATACAAAATGAACATTATCAATAAGATATTAAAAGGAGACAAGGTCATTTGGTTGGTTGCTTTATTATTAGGCACCATCTCGCTCGTGGTAGTTTACAGTGCTACGAGCGCCTTGGTTGTCAACAATTACGAAGGCAACAGTGGCAAGCTGCTCATCAAGCATGGCGGCACCTTATTACTTGGTTTCATAGCCATGTTCGGTGCCTTCATGATTGATTACAAATACTACTCCAAACTTTCAAGGCTCCTTCTGATACCCATCATTATCTTATTGTTCTACACTCTGCTCTTTGGTCGCAGCCTCAATGAAGCGTCACGTTCAATCAACATTCTTGGCATTTCGTTCCAGCCCAGCGAGTGGGCGAAAATCATCCTTCTCACCTACTTGGCAAGCACAATAGTGTTGATGGGCGACAAGTTGCACGATTTCAAGAAAATGCTGCTATACATCGGACTGCCGATATATGCCGTCGTAGGACTCATCTTCACTGAAAACCTTTCAACCGCTTTAATCCTGTTCTGCACCTCAATGATTGTGCTCTTCGTCGGGCGCATCAAATTTGTCCACATCCTATCCATCTTAGGCCTCGGCATAGCCGTGCTTTCCATTCTGCTTCTCGTTGACATGGGAATGACAAACTCCTACAACTCGAAAAGACTGAAAGAATACGAAGAGAATGTGGCTAATGGCATAGCTACAGAAGAGCCTTCTCTAAAAACCAATCGAGCTGGAACATGGATAAAACGTATCGAAACCTCTTTCGAGAAAAACGACAGCACAAAATATGACCCCTTTGACAACCATCACTACCAAGAAACATACGCAAAAATCGCAATAGCAACCAGTAATTTCACTGGAAAAGGACCTGGGAAAAGCGAACAGCGAAACTTCCTGCCCCATCCATATTCGGATTTCATCTATGCCATCATCATCGAGGAGTATGGAATTTTCGGAGCGATTTTCGTGTTGTTACTCTACATCATTTTTTTCACCAGCGTGACGCGCATCGTCGTCAAACGGCCACTCACTTTCGGAGCCATCATGGCCTTTGGCCTTGGTTCACAAATCGTTCTACAAGCCATGATCAACATGGGCGTTTCGGTAGGATTGCTTCCTGTAACAGGACAACCTTTGCCTTTCGTCAGCATGGGCGGATCGTCGATGATGGCTACAGGTTTCATTTTCGGAATGATACTCAGTGTCACGCGCAATATTGAAGAAGAAACAGAAGTGTTAGAAACAGAAACAAATACAGAAGAATACATTAACGATGAAAGCGAAGTTGAAAGTTGTGATTAGCGGCGGAGGCACTGGAGGCCACATCTTCCCTGCCATCGCCATTGCCGATGCCATCAAAAGGAGGTTCCCTGAATCCGACATCCTATTCATAGGTGCCAAAGGACGCATGGAGATGGAGCGCGTCCCTAAGGCAGGCTATCCCATTGAGGGATTATGGATCAGTGGTTTCACCAAAGACCTTTCGTCGCTCAGCTTGCCATTCAAGCTTGCCAGCAGTCTCGCTAAGGCAAGAAAGATACTGAAGCGCTTCAAGCCCGATGTAGTCATCGGAGTGGGTGGTTTCGCCAGCGGACCGACACTGAAAGCTGCCAACTGGCTTCATATTCCTACGGTAATTCAGGAACAGAACTCTTATCCAGGCAAAACCAACCGCAACGTCGGCCAGAAAGCCAAAGCCATCTGCGTAGCCTACGAGAAAATGGACCAATGGTTCCCTAAGGAGAGAATCCACCTCACTGGCAACCCATTGAGAGCCAATATCGCCGTCAACGCTAACCGCGATGAAGCCGCAGCCTACTTCAAGGTTGATTCGAGCAAACCCGTTGTCTTGCTCGTCGGGGGCAGCCAAGGTGCCTTGGGAATCAACAAAGGCATAAGTGCACAACTCGAAGCCTTCAAGGCCAGCGACATGCAGCTCATTTGGCAAACCGGAAAGTTCTACTACGAGCAAGCCGTGGCACAAGTCAAAGAAGCAGGACTTGAAGACAAGGTGAAGCCCACCATTTTCATCGACCGCATGGACCTGGCATACGCCATTGCCGACGTGGTGATTTCGCGTGCCGGCGCCATGTCGATTTCCGAACTCGCCCTAGTGCAGAAACCCGTCATATTCGTACCACTGCCAACAGCTGCCGAAGACCACCAGACCAAGAACGCACAGCGGTTGGTTGATGCCCAAGCTGCCATCATGGTAAGAAATTCTGAGACCGAGCAAAAACTCGTCAGCACGCTGAAACAATTGGTTGACGACAAGGCAATGCAAGAGCAAATGAAAGTCAACATCGGAAAGTTCGCACGACCGAACGCTGCTGACGACATCGTTGAACAAATCGTTAAAATCATAGAATAATGAACACCGGAGAAGGACGCACCATTTACTTTTTGGGAATAGGCGGCATCGGAATGAGCGCCTTGGCACGCTATTACCATAGCCTCGGTTACAATATCGCAGGCTACGATCGCACACCTTCTCCACTTACCAAACAATTGGAAAATGAGGGCATGGCAATCCATTATGAAGATAAGCCCGAAAAATTGCCAGCCCTCATTGAAATTGCCATCTACACGCCCGCTGTACCCGCTTCGCTAAACGAGTTGAAAACGCTACAGCAACGCAACATCCCTATCCTGAAGCGTTCGGAAGCACTCGGGAAAATCACCGAGAAGCTATTCACCATAGCCGTCGCCGGCACCCACGGCAAGACCACCACAACGGCAATGACCGCCCACATCATCAACGAATGCGGCAAGGCTACCACGGCCTTCATTGGAGGCATCGCCAATAACTTCAACAGCAATCTCTTGCTCAGCCGCAACGACACCGAAGTGCTCGTTGTGGAAGCCGATGAATACGACCGCTCGTTCCTACGTCTTCATCCCAACATCAGCATCATCAACTCCATTGATGCCGACCACTTGGACATTTATGGCGACAGGCAGCATCTCGTCGAAGGCTTCAACCAGTTTGCAGCCCTTGCCGAACAGACCAACATTGTGAAAGAGGGCCTCGCCATCAACTGTAGCAACTGCATACGTTTCGGTTTTGGCGAAAACTGCGACTATCAAGCCCGAATCACGAAATCAGCAAGAGGCATCACCGAGTTCACCATCACCGCCGAAGGCCTGACCACAAAAGTCAGTTTGCCTATGGCCGGAAAATACAATGTACTCAATGCCACTGCCGCCTTCGCTGCAGCCCGTCAAATCGGGCTTGATACCGAACAAATCGCACAAGCACTTTCCACTTTCAAAGGAGTGAAGCGCCGTTTCGACATCCGCTTCAACAGCGAAAAACACTGCTATATAGATGATTACGCTCATCATCCAGAAGAGATAAGGTCATGTCTGAGCGCTGTCAGGGATTCATTCCATGACAAGAAGATAACCTTGGTGTTCCAACCGCATCTCTACAGCCGTACACGCGATTTCATGGACGATTTTGCCGAAGTCTTGGCCATGGCCGACGAACTCATCCTTCTCGACATCTACCCTGCCCGCGAGGCACCTATCGAAGGCATCACGTCAGGAGTGTTGCTTGAGAAAACAAGACTCGCCAACAAGAAGATTTGCACCAAGGCCGAACTCATGAACCTAATCGGGACAGAAAAGCCAGAATTGCTCGTGACAATGGGCGCCGGCGACATCGACCGTTTTGTTGAACCCCTTCAAGAACTGATTGCGACATGGTAAAGAAAATTCTGAGCATATTGGCATGGGTCATTACAGCGGCTGGATTGGTCGTGCTGTTCATATTTGCGCGGAGGAACTACCTCGAAACGCCAATAACGCTAATCGAGCCCAACATCGAGAGAAGCAGTGACACTGGCTTCGTCAGCCGTGTTGCCACCATAAACGAACTCAACGAAATATGCAGCAAAGCCAAGGTTGCGAACATCGACATGCCAAAGATTCTGGCAAAACTCGACAGCAACCCTTGGATTGAAAGCCGCAGCACATACGTAGATCTCAACGGCAACCTGAATATCAATATCAAGGAATACGAGCCATTGCTTCGCGTTTTCAGCTGGCAAGGCCAATCGATCTACCTCACGGAAGACGGCATCGTACTTCCTTCGAGCACGCAATACAGGCCTTATCTGCTCGTCGCAAGCGGCAACTACAGCTTTGACGAAATCAAAAGCGCATATCCACTAAACGACACCATCGAACTCGACAGCATCTTGCGCAACACCCTTCACATTGCAAAGGCCATCAAGGAAAACGACTTTACCAAAAACGCAATAGGACAGATATATTACAACCAAATGGGCGAGTTCGAACTCGTTGCGAAAGATATCCAAGCCAGAATCATCGTGGGCGACACCTGCCAAATCGACGACAAACTGAAACGACTCGAAATATTTACCAAAAAGAAATTCGGGACCCAAGAACTATTAGGGATGAAGACAATCAATCTAAAATATAAAAACCAAGTAGTGTGTACAAAAAGATAAAACGATAAAACTATGAATGAAGGAAAGATCATCGTCGGATTAGACATCGGCACCACAAAAGTGGCTTGCATCGTGGGCCGTCAAGCCGAACAAGGCAAAATCGAAATTCTTGGTTACGGCAAAACAGTATCGACAGGCGTCCGCAGAGGTGTGGTCACCAACATCATCGAGACTACCGAAGCCATCAAGACAGCAGTGAAAGAAGCTGAAGACCGCGCCGACGTGGACATCAAGCGTGTGAGCGTTGGCATTGCCGGTCAACACATCAAGAGTTTGCAGCACCGTGGCCTTTTGCTTCGCGACAACCACGAGGTTGAAATCAGCGAAGTGGAACTTGAAAACCTTCGCAACGAGACGTTCAAAATCAACATTACTCCAGGCGAAGAAATCATTGACGTCATTCGTCAGGACACCTATGTCGATGGCGAATTGGCCACCAATCCAGTAGGTATGCTGGGCAGTAAAATCGAAGCCAACTTCCACGTCATCATCGGTCGAACAGATGCTGCAAAGAACATCATCAAGTGTGTTGAAGGTGCGGGCCTCGAAATCGACTACATGATTCTCGAACCGATTGGTTCGGCGCAAGCCGTCCTCGACCAAGAAGAGAAAGAAGCTGGTGTGGTACTTGTTGACATCGGTGGCGGCACTACCGACATCGCAGTTTTCAAAGACCAAAAGATTCAACACACCGCAGTGATTCCTTTCGGTGGAAACATCATTTCAGAAGACATTTGCAAGGGTTGTTCTATTATGCGTCATTATGCTGAAGAGGTGAAAGTGAAGTTTGGCTCGGCCTTGGTTTCAGAGAACCGCAACGACGAAGTGGTGTCAATCCCTGGCATCAAAGGCCATGCGGCAAAAGAGATTTCATTCAAGAACCTCGCAGGAATCATTCAAGCACGTCTCGAAGAAATCTTCGACCTCGTCAATTGCGAAATACAGAAAGTCAAGTCGGAGAACCAACTCATTGCAGGCATCGTACTCACTGGCGGTGGCGCCATGATGAAGCACATTCAGCAGCTGGCTGAATTCAAAACCGCTTGCGAAGTGAGAATTGGCTATCCTAACGAGCACCTCGCTCCTACCGAGATAAAAGAAATGTCGAGTCCAATGTATGCAACCGGTATCGGCCTCATCATTGAGACAATCGCCAGAATGGAACACGACAGAAAACTTGAAGCAGCGAAGGAAAGCAAGAAGCCAGTCAAAACCGTAGTAGCGCAAACTGCTGAAACCGTAGTTGAAGAAGTTACTGTTGAAGAGGAAGTCATTACCAAGAAACCTAGAAACAAAGGCGAAGGATTTTCGATGAAAAACATCGTAGCCAGCGTTACCAAACTTTTCACAGCCGACGACATCAAATAAGCGAAGGGAGCCACTATGGAAGAAAACACTACCAATTCGACACAAAACGAGATTTTCAAGCCCGTTGGACTTGACAAGCCAAACTATATCAAGGTCATCGGCGTTGGCGGTGGAGGAGGCAATGCCGTCAACCACATGATGGAAGAAGGTATTCAAGGCGTTGACTTCGTGCTTTGCAACACCGACCACCAAGCCCTCATGCGCAGCAGTGTGAAGACCACTGTTCACCTTGGTCAGCGCGAACTCGGAGCAGGCAACGACCCCAACATTGGTCGCCAAGCTGCAGAGATGAGCCAAGACGAAATCATGGAGCTGTTCGACGAGAACACGAAAATGGTGTTCGTCACAGCAGGCATGGGTGGCGGAACCGGCACTGGTGCTGCACCTGTCGTCGCCAAACTCGCCAAAGAAAAAGGCATCCTTACCGTCGGCATCGTCACCATGCCTATGGAAAGAGAAGGACGCCGCCGCAAGTTGCAAGCCCTCGAAGGCATCGAAGAACTGAAGAAATGCGTCGATACGCTCATCCTCATCAGCACCGACAAACTCCGTGACCAATACGGCAACATGAAACTCTCCGAAGCCTTCCGCAAAGCCGATGACGTGCTCACCACCGCCGCCAAAGGCATCGCCGAAATCATTACCGTTCCAGGTTATGTCAACGTTGACTTTGAAGATGTCACAACCGTCATGAAAAACAGTGGCAGAGCCATCATGGGTTCAGGAGTAGCAGAAGGCGAAGGACGTGCCGAGAAAGCCATCAAGGCTGCTATCCACTCACCTTTGCTCAACGACTCGAACATCGAAGGCGCCAAAAACATCCTTCTGTATATCACCTCTGGTGCCGAAGAAGTTTCGTTGGACGAAGTCGATGATATCCTTGAAATCGCGCAGACAGCATGTGGAAACAACTCAGATGTCATTTGGGGTAATGGCACCGACGAAAATCTTGGCGATGCTCTTTGTGTCACACTGATAGCCACCGGTTTTGAACAAGAAAGAAGCGTTGCAAAACCTGTTCAGCCCGCAAAAGCAGAATCAAATGGAGCAGCACCTTCTGGAAAGAAAATCATCTACGGACTAGATGGCAAGCCTATCGACAATGAGCCTAAGGCAACACCTGAAACTAGGCAAGAAGAGCCAGCACGGGAAACTGTAGCCGAGACAATGCCACAAGCCGAAACGCAAGACAAGGTCATCCGTCACTCACTCTACAGCGAACCAGAACCTGAAGAAAATCAAGATAGTCTGGACGAACCCGTGTTTAATCCACCGATGCCAGCACCAAGCAGTCCATCAATGCCCACATTGGATTCAGAGCCCGTTTCGAAGCCAAGAGAGTCGCACACCGTAAAACGTTACGACAATCCATTCCGCCAAAGCAATGACGATGAAGGCTTTGAAATCACTTCACGAATCATGACGCAGCAGGAAGTGGAGACCAAAGCACAAGAAACCGTCGTGATGGAATTACAGAAAAATGAAATCGACCCCATGGCAGAACTTAAGAGGCAACGTCTCAGAGCTCTCAGCATGAACTTCAGGACACAACGTGGACTCGAAGAACTTGAAAGTCAGCCTGCTTACCTGCGCCGCGACATGAGCATCAAGGAAACCGACGATGACATCTCGCGCTATTCAAGCTCACAAAACGGAATCAGTTCTGCAAATTCATTCCTTCATGACAACGTGGATTGAACATAAAAAATCCATCCTACTCACACTACTTTTAAGTGTAGCCTACCTCGCTCAATCACAGAGTCTTAAGCTCAATTTCGAGGAAGGCTACACCTTTCCTTCATTCGTTAACAACATAAAAATCGTTACAGATAGTTCTGCCTTCGAAGGAACTCACGTTTGCCTTTGCGACTCACTTTATGAATATGGTTTAGGCTTTGAAATCGAACCCGATAAAGATTTTCCCAAGCAAAACATCGGTATAGACTACAGTTTTTGGTTCAAGATTGACGACACGATAACCCAAGCCAAACTCGTGTTCGACATCGCGGGCGAAAACGGCAATGCCTATTGGCAAGGTTACGACTTGGCCAACTATCAAACAGCGCCAGGCAAATGGTCGGAACTGAAACTCAGCCTCCATTTCCCATTTGACTATCTTCGCTCAAACAAACTCAAGGCCTACCTCTGGAATCCAAGCCACAACCGCATCCTCATCGACCGAGTCAACATTGAAATCAAAGGCGAAACGCAGCCAAGCTACCAACCAGAAAACGATTCCGAGAATCTGATTATCAAGCCATTCGTCGAATACATCAACGCAGATGGCGACACACTCACCGACCCATCAATCATGGAATCACGCGAAATGATAAGCATCAATGATGGCAAAATGGAGTTCAGCACTGAAGCGACTTTCAAGGAAGATGTCAGATTACTTCGCCTCGCTTACCTAATGCGCTTGCCCGATGGCCAACTCACCATCTACCGTCGCAACCAATGCGTTGACACAAGCAATTACCAAAATGCCTATTATCTTGACCGCGAAGGTTTTATGATCGAAACCGACAGCATCATCTATGCAACCTACCACAATCTCGGCATCTCATCGCTGCAAATCGATATCGAAAAACGCACCGCGTGCTTCAACATCGACTATTGGCGCGACCACCCATTGATGCATTACCCATTGGACAACGACACGCTGGACTATTTCGTTGACATTTCCTATCGGAATATCAGAAAAGGCGAAAGCCTTAAAGGCAATTTCACGATTTTCAGCAATCACACGACCAACGAATTGCCACGCATCATGCCCGTTTGGAACGGCTACGAATCAGCCTTCATCTTCACCGAACACGCCGACTGGACTGATATCAACACACATCGAGCTGTGCTTTTCGGCAACGCAAACATCACAAATCCAGAGGAATCCGTTGGAGGATTTGCTTACTTTGGCATTCCCGTGACAAAAAGCGTGTTCTACAACAACCCAGACAACATCACGAATAACGAGGCGCCAAAAGGCAGTTTTTCATCCCCAATCGAGACTGTCAAAACCGACCGCGATTTCTACAAATTGCTTAAGTTGCTGAAAAATATCGGATTCGACATTTGCCTTCACACGCCCGAAATCTACACAACCGAAAGAAGCAATCTCAAGGATGCACTCAGGTTCATGCGCAGGCAATTCGACTCACCTTCGTGGATCGACCATGGCTACAACAATACCGAAATCCACAACCGCGAAAACCTCGTTTGCGATGCACTTCAACCTGACTCGCCACAATATGCTGTCGATTTGTGGAAGAAAAACAAGGTCAAATACTTATGGAACGCCTACTATGAAGAAAACCGCATGGACGACTATTGCTTCGACGGTCACTTCACGCAGCCATACGATGGCTTTGGCGATGCCTTGCCTAACCGACAAATCACCACTTTACCTAACGATGACGCTTTCCTACTATGGGCAACGCCTTCAACCTTAGAAGTGAAAAACGACAATGAATGGTATTATTTCTTCAGTCAAAATCGGTTACAGCATCTTGTTGACAATCATGTCGTTTTCATCACGCACACCTATCCTGCATGGACCGATTCACAACGCGGATTTTGGCAATACAACGAGAACGGTACGGCAGTTGCAGATCCAGGATTCAACTTCGCCTTGCAGCAAATCGCTGACTTACGGGAAACGAAACAGATGCTCCCAACCACCATTAGCCAATACCTCAGTTACCACGAAAAACTGCTTAAAATAAGTTACGAAATACAACCCGACGGCAGCATCCAACTCACCAACCATGGCGAAGCCATCGAAGGACTCACACTGATTTGCAAACAACCCATCGAGGTGGAAAACAAGCACATAGACTTCAGGAAAGTTGGAGACGAATACCTCATTTGGTTCAACCTCGACAAACACGAAACAGCAAACATAAGATTCAGACAATGAAAAGGATATCAATTTTCGTATCAGGCAATGGCACCAACCTGCAACGCATTGCCGAATATTTCGCCAACGACCCAGAAGTGGAAATAGCCAATGTGGTCTGCAACAACCCCAAAGCCTACTCCATCGAGCGTGCCCACAATCTCGGCCTTCCCTTGCGCATGGTCACGAAGAAGGAATTCAACGAAGAGGCCTTCACCCAAGAAATGATTGCCCTCAATCCCGACCTCATCGTTCTGGCTGGTTTCCTACTCCATCTTCCGGATTGCCTCATCAAAGCCTTCCCCAAAAGAATCATCAACATACATCCAGCTTTGTTGCCAAAATATGGCGGGAAAGGCTTCTATGGCGAGCATGTCCATCAAGCAGTGGTGGCAGCAAAAGAACCTGTTTCAGGCATCACAATCCATTATGTGAACGAAATCTACGACAGCGGCGAAATCATTTTCCAAGCCCAATGTCGGCTTGACAAGGATGAAACGCCCGACACCCTGGCAGCCAAAATCCACCAACTGGAACAAACCCATTTTCCAGTCATCATCGAGAAAGTATTAAAAGCAAAATAATATGAGGGAGCACCTCTAACACCGCAACGAAACAATAGTCAGATTTCTTTCAGGAAAGCAATTAGTTTCTGCGTGGCTCTGCCACGGTGACTTATCTCGTTCTTGACGCTATGGCCAAGCTCAGCAAAGGTTTGGTCAAAGCCATCAGGAACGAAGATGGGGTCATAACCAAAGCCTTCGCCACCGCGTTGAACTTCGCTGATGCGTCCATCGCAGCGACCTTCAAACGTATATTTTTCCCCTTCCAAATTTAGCGCGATAATCGTACGGAAAGCGGCTTTGCGATTGGTCATGCCTTTCATTGCGGCCAGCATCTTATCCACATTATCCTGGTAAGAGCAATGTTCGCCCGCATAGCGAGCCGAATACACGCCCGGAGCACCATTCAAGGCTTCCACTTCAAGTCCGGTGTCATCTGCAAAGCAATCGACATGATAATTGTTCGTCACAAAATCAGCCTTGATGTTGGCATTCTCGTCTAATGTAGTTCCGTCTTCAACAATATCTTCATGGCAACCAATATCATCGAGGCCGATCACTTCATAAAGTCCCGCCATGATTTCGCGCATTTCTTGCAGTTTGTTCTTGTTGTGTGTTGCAAATACGATTTGTTTCATATTATAAGCTCCAATCTATAGGATTTATTCCATTCTGAATCAAGTAATTATTGGTTTTCGAAAAATGATGGCAACCAAAAAAGCCACGATAAGCCGACAAGGGCGACGGGTGCACACTCTTTAATATCAGATGTTTGCCCGAATCAATCAACGATTGTTTAGCAATAGCATAGTTTCCCCAGAGGATGAACACCAGATGTTCACGTTGCTCCGACAAGGCTCTGATGGCAGCATCAGTGAACTGTTCCCAACCATGGCACGAATGTGAAGCTGCCTGGCCAGCACGTACAGTAAGCGACGAATTGAGCAACAGGACTCCTTCCCTCGCCCACTTCTCAAGATTTCCCGAAGTTGCAATCGGAACACCCAAGTCGTCATGAAGTTCCTTGAATATGTTTTGCAGACTTGGCGGGAAAGCCACTCCATCAGGCACCGAGAACGACAAGCCATGAGCCTGACCTGGCCCGTGATAAGGGTCTTGGCCTAAGATAACAACCTTCACCATATCGAAAGGCGTAAGGTTGAAAGCATTGAAAATCAATGGTCCAGGTGGATAAACCAGGTATTGTCTTTTCTCATTTATCAAGAAGGATTTCAGCTCGGCAAAGTAAGGTGCCTCAAACTGTGGGAGAAGCACACGATACCAACTTTCATCGATGTTAGGTTTTCTTATTTCCATAGCGATAAAATATTATGCAAAGATGGAAATAATTTCGATAAAAAGTCGTTACTTTGCAAATCAATTTTTCACACTATGAAGAAAAAGTTAGCCATTGCACTTTTGATAGCCTTTATTTCAGGTATCGTGATGTCGTCATGCAAATCAAATTCAGGTTGCCCTAACTACGGCGAAGCACACAAATACCAGAAAGAGACTCGTTATTAACACTGGTGAACGGAGGCATTAACCATGATTGCCCACCGAAGACCGGTTTCACGTTTCATGTTACTCGCCCTTTTCGGGACGAGTTTTTTGAGTTTACAGGCACAAGAAATAGACATTGCAGCCAAAGATGACAAACCCTTGGAAGAAAAACTGATTTACACGAAACAGAGTAACGGCTTTGTTTCGATGAACTCACGCGGTTTCTCAGGAGGCTTCAAGATTGGGGAAATCAAGAATATCTACACCACAACCCAATGGGAATTCGAAATCGCATCCATCCATTCGTTGAAGGAAATCAAGACCATCAACACCACTCAATATAGATTGCGACCATACGTATATGGCAAACTGAATTACGCATTTGCATTACGGGTTGGTTATGGGGCAGAGAAACGTATTTATGGCAAACCCTATTGGGGCGGTGTCGAGATGCGCTGGAACTACGAAGCCGGTGCATCACTAGCTATTCAAAAACCATATTACTATTACGTAATTGTATATGAAATGGGAAGCGATGGCACCTATAACGAGGTCATAGCGGAACAGACATTCGAAAACAAGAGCCAATGGAGAGACATCTTGGGACGTTCATCGTTTTTCAAAGGATTTGATAAGTTATCGCTCTCGCCAGGCATCCATGCAAAGACAGGTTTCAGTTTCGATTTTTCCAAATCGCGCACAAGAATCAATGCCGTCAACGTAGGAGCCATAGCTGAATATTACCCAATCGGCATTTCAATCATGGATTCAGAACGCCATAAAATGGTTTTCCTAACCTTCTACGTTTCCTATAATTGGGGTTCACGTTACAACAGATAATGTAGAGACGCACCATGGTGCGTCTCTACAATTAAACACACAAAAAAGGCCGTCCCGAATGGGGCGACCTTTTGTTTTTTGTTGTCCGTAGAG
>JAKSMV010000023.1 GCA_024400425.1 Bacteroidales bacterium
TTTGTTGCTCAGGAACTTATAAATAAAGTTAAATCAAAGTGTTGCGGAATTAAGGATTTTTATAAATGATATAGTTATTTTATTTATTTTTGCCGTTTCTTAAAATGGTATAGACTATGGTTACATTTAAAGACAAAATCACGCTTAACGACATAGAGAAGATTCTTTATTTCGGTGAGAAGATGGAAGTCGCCCCTGAATGGATTGGGAAAGTGGACGATTGCTATCATTTTCTTGAACGTTTTTCATCCGACAAGGTGATTTACGGCATTAACACGGGATTTGGCCCGATGGCGCAATGGCGTGTTGATGATAAATACCTTACCGACCTTCAATATAACATCATACGGAGTCACTCGACGGGTGCTGGCGAGCCTCTTAGCGATACCGAAACCGCTGCCGCCATGATTGCTCGTTTGGGTTCAATCCTTCAGTGCCGCTCGGGTGTGCATCCCGAAGTGGTCCATCAGCTGACGGCTTTCGTCAACCTCGGCATCTATCCTTTCATTCCGCAACATGGAAGCGTTGGTGCTAGTGGCGACTTGGTGCAACTGGCCCACATCGCCCTCTGCCTCATCGGCGAAGGCAAGGTCCACTATCATGGCGAATGGCGCCCGACGGCAGAAGTGCTGAAGGAGAACGGACTGAAACCTATCACGATGCATATCCGCGAAGGCCTTTCCATCACCAATGGTACAAGCGTGATGACGGGTCTGGCTGCCATCAACCAACTTCGTGCCGAGAACCTTTTGGATTGGGCCACCGAAGCTGCCGTTTGGATGAACGAAATCGCATCGAGTTTTGATGACTTGATGGCCAAGGAAGAAAATGAACCTCGTCGTCACGAAGGACAACAAGTCATAGCCAGTCGTATGCGTCAACTTGCTGAAGGCGGTTCGTGCATGCAAAAGCGTGAGCATGAGCTTTACGACAATGGCCATGCTGAAGAGAAAGTCTTCGACCATAAGGTGCAGGCTTACTATTCGCTGCGTTGCGCTCCGCAAATCTTGGGACCTGTCTATGAGACGCTGCAGAATTCGCGTCGCGTCATCGAAGAAGAATATAACTCGGCCAGCGATAATCCTATCGTCGATCCGGAATCACAAAACGTGTATCATGGTGGCAACTTCCATGGCGACTACATCTCGCTCGAAGAAGACAAGGTGAAGATTGCCGTGGTGCGTTTGGCCATGACCGCCGAACGTCAGCTCAATTATTTATTCCACGATCGCATCAATGGCATCTTGCCTCCATTCCTCAACCTTGGCACGCTCGGACTGAATTATGGTATGCAGGCATGTCAGTTCACAGCCACTTCGACCACAGCCGAATGCCAGACTTTGGCCATGCCGAACTACGTTCACAGCATCCCGAACAACAACGACAACCAAGATATCGTCAGCATGGGCACCAATACGGCTCTGCTCTGCAAGCGCGTCATCGAGAACTGCTTCCAGGTGTTCGCCATCCAATACATCGCCTTGGCACAAGCCACCGATTGCCTGAAGATTGCTGACAAACTCAGCCCGACTTCGCGCCGACTCTACAATGAAATCCGTGCCATCGTTCCGGTCTTTGTCGAAGATACTCCGTTCTACGATGACATCGAGAATGTGATTAATTATATGAAAAATCACCCACTGCTTCTGGCAGAAAATCTTAAATAATAAGCACTTATGAAATATGCTCTCGTAACTGGTGCCTCGCGCGGTTTGGGGAAAGCCACTGCCATCCGTTTGGCCAAAGATGGTTTCTCGGTCATCATCAACTACCAGTCGAATAAGGAAGCTGCCGAAGACACCTTGCGCCAGATTGAAGAAAATGGCGGTCAAGGCGAGTTGTTGCCTTTCGATGTTTCGTCGGCAGAAGCCATCGAGAAGGCTCTCGAATCGTGGTCGGCTGCACATCCTGATGATTATATTTCCGTTTTGGTCAACAATGCTGGCATTCGTCAAGACAACTTGATGATTTTCATGCAGGAAGACCAATGGAATCGCGTTATCGACACCACGTTGAACGGCTTTTTCTACATCACGCGCCGTTTGCTGAAAGACATGATGACGCACCGCAGCGGTCGCATCATCAACATGGCATCCCTTTCGGGACTGAAAGGCATGCCTGGCCAGACCAACTATTCGGCTGCCAAGGCCGCACTTATCGGTGCCACGAAAGCATTAGCCCAAGAGGTGGCTGCGCGTAAGGTGACCGTCAATGCGGTTGCTCCAGGATTCATTTCCACCGACATGACCAAGGAACTGAACGAAGCTGAGCTGAAGAAACTTGTTCCGCTTGGCCGCTTTGGCAAGCCTGAAGAAGTGGCCGCTCTGGTTTCGTTCCTCGCTTCCGATGATGCAGCCTATATTACCGGACAAGTGATTTCGATAAATGGAGGACTTTATACGTAATTTAGATTAAAGATGAAAGTTTGTAGAGACGTCGATTCATCGCGTCTCCCAAAACAATTCAACAAAACAGCAAAACAACAAATCAACAAATCAACAACAATGAAAAAGACCATCATCACCCTCATCACATTGCTTTTCGCAGTGACAACAACATTCGCTCAACAAAAATCGGAATTTCGCGTTCCAAGCGGCTATCAAGGCTTCATTGACATGAATAACCTTTACACCTTTTCCAAAGACATTAACAATTCGATTGGCGTGTCAACAACTCACGGATTCTATTTCAATCCAAAGGCATACGTCGGTTTGGGTATGGGTTTTGAGACGAACAACGATTATGTTCTGGTGCCAATCTATGCCGCTATTCACTACAATTTCAACTATGCCAGACCCGTTTCGCCTATCATGCGTCTGCGTTTGGGATCTTATCTCGGCGATGGTTTCGGAACGTATGCTGATTTAGCTTTGGGTGTCCGTTTTGCCTCGAAGCGCGATTTTGCCGTTTCCATCATGGTGGCCGGGACCTTCTTTGAAGGATACAACCGTGAAATCTATCAAGAATGGATGGATGAAAACGGACAATGGCATTATGGTTATGAAGATGGTAAAATGCAGCCTTCGGGTGTCGGATTGCGCATCGGCATCGAATGGTAATTTATAATTATTGAAAAAACGTTTATGGCTCAAAGAAGAGTAGTTGTTACCGGCATGGGCATCTGGTCATGCTTGGGAAAGAATAAGGAAGAGGTTTGCGAATCGTTGCGTCAAGGCCGTTCGGGCATTGGCATCGACCCGAAGCGCACCGAATATGGTTACCGGTCGCCTTTGACGGGCATCGTCGAGAAGCCGCAGTTAAAAGGTGTCTTGGACCGCAAGTTGAGAATGTTTTTGGCTGAGGAAGGCGAATATGCCTATATGTCAACCCTTGAGGCGTTCAAGCAAGCAGGTATCGATGAGGAATTTCTCGCCAACAACGAAGTGGGAGTGATGTTCGGCAACGATTCGTCGGCTAAGGCCGTCATCGAGTCGCACGAAACCGCCTTGGAAAAGAAAGATACCACTTTGATAGGTTCGGCTGCCATTTTCCAGTCGATGAACTCCACCGTGACGATGAACCTTTCCACCATCTTCCATCTGAAAGGCGTCAACATGACCATCAGCGCTGCTTGCGCCAGTGGTTCACACTCCATCGGTTTGGGTGCCTTGCTCATCCGCAACGGCTTGCAGGACGTCGTGCTTTGCGGTGGCGCTCAGGAAACCAACTACCTCTCGATGGGTAGCTTCGATGGCATCAGTGCCTTCTCGACTCGCATCGATGAGCCAACCAAGGCTTCGCGTCCGTTCGACCGCGACCGCGATGGCCTCATCCCGAGTGGTGGTGCAGCTTCGCTGGTGCTTGAGGAGTATGAACACGCCGTGGCTCGTGGTGCTACCATCTTGGCTGAGGTTTGTGGCTATGGTTTTTCGTCGAATGGCGAGAGCCACATTTCGCAACCCAGCGAAGACGGCTGCTATCGTGCCATGACACGTGCCATGAACGAGGCAGGCGTCTTGGCTAATGATATCGACTATGTGAATGCGCATGCCACCTCGACGCCACAAGGCGACATGTTCGAGGCTATGGCCTTGGCTCGTCTGTTCGGTGAAACGAAAACGCCTATTTCGTCAACCAAGTCGATGACGGGACACGAATGTTGGATGGCGGGAGCCAGCGAAATCGTCTATTGCATCCTCATGATGCAAAACGGATTCATCGCTCCGAACATCAACTTTGAGAATCCTGACGAATACTCGAAACACATTAATATTATAAACAAGCCTACCGAAAAAGAATTGAATGTGATTCTTTCCAACTCGTTCGGTTTCGGTGGAACCAATTCTGCATTAGTAATAAAGAAAATGATATGAAACTTTTCCCAGCGCTTGAAAAAGCATATAGTTCAGAGCATCTTTCGGCTCGCGAAGCCCAAAGCCAAGCTTATTTCATTGCTTTCGGACCTATCGTTTTTCAGGTCGGTAGGTTGATGATTAAATTTGGCATTCTCGACATGCTACGCGACAGTAATGAAGGTATGACACAAGAAGAGATTGCTGAAAAGACCGGGCTTTCGCCTTACGCAGTCAAGGTGCTCATGGAAGGTTCGCTCTGCATCGGCCTTGTTTTGGTTGACACGACGACTGACCGTTTCACCTTGTCGAAGACGGGTTGGTTCTTGCTCACCGATCCATCAATCCGTGTCAATGTTGATTTCAACCACGACGTGAATTACGAAGGTTGGTTCCATCTTGAGGAAGCCTTGAAAGAAGGCCGTCCTGCCGGATTGGAGCATTTTGGCGACTGGCCAACGGTTTACGAGGGCCTCTCGCAACTGCCTCCGCAAGTCCAGAAGAGCTGGTTCGGATTCGACCATTTCTATTCCGACCATTCGTTCGACCAGGCTTTGCAAATCGTGTTTGGCGACAACACCAAGACCTTGCTTGATGTGGGTGGCAACACAGGCCGTTGGGCTTTGCGTTGCGTAGCCTATAATCCTGAAGTCAACGTCACCATCATGGATTTGCCTCAGCAACTCGAAATGATGCGTAACTTCACCAAAGGCCAGCAAGGTTACGAGCGTATCAACGGCTATGGCATCAATCTGCTCGACGATGCACAACAGTTCCCAACCGACCGTCATTACGATGCCATTTGGATGAGCCAGTTCCTGGATTGCTTTGGCGAAGACGAGATCTACAGCATCCTATCGCGCGCTGCAAAAATCATGGACGAAGGCAGTCGCCTTTACATCATGGAAACGTTCTGGGACCGCCAGAAGTACACGCCCGCCGCTCTCAGCCTTACGATGACGAGCCTCTATTTCACTGCTATAGCCAACGGAAACAGCAAGATGTATCATTCCGACGACATGGAGCGCATCGTGAACAAGGCAGGCCTGAAAGTGGAACGTCTGCACGACGGTCTCGGCCATGGCCACAGCATCATGGTGTGCAAAAAATGACATTTCTGAAACAAATACAATAATTGAAAAAATGGAAAGACAAGAAATTGAAGCAAAAGTGAGAGAATTCCTGGTTGAAGACCTTGAAATTGATGAAGCAAAGATTCAACCTGAAGCCCGCTTAAAGGAAGACATTGGCATCGACAGCCTCGACTTTGTTGACATCGTCGTTATCGTCGAAAAGAAATTCGGTTTCAAGATTAAGACCGAAGAAATGGCCAATGTTAAGACTTTCAGTCAATTCTGTGATTATATTGAAGCAAAGATAGTCTGATTGTTGCGTGAAAGAGACCTTGCAACATAACGAATGGTCGGGTAAGACTGACGGGCAACCTTGGATGCAGCGTTCGCTGATTGCCATGTTCCGAGTACTGCCTTTGTGGCTGCTCTATGGAGTGATGGCTGTCGTGGTGCCTTTCTATATGATTTTCAATAGGAAAGGCTTCCGGTCGATGTATTCCTTTTTCCGCCAGCGATTGGGTTTTGGTGCATGGAAGGCATTTTGGCATGTCTATGCCAACCATTTCCGTTTTGGCCAGATCATCCTCGACCGCTTCGGCGTGTATGCAGGCAAGAAATACAAATTCCGCATTGATGGGCAGGAGCTGTTCAATGAGTTAGAGGCAAAGCCTGAGGGTTTCTTGCAACTGAGTAGCCATGTGGGCAATTACGAGATTGCAGGTTATTCACTGGTCCCAAAGCAGAAGCGATTCAGTATTCTGGTTTATGCAGGCGAAACAGAAACCGTCATGCAAAACCGCCAACGCATTCTCTCGCAGCACAATATGCAGATGATTCCTGTGAGTCAGGACTTGTCGCATCTGTTTGCCTTGAATGCCGCCATCGATAGGGGCGACATTGTGAGCATGCCTGCCGACCGCATCTTCGGTTCGCAGAAAAGCGCTGAATGTGAGTTTTTTGGGCAGACGGCAAAGTTCCCTTTAGGCGCTTTCGCCATGGCAACGCAGAAAAACGTCGCGGCCTTGGCTGTGTTCGTCATGAAAGATGGCATGAAGAAATATCATATCATCGTTCGGAAGATTACTGCTGACTCGGCAGCAAACCATCGCGTTCAAATGTCGCAGATGGCACAGAGTTTTGCCTCCAATCTCGAAGATGTGGTTCGTCAATATCCAACACAGTGGTTCAACTATTTTGATTTCTGGAAACAATGAGAAACATTGATGACATAACGCTGTATGAACTGCTTCCGCAAAGGCCGCCATTCGTAATGATTGACCGTCTGATTTCGTCGGATGCAACTTTCACCGTTACGCAATTACAAGTGAGGGCCGATAATCTTTTCTTTGCTGAAGGCCGGCTTACGGCATCGGGCTTGGTCGAGAACATTGCCCAGACCTGTGCGGCGCGCATGGGCTACATCAACCTGAACAGCGGGAAAACAGTGAAAATCGGTGTCATTGGTGCCATCAGCAATCTTGAAATCAAGCGGATGCCAAGCGAAGGCGAACTGCTCACCACTACAATCGAACTGCTCGAAGAAGTGTTTCAGATGACATTGGTCAAGGCTACCATCACGAGTGGCGACGAGGAGATTGTGAGTGCCAATATGAAAATCGCCTTAACCGACATAGATTCCCAGATGTGATTATGGAAAAGAAACCCTGTTTATCGGCTACGAAGAAGTTCGACATCCGTTTCAGTGAGGTCGATTCGATGCATGTGGTTTGGCACGGCAACTATGTCATCTATTTCGAGGATGCACGCGAAGAGTTTGGCCGAAAGTATGGCTTGGATTACCTTACGATGTACGGAAAGGGCTTTTATGAACCTTTGGTTGATCTCTCGTTCAAGTATAAGCGCCCTTTGGTATATGGCATGAAACCCGAGATTACCATTTACTATCGTCCGACCGAAGCTGCAAAAATCGTGTTCGACTATGAGATTCGTGACACCGAGAGTGGCGAAATCGTGGTGACAGGGCATTCCGTGCAGGTCTTCATGGATAAGGACAATTATCAACTGGTACTTACCAATCCTGAGTTTTACACCGAATGGAAGAAAAAATGGGAGGTTGAGCCATGATTGTGAGAATTGCCGACAATATCGTTTCGCCGTTGGGCACCACTTCCGAAGCCAATTATTTGGCTGTGAAATCGGGCAAGTCGGAGCTGAAACGTTACGAAGGAAAATGGAATCTCCCCGAACCTTTCGTTGCATCGCTCATCGACAGGCCATCGTTAGATGACGAGTTTGCAGCTCATAATATCGATGATAGATACACTTTCTTTGAGAAGGTGGTGATTCTTTCGTCCTGCAAAGCTTTGGCCAATGCCAAAATCGATGCTTCTTCCGAAAAGGTGCTTTTCATTCTTTCGACCACCAAGGGCAATGTCCATTTGCTTGATGCTAACGAAACGGGTTTCCCGAAAGAAAGAGTCCTTTTAGGTCAGGCGGCTCGTCAGCTGACGGATTTTTTCCATAATCCAAATCAACCTATTGTTGTCTCGAATGCTTGCATATCAGGTGTTTGTGCACAAATTGAAGCCATCAGGAATCTACAAGGCAATCGTTTCGAATATGTTGTTGTGGTGGGTGCCGATGTGCAATCGCCATTCATCGTTTCTGGTTTTCAGTCGTTCAAGGCTTTGTCGGTCGAACCTTGCAAGCCCTTCGATGCCGATCGCACGGGACTCAATCTTGGCGATGCTGCGGCAACCATAATTTATGCTCGCCGCGATGCAGTTATGGCTGACGAATGGGTGGCTTGCCGTGGTGCAATCCGCAACGATGCCAATCATATTTCGGGTCCGTCGCGTGTGGGTGAAGGCAGTTTTAGGGCACTGAAAGCCGTATTGGGCGATTTTAGTCGTGATGAGATTGCATTCATCAATGCGCATGGAACCGCAACACCATATAACGATGAGATGGAGTCGATAGCCATTGAGCGGGCAGGTCTTTCTAGTGTTCCTGTCAATGCAC
Organism: Bacteroidales bacterium; assembly: GCA_024400425.1. Classification (GTDB taxonomy): domain Bacteria; phylum Bacteroidota; class Bacteroidia; order Bacteroidales; family F082; genus Limimorpha. Next base: position 8,348 of record JAKSMV010000023.1, read on the forward strand.
TGAAAGGCTACTTTGGCCATACGATGGGTGCCGCGGGCGTGCTCGAGTCTATCCTTTCGATGAAAGCCATCGACGACCATACTATTTTGGCCACTCGTGGATATAATAATATAGGTGTGAGCCATCCGCTCGTGCTTTCGAATCAAAATTGTCCGACCGAAAAGCGCGCTTTCATCAAGTTGCTTTCTGGTTTCGGTGGCTGCAATGCGGCATTGCTGTTTGTGAAAGGAGGCCAACAATGATGAGACATTATGTGACAATCCAGCCTGATTTGGCAATGCTTGATGGCAAGTTTTTGGAAAGCAAAGAAATAGGCTCGGCTTTGCTTGTCGAATTATATAGAAATCACATTGGCGACTATCCGAAATTCTTCAAGATGGATGCCCTGTGCCGTGTGGGTTTTGTGGCTTCCGAGCTGTTGTTGCAAGCTGAAAATAATGTCCGTTTCGAGCCTTGTGACGACCGTGCCGTGATTTTCTTCAACCAAAGCGGGTCGCTCAATGCCGACACGCATTATCAAGCAACAATCCAAGACCCCGGAAACTTTTTTCCAAGTCCAGCGGCTTTTGTTTACACGTTGCCCAATATCGTGACTGGCGAAATCGCCATACGCAACAAGTATTATGGCGAGACTTCGTTCATCGTGCTCGAGCAAGCCGATTCGGCCGTAATGGCACGACAATTGCTGAATGCTTTCCTCGATTCTGCGACACAGTCCATTATCGGAGGATGGATTAATTGTGATGACGATGAGCATTTCGATGCTCGTTTGTTCATTATCGAAAGAAACGAATATGCTGATGTAGAAACATTGGCAAAAGATATAGAAACAATTAAAATACAATAATTTAAACAAATATTCTAAAATGGAAGAATTGATTTACAAACTGAAACAGGAAATCATTGAAGTGTTGAATCTCGAAGACATGACCCCAGAAGATATCGACGAAAATGCTTCTTTGTTTGGCGAAGGCCTTGGTCTCGACTCAATTGATGCTCTCGAACTCATCGTGCTGATGGAGAAGAACTACGGCATTAAGCTGGAAGATCCATCGAAGGGTAAGGAAATATTCAAGTCGGTGGCCGTGATGGCTGACTACATCCAAAAGAACAGGACGAAGTAATCGGGAATGGCTGAACCGATATTGATAACAGGAGCTGGAGTTGTTTCGGCCATCGGGTTGGGTAAGCAGGCGACATTGGATTCGCTGCTGTCCAACCGATCGGGTGTGGGCAAGCTTGCCTACTTGAAAACCGATCACAAGGAGTTTCCGGTAGGCGAGGTGAAGTTTACCAATGCCGAGATGCGTGCCATGTTAGGTATTCCTGAAGGGACGGTCTCGACGCGTACTTCGCTGATGGGAATGTTGGCCTTGAAAGAAGCTCTTGATGAAGCCCGACTGACTCAGGAGATGTTGCCTAAAGTGGGTTTCATTTCGGGAACCACTGTGGGCGGAATGGACATGAGCGAACAGTTTTATCTTGACTACATCGGCAACGAAGCACACAAGGAATACATTTCAGTTCATGATTGCGGCAGTTGTTCGGAGATGACAGCCGACCATTTTGGCAAGTTTGCCTTTGCAACGACCTTGTCAACGGCGTGTTCATCGGCTGCAAATGCTATCATATTGGGTGCCAATATGATACGTTGTGGCGAAGCCGATATTGTTGTGGTGGGCGGAAGCGAGTGCATCACAAAGTTTCACCTGAATGGCTTCAATTCCCTGATGATTCTCGACCAACAGCCGTGTCGTCCGTTCGACGCTACGCGCAACGGACTGAACTTAGGCGAAGGAGCGGCTTATCTGGTGCTTGAGACCGCCGAAAGCGCTCGCCGTCGTGGCGTTGAGGGACTTGCCCAGCTTTCGGGCTATGGCAATGCTTGCGATGCTTTCCATCAGACGGCTTCGTCGCCCGATGGCGAAGGTGCCTATCGTGCCATGAAGGATGCTCTCGACATGGCCGGACTTGATGCCACCGCTATCGACTATGTGAATGCCCACGGAACTGGTACGCCTAACAACGATGCAAGCGAAAGCCAAGCCTTGAAGCGTGTTTTTGGCTCAGTCGTGCCTCCTGTTTCTTCAACCAAACCATTCACGGGACACACCACAAGTGCTTCAGGTTCAATCGAAGCAGTGTTCTGTATCTTGGCCTTGCAACATGGATTCTTGCCTGTCAACTTGAATTGGTCACAGCCTATCGAAGATGGAATCGTTCCGGTTTCGCAATCAACAGAAAAAGAGTTGACTCATGTCTTGTGCAATGCTTTCGGATTTGGTGGTAACGACTCGTCATTCATTTTATCAAAATCAGTAATATAATGATTAACAATAAGATATATGTTCTTTCAGCGAAGCAGATTTCCATTCAGAATCCGCTGAGCGAAGATTGGATGACGACGCCAATAGAATATACTGAGCCTTTTGTGCGTAGCATTGATCCTAATTTCAAGGAATATGTTTCGCCTATTGAGGCCCGAAGGATGGGCAAGATTTTGAAACGTGCCTTGGCAACATCGAAAGAAGCGATAAAGGCTTCGCAACTCGATGTCGTGGATGCCATCATTACGGGCACGGGTTTTGGCTGTATTGAAAACACAGAGTTTTTCCTTGATGCCTTATGCAAGGAAGGCGAGCAGTTGCTGAAACCTACTTATTTCATGCAATCGACTCACAACACCATCAGTTCGTTGGTGGCCATCCAGATGAAGAATCACGGCTACAACGCGACCTATGCTCACAAGGGAATATCGTTTGATAGTGCCTTGCAAGATGCGTGGTTGCAGTTGCGGCTTGGCAAGATAGATTCGGCCTTGGTTGGCGGACACGATGAGATGACGCCTTCGTTCTTTACCATTCTGCAAAAAGGCGAGGTGTTCGGAAAGCAGGTGACGCTTACTGGCGAAGCTGCCGTTTCGGTGGTGCTGGGCAACAAGGCCGACAATGCCTTGTGCCGATTGAGTGGTTTCAAGATGCTGTATAAGCCTACTTTGGAAGACTTGAAAGCAAATGTCAACTTGATGTTGCACTCGGCAGGCCTATCCGAAGTTGATGCTGTTCTCACAGGCATCAATGGCGACGAAGCGTGCGACCAGGCCTATCTCGAAGAGACAAGAGCGTTGTTTGGCGAGAAGCCGATTCTTCGTTATAAGCATCTGTTTGGCGAGAGTTTCACAGCATCGGGATTGGCGTTCTATGTAGGTGCACATTGTCTGAATGCTGGTTTTATTCCATCGCAATTATTTGTATCTCAACAAAATATATCGGTTGAAAAGCCAAAGAATATCTTGCTCTTCAATCGTTCAGACGGAAAAGATTATACGATAACCTTAATTGAAAAGTAATATGTGGAGATTGTTGGGTCTGGTATCGTTGCAGACCATCTTCCTTTCGGGTGGCCAGGTGATGTTGAAGTTAGCCTTGAAGCAATTGGAGCCTTTTGAGTGGAGCTGGAATTGTTTCAAGTTGGCTCTTGGCGACTTTTGGCTGTGGGCTTGCGGTCTCAGTTTCGGTGCTGCAACACTTTTGTGGATGTATATCTTGAAGGAATACGAATTCAGTCAGGCTTATCCTCTGACAAGTTTAGGATTCGTTTTTGGCATGATTGCTGCTTTGATAGTGTTTGGCGAGAGCATTCCTTTCTCACGTTGGATAGGATTGGTGCTCGTTGTTTTAGGATGTTTTTTGATAGGAAGTAAATAATCATGAAAAAGTTCAGTATTTCTTTTCTTTTGGTTTTGGTGTCGTTTGTGGCATTCGCTCAACAGAAGCCTCTTGATGAATCCCGAAGCAACGACTTGGTTGCCGTGCTGACTCAGGCTACCGCCAATATCAAGTCATTGGAATGCAAGTTTATGCAAACCAAGCAAATGTCGATGTTGGCCGATTCAACCCGTGCTGAAGGTAAGATGTATTATGTTGCTCCCGACAAGATTCGCTGGGAATATGATTCACCTTATAAATATGCACTTGTCGTCAATGGCGAAAAGGTTTTGATGCAGTCGGAAGCGAAGACTGAAATCGTTGATGCGAAATCGAACCGGATGTATAAGGGCATTACCGACATCATCATGGGCAGCGTAACCGGTAAGAAACTTTTCGACAAGTCGGCCTTCGACGTGAAACTTTTCGATGATGGTTCAACTTGGCGCGCCGAACTGAAGCCTTTGAAGAAAGACTTGAAGCGTATGTTTAAGCTGCTGACTTTCCGCTTCGACAAGAAATCGAATTTGGTGTGTGGCATCGAGTTTACTGAAACCTCAGGTGACGTCACTTGCATCAGATTCAGCGATAGGGTTGTTGATGGTTCGGTTGACAATGGTCTGTTCCAAATGCAATGAATATGAAACTCTTGGATTCTCTCTTTTTGCTGAATGAAATCAACCCGACCGAAAATGGTTTTGAGGCTTTGCTTCAAACCAATCCCGAACATGTCATCTATTCAGCACATTTTCCAGGTAATCCTATTACTCCAGGTGTATGTATCATACAGATTGCCAATGAATTGCTTGAAAAGCAATTTGGGAAAAGGCTTTATCTCAAGACCATAAAGAATGTAAAATTCCTTTCTGTCGTCATTCCGGCTGAAGGGAAAATGATAAAATATGCGTTTTCGGGCATCGCAGAAACCGAAACGGGCTGTAAGGCTCAAGTCGTGGTTTCCGACGAGACCATGGTTTATGCAAAATTGTCGTTGCTTTTCGATTATGAACCCATGTGATGTTTCTGAAATAAGGGAAATGATGCGCGATCTCAAGGTCTGTGTGGTAATGCCTACCTATAATAATGCTGGCACTATCCGCGATGTTGTGCAACGCATTATGGCTTTTTCTGACGACATCATTGTGGTTAACGATGGTTGCACCGATGATACACCTCAAATCCTGAACGAGTTCAGTGGCAAAATCAAGGTGGTGGAATATGGTCGTAATCGAGGTAAGGGTTATGCCTTGCGACGTGGTTTCGAAAGCGCAAAGACACAAGGTTTCGATTATGCCATCACCATTGATTCAGATGGACAGCATTTTCCCGAAGACATTCCTTTGTTTGTGGAAGCCTTGAAGCGGCATCCTAAATCATTGATTGTGGGAAGCCGCAACCTAAAGCAGGAAAACATGCCCGAAAAAAACACTTTTGCCAACAAGTTTTCCAATTTCTGGTTTAGGCTGCAAACGGGCATCAACTTACCCGATACGCAAACGGGTTATCGCCTTTATCTTTTGCATCAGCTTCCCAATCTCGGATTGCTCACTTCGCGCTACGAGGCTGAACTTGAACTTTTGGTTGGCTCAGCTTGGCGTGGCACCCATCTGGTCCCGATTGCCGTAAATGTCTTCTACCCAAAAGCCGAAGAAAGAGTGACGCATTTCCGCCCATTCTGGGATTTCTTGCGTATCACTTTGCTCAATACGTGCTTGTGCTTCGGGGCTTTGTTCTATGGTTTGCCTTCGCGATTGATTCATAAATTGAAGGACGGCCATGAATAGATTCTTCCTTTCCATTTACGATAAGTTGTCGAAAAACAAGCCGTTTTCCATCGTCTTATTGTTGGTTATCACGGCTTTGTGTGTGATGAGCGCCATGCGTTTGCGCTATAAGGAAAACATCGCCGACTTTTTGCCTACCGATCCCGAAAAGGAAAAATACACTTCTGTTTATAACGACTTGAGCAATCAAGGGCAGGTCACTGTGATTTTCTCAGCCGATACCCTTGCTGACGATGACCTTTCGCTGCTGCTTGCCGATGCTCTTGATAGTTTCGAAGAATTCTGGTTTGAGGCTGATACTGCTGGCTTGGTGACTGACTTGCGTTGCCGCGTTGACGACACGGAGGTTTTCGATGCCATCGATTTCATTCGTGATAACCAACCGCTTTTCTTGACCGAACAAGACTATCGCAGGATGGATTCGTTACTCGCCGAGCCCGATTATGTGGCTACCTGCGTAAGTAATGTCAAGCGTCTGCTTTCGTTTCCGACAGCTCCTATGGTGGTGGAAGGTGTGAAAAACGACCCGCTCAATCTTTTTTCTCTTTCGCTTCAACGGCTTACGGCCTTGAATGCTACGGAAGGCTATCAAGTGGAAGACGAGTATCTATTTAACGAGGAAGGCAACAAGGCTTTTGCATTCTTCAGTTCGCCGTTCAATGGAAACGACACGAAAAACAATGCCCTTTTGGTTGAATTGCTTCAGCAAGTCATTGATTCCACGCAGATGGCTAATCCGCAAGTCAGCATTTCGGCTGTAGGTGCACCAACGATAGCTGTTGGCAATGCACAACGCATCAAGAAAGACAGTATCCTTTCCATAGCTCTTGCCATTGTGCTGATTTTCGGCATTTTGATGTTTACCATGTCGCGCAAGCGCAATCTGCTTTGGTTGGGCTTGGCCATTTTGTTTGGTGGTTTGTTCTCGCTTGCGGTCATCTCATTGTTCAAAACGAGCATTTCTATCATTGTGATAGGCATTGGGTCGGTTATTGTTGGCATCGCGGTCAACTATCCGCTTCATTATCTCGACCATATCAAGCAGCAACCCGACAAGCGCGAAGCCTTGAAAGATGTTATCCAGCCTTTGGTCATAGGCAATATCACCACGGTTGCCGCGTTCGGTTGTTTGGTTTTCGTGAAGGCTGAAGCCATGCGCGATTTGGGTCTTTTTGGCGCGTTGATGCTAGTCGGAACCATTCTTTTCGTGATGGTTTTCTTGCCTTTGTATGCTGCCGTTCCGCAAAAAACGCACAAACTGTTTGTCGATTCAGGTAAAGAGCCATCGCAGAGATGGAAGAAGATAAAGCTATATGTCTTTTGGCCTATTGTAATCATCACGCTAGTGTTGAGTTATTTTAGTCGCGAAACTTCGTTTGACTCCAACTTGCACAACATCAACTATATGACAGAACAGCAAAAAGCCGATTTGGCATTGCTTAGCGAGTCGTTGCAGAAGGATGGCGAGACGGATTTGATTTATGTCGTTTCGGAAGGCCATGATTTGCAGGAAGCCATACGAAAGAATGAAGACATCGTTGCCAGTTGCCGCCATTTGGTTCCCGACACGGTTTCGGCAACCCTTTCGGGTCTCGATGGTTTGCTGCCGTCAATGGAGCGACAGGAAAAGTCAATAGTCCTTTGGGACGAGTTTTGGACGCGTCACAGCGATGTGGCCAAACAGGTGGAACAAGAAGCGCAGTCGGTTGGGTTCAACCAAGGTGCTTTTTCACCTTTCATCGACAGGTTGGGGCAGACGTTCACCCCAAAGCAAGTGACCGAAATGGGGCCTTTGAACGAACTTTGCTCGACTTATGCCTTGCAGCACGATAGTGTGATGCGTGTGGTCAATTTCGTGCGTGTGCCTTTGGCTTCGTCAGAGATGCTGAAGCAAGAGTTGCGCCAGACCTTGCCCGAACAGAGTTTCGCTTTCAGCATCACCGATGTCGGCAATAACTTGGTTTCGGCTCTGTCTGACGATTTCGATTACATCCTTTATGTGTGTGGCTTCGTCGTGTTCTTCTTCTTGTGCCTGTCGTTTGGCCGTCTCGAATTGTCGTTGCTTGCCTTTTTGCCTCTCACTGTGGGTTGGATGTGGATTTTGGGCATCATGAATTTGGCCAGTATCAAGTTCAACATCGTGAACATCATTTTGGCGACCTTCATCTTTGGCCAGGGCGACGACTACACGATTTTCATCACCGAAGGTCTGCTCTATGAATATGCCTACGGCAAGCGCATGCTCAAGAACTATCGCAACAGTGTCATCCTTTCCGGAATCTTGATGTTTGTTGGCATCGGAACCTTGATTTTTGCCAAGCATCCCGCCATGCATTCATTAGCCGAAGTGGCCATCATAGGCATGGCAACCGTTGTTTTCATGGCTTGCTATCTGCCTCCTATCATTTTCAATTGGCTCGTCAGGAAGAAAGACCAGTTGCGCCAAGTGCCGCTTACGTTGAAGCGGATGCTCTATACCTTTGTTTCATTGTTGGTCTTCTTCATTGCAGCTTTTGTGGTCGTCACCCCGCTGACGCTCATATATATGGTCCTTGGGCCTAATACCGAAAAGAAGAAATACCGTTATCACCAAATGATAGCTGGCTTTAACCGATTGGCATTGAAACTGTTGCCTGGAGTGAAGACTATAATGAACAATGAAGTTGGCGAGAGTTTTGAGAAGCCTGCCGTCATCATCGCCAACCACCAATCACATCTTGATTTGCTTTGTGTGATGATGCTCAATCCGAAGTTGGTCATCCTCACTACCGATTGGGTTTGGAAGAATCCGATCTATGGTCTCATCATTCGTTTTGCCGAGTTTTATCCCGTCTCGGATGGCTACGACAAAAATGCCGATCGCTTGAAGAAGTTGGTTGAAAGAGGCTATTCGGTAGTCGTTTTCCCTGAAGGCACACGCTCCGAAACGGGTGAAATCATCCGATTCCATAAGGGCGCTTTCCAGTTGGCTCAGCAACTTGGTGTCGATATTTTGCCTGTCTTCATTCATGGTGCTTCGCACGTGATGCCTAAGAAGGATTTCGTCTTGCGCGAAGGCCAACTTTATGTTGAGATAGGCAAGCGCATGGCTGCCGAAACATTTGCGAATTGCGATGCTCGCGTTCTTGCTTCTCAGGTTCACCAATATTATGTTGAGCATTTTGCCGAAATCCGACAGCAGCTTGAAACGACTGAGTATGTGCTTCCTTTCGTGAACTACAAATATCTCTATAAAGGCAACGATGTGGAGCGTCAGTGCCGCCGTTCATTGAAGTCGATTCGTTGCCATGCAGCCGAGATTGATGCATTGAAACAGAAGTCGATAACGATTCTCAACAGTGGCATTGGCGAATTGGCGTGGACCGTGGCTCTGGTTCATCGCGATGCCGAGATTTATGCTGTTGAAAACGACGAAGACCAATATTTGATTGCTTCACATTGCAGTTATATACCTGATAATCTGCATTTTGTTCAAGGTATAGATGCTATTGCGAATGCTGAAATCACGATTGATTCACAACAGTTTTTGAAATGAAGAAATGTGTCATCATAGGAAGTGGCTTGGGTGGACTTTCCACCGGTGTGGTCTTGGCGAAAAACGGCTTTGATGTCACTATCTTGGAGCAAGCTGCCCAAATTGGCGGTTGCTTGCAGTGCTTTTCCCGCAATGGGGTGAAGTTTGAAACCGGGATGCATTTTGCAGGTTGCCTTGATGATGGTCAAGTGCTTTCGAATTATTTCAACTATTTGGAAATCAAGGATAAGATTGCACTGAAACGTCTTGACACGGCAGCCTATAATATCGTTTCGCTTCAAGGTGAACGTTTTGCTTTCCCCAATGGCCGCGAAGCTTTCATCGATTATTTCTCACAGCGTTTTCCGACGCAGCACGACAACCTTGTGCGCTATTGCGACTTGGTGGAACAAGTGGCATGCCTGTCACCCTATCGGAGTCTTCAATCGGTTACAGATGACCGCAAAATTGATGGTGACTTGTTCCTTCGCAGCGTAGATGAAGTGATTAACGAAACCATTACCGACCCATTGCTTCGCGAAGTGCTTGTTGGTAATATCTCGCTATATGCTGCCGAGCGTGGCAAGACACCTTTCTCGACACACGCTTTCATCTTCGATTTCTATAATCAGAGTTCGTTCCGCATCGTTGGTGGCAGCGATGGCATTGCCAAAGCCCTTGCTGAAGTCCTTTCGCGTTATGGCGGAAAGATTCGTACCCGTTGCAAGGCTTCAAAGGTTCTTTTCGATGGCAAGATTGCGAAAGGTGTTGAAACATCGACTGGAGAGTTCTTCGAAGCTGACTTTGTGATTTCTGACATTCATCCACAGCTTTTGTTGCAACAGGTTGACAGCAATGTGTTTACCGAAGCTTATCGCTCAAGGGTAAGCAGCATGGACAATACTACTTCTGTGTTTTCGCTTTTCCTTCGTTTCAAGGAGGGAACGATGCCGTACATGAATTCTAATTTCTATGGTTTTCGTACCGATTCGCCTTGGAAGATGACGGGTCGCGTTGACGGGTCTTGGCCTCAAGGCTATCTTTACATGCATCATTGTCTTGACCCTAATTCAGAGTTTGCTCAAAACGGCGTCGTGCTTGCCTATATGGATAGGGATGCAGTGAGGCAGTGGGACGAAACTTCAGTTGGTCGTCGTGGCGATGATTACGTCGCCTTCAAACATCAGATGGCTGAGAGATTGCTCGACGTGGTCGAAAAGGATTTTCCTGATATTCGCGACCGTATCGAGTCGGTCAATATGGCCACTCCGTTGACTTATCGCGATTACACTTTGACCCCCGATGGCTCAATGTATGGCTTGGCCAAAGATATCACTATGGGCGTGGCTGGGCGTGTTTCGTTCAAGACCAAGTCGCCCAACTTGTTTTTGGTGGGTCAAAACATCAACTCGCATGGGCTTCTGGGCGTGTTGGTCGGTTCCATGTCGGTTTGCTCGCATATTGTCGGAGAAGCCGAAATCAGGAAGCAGATGATTGAAGCTAACCGTAAGACTGTTGTGGTGATAGGTGGCGGTCTCGGTGGTTTGGTGACTGGAGCATTGCTGGCCAAGGAGAATTATAAGGTGACTGTGTTGGAGAAGAATGCCATCATTGGCGGTGGCTTGCAATGTTTCAAGCGCAAAGGCATTGAGTTTGAAACTGGAATGCACATCTTTGGCGGCTTCAACGAAGGTGAATCGATGTTCAAGTTGTTTTCCTATCTCGGCATCATGGATAAGATTGCGCTCAGACCAACCGATGACGACGCGTTTGATGTAGTTACCATTGAGGAAGATGGCGCGACTTATCGTTTGCCCAAAGGGCGCGAAAAATATGTAGCCTACCTCGCTTCGTGTTTCCCTGACGAGAAAGACAATATTAAGGCTTTCGTTGACAAGATATTTGAACTTTCCGAAGAGGAAGACCTTTATTATCTTCGCGAAGGCGAACTTTTCAATATCAACCATAGCGACGCTTTCGTTATGGCTTTCGACAAACTTATCGATGCCTATATCAGCAATCCGAAATTGAAAGCCTTGCTGACTTATACAGCTCCGCTGTTTGATGGCGTTCGTGGCGAAACCCCTGCCTACATGTATGCCTTGCTCAACGTGCTTCACATCAATGGGACGAGTCAGTTTGTAGGTCATAGCCAACAGATGGCTGAAGCTTTAAAGGAAGTGATTGAGGCAGCCGGTGGGCAAGTGCTGGCCAATAAGGAAGTTGCTCAAGTTGAAGTTGAAGACCATAAAGTTGCTTTTGTGAAAACGTGTGATGGCGAAGAATTTAAGGCCGATAGTTATATTTCGGATGTCCATCCCGATGTGTTGCTTCGAATCATCGACCCGAAGGCTTTTCCTTTGTCGTTCAAGAAACGCGTTCAGTCGATTCCTGAGTCATATTCTAGTTTCAAGGTCTTCATCAAGTTCAAAGACAAGTCGTTCCCATATTTCAACCATGCAAGTTATCTTATTGATAACTATAATATTAAGATAGATTCGGCTCATGCTTTGCAAGATGAATGGCCTCATGGCCTGATGTTTGTCACGCCACCGGTTGAAGCGCAAGACGAGTTTGCCCGCACCATGGTTGTGGTTTGCGTGATGAATTACGATTGGGTGAAATCATGGGATGGCACGCGACTTGGACATCGTGGCGAGGAATACGAACAGTGGAAGCAAACCATGCTTGACCAAGTCATCGGCAAGCTGGAGAAGCACTTTCCCGATTTCCGTAATTGCATAGATTTCGCGTTTGCATCGTCGCCGCTCACCATCCGCGATTATTATGGCAATCCACGAGGATCCAACTTTGGTTTCCATAAGGATTGCAACGATTTGATGTTGTCGCAGATGTCGGTCTTTACCAAGGTGAAGAATCTTTATCTCACCGGACAGAACGTCAACATTCATGGCTTTTGCGGCGTTTCGCTGACGGCCATCCAAACCGCCGAAGCTCTTGTCGGGCACAACAGCATTGTGCGGAAAATTAACCATAATGAATCAATCAAGTCACAAAAAACATAAAGTAATCTTTGTTTTTTATAAATTTGCAATTTCATTCGTAAGGAAAATAAAAACATGACAATATGGATACAATAAAGCTGAAACTCATTTACCCGAAATGGAATAAGTTGCCAGGGCAGACAACCTTCAATTTGCCCCCTCATGGTCCCGTGGCTTTCGCTGCCACTTTACCTGATTATGTGGATATTTCGTTCACTGATGAGAATGTCGAAGCCATCGATTTTGATGAACCATGCGACCTCGTTGCGTTGTCGATGATGCTGACTACGCAAGTGAAGCGCGGTTGGGCTATCGCCGAAGAATACCACAAGCGTGGCAAGCAAGTGATTGCTGGCGGCATTTCTACCATGCTTCATGCTGAAGAAATGGTTCAACATGTTGACAGCGTGTTTCTTGGCGAATCAGAAGGCCGTTCTGAACAAGTCATTCTCGATTGGAAAAACGGTTGCCTGAAAAAGGTTTACAACTACATGGGTAACCAACCCGACATCGCTTTGGTTGGCCCTTGCCGCCGCGACCTCTACAAGCGCGACCTCTACAACCACAAAGGTGTGCAAATGGTAGATTTGTTTAATGCCAGCCGTGGCTGCCGTTTCAGTTGCTATCCTTGCGCTGTTTCCTACCTTGGTGGCCGCAAGTTCCGTCCACGTCCTATCGACAAGGTAGTGGAAGACATGGCAGGTATCGACAACAACCGCTTGTTCATCGTTGATAATTCGTTGGCACAGAACAAGGAATGGGAGATGGAACTTTTCAAGGCTATCGCTCCATTGAAGAAAAAATGGATCAGCCACACCATCGAAGACGATCCAGAAGTGCTCGAACTCGCTGCAAAAGCAGGCGCTTGGTATGTGTATCAGGCTGTTTACGACACTTCCGACTATATCAAGGAACGTGTGAAGCGCTATCACGACTATGGCATCGGCGTGGAAGGTACCATCTTGTTCGGCCTCGACAACCAAACCGAAGACGACATCAAGCGTCTCATCGACTTCCTCGGTGAAATCGACCTTGATTTGGCCGAATTCACCATTTTTGCTCCATTCCCACACACCAAGGGTCACGACGATTTGATGCGTCAAGGCCGTATCTTCGATTTCGATTGGGATCACTACAACGCCGGTCAAGTGGTTTATCAGCCCAAAAACATGTCGCCCGAAAAGTTGCAAGACCTCTACGACTACGCATGGAAGAGTTTCTATGCCAGCGAAAGCCAAGAACAGAAGATGTTCCGCCTGTTCTGCAATGTGGCACTCCGCGAAATGGAAGAAGGCACCTATCGTCCGCGCGACCGCCGTTTGGCCAACAAGTCGTTTGGTAAGGATGTTGACAGAACCAAGAGAAACGTAAACGAAAGGGTTGAATAATGAAAGTAGCACCAGAATATTACGATGAGATTTTTCCCTTCAAAGGTGAATGGGACATGGAATCGAGTTGCGGATTGAAAATCCGTGAGAAAGACGGCAAGACCTACGTCATCGTAACGGAGTTGTATCAAGACAATCCAGGAACATCGGTTACGTATGCTGGCAAGAAGTTGGCTGACCAGATTTGCGAAGCAAAAAACCTGAAATTGGAAGAAATCGTCTATTTGGAATGCACGCCAAACACCAATTCGAAACTGTCTTTTTATGACGAAGAATATTTCCAAGTGGATTTCTTTGCCGACATGCAACACAAATACCGTCAGTTGAATAAAGAAGAAGTGAACAAGTTATTCAGGTGATGAGACGTTTGAAATACTTGATACTTTTCATTATGCTGTCCACTTGCCAATCTCTATTATCACAAGATGCTATCCGAATTTGGGACGGAATTGGATCAAGCAAGACTCGTAAAGTCACGCTCAAGCCTTTCCTTGCCGAAAACAATGTTGATAGCATCGGCGTCATCGTTTGCCCGGGTGGTAGCTATTGTTGGCTCGATGAAGTGGATGAAGGTGATTCCGTTGCCATGTGGCTTCAGAAAAACGGTATCAATGCTTTCGTGCTGCGATATAGGACGGCAGGATTTGGAGCCTATTTTTGGCACTATCGTTGGCTCTTTCGCGGCAACCAGCATCCCGACATGATCACGGATGCGCAACGTGCTTTGCAATGGGTGCGCGAACATGCCGAGGAATATCACATCGACCCTGACAAGGTCGGCATGATAGGTTTCTCGGCCGGTGGGCACTTGGTGATGTCAACGGCATGCTTCAACCAAACTAACTTCTTGACTCAAAGCGGCATCACGACGAATACCAATCTGCGTCCCGATTTTGTTGCACCAATATATCCGGTTGTCACACTTACTGAAGATTGCGTCCATAAACGCTCGCGCCGTGGCTTGTTGGGCGAAGTCAGGAATCATAACGAAAAGATGTGCGACTCGCTTTCGATCGAACGTCACATTCCAGAAAACTGTCCGCCAGTTTTCCTCGTAAATTGTGTTGACGACCCTGTGGTGGATTACCATAATTCAATACTGCTCGATGAGGCTCTGACGGCATCAAATGTCAATCACAGATACATTCAATTCAAGACAGGTGGCCATGGTTTTGGCGCTTCCAGTATAGAAGGCAGCGAAGAATGTCACGCTTGGAAAACCGAATTCCTAAAATGGCTTTCTGACATTAAAATGAGAAAAAATTCATTGTAGAGTTATGAATAATAATGATATAGAGTTCCAATCGGTAGAGCAAATCAAAGCGTTTCAAGAGGGTTTGCTTCACAAGGCGTTGACTTATCTCGACTCAAATTCGCCTTATTATCAACGGATGTTCAAAAGTTATGGCATCAATGTGGATAAGATTTGCCACATCGAGGACTTGGTGAAGATTCCGTTTACCGAGAAAAAAGACTTGCAGCTTTTTAACGAGGAATTTCTTTGCTGCCCGAAGAGTAAAATTATTGACTACATCACCACTTCGGGTACTCTTGGCGACCCTGTCACTTTTGGCTGTACCGAAAAGGACTTGCAACGCTTGGCTTTCAACGAAAAGAAATCGTTTGAATGTGCTGGCGTTCAACCTGGCAATGTGGTTCAGCTGATGACTACTCTTGACAAGCGTTTCATGGCTGGCTTGGCCTATTTCTTGGGACTCCGCGAACTGGGCGCTGGCGTCATCCGTGTGGGCAATGGCATTCCCGAACTGCAATGGGACACAATCCGCCGCATCAAGCCCGACACCATCATGTGCGTGCCTTCTTTCATACTGAAACTGATTCAGTATGCCGAAGACCATAACATTGATTACAAGAATAGTAGCATTCGTCGCATCATCGGCATTGGCGAAGGCTTGCGCGACCAAAACTTCAACCTTAACTTGTTGGGAAGCAAGATTAAGGAAAAATGGGATGTGCAGCTGTTTGCCACTTATTCATCGACCGAAATGGGGGCCACTTTCTCGGAATGCGAATTTGGAATGGGTGGTCATGTGCATCCTGAACTTATCATCGTTGAGATTATTGGCGACGACGACTTGCCTGTCCCCGATGGCGAACCGGGCGAGATTGTCATCACGACATTGGGTGTTGAAGGCATGCCGCTACTGCGTTTCCGTACGGGTGACATTGCCACGAAGATTGTCGAGCAATGCAAGTGTGGTCGCAATTCCTATCGCCTCACTCCACTCATCGGCCGAAAGAACAACATGATTAAGCTGAAAGGCACAACGCTCTATCCTCCAGCGATTAACGATGTGCTCGACAATACCGATTATGTCGAAAACTATGTCATCGAAGTGCGCCAAAGCGAAGCTGGCACCGATGATGTTGTGGTCAAGATAGGACTGAAGTACGCACCTGATTTCGATGTGGTGAAGGAACTGAAGGATAGTTTCCGTTCGCGTATCCGTGTGGCTCCGCAAATCGAGATTCATCCTGTTGAGGTCATCCAGAAAATCAATTTCCCAGCAAAAAGCCGTAAACCAATCAAATTCATTGACTTACGAAAGTGATGGAAACTAATTTTGACGATATCAGACCCTATCGTGACGAGGAGATTCCTGCTGCCATGCAGCGTATCGCCAACCACGAACTTATTCCCTCAATCGCAAATTATCTCATGCCAGGCGCCGATGTGGAGGCTTTGCGTGAGAGAATCGGCAAGGTGAGCACTGTGGCCGAATTCCAATATGGTTTGGTCAAGGATATCACTGAGAGCGTCTTGAAGAAAACGACGGTTTCGTTTGAATGCACTGGAGCGGAGAATATTTGCGAAAAGAAACCTTATCTCTTCGTGTCGAACCATCGCGATATCGTGCTCGATGCCATGTTTTTGCAATATGCCTTGCATACCAATGGTCACGGCACTTGCCAGATTACTTTTGGCAGCAACCTGATGTGCCACCCGTTGGTCATCGATTTCGGCAAGTCGAACAAGATGTTCCGTACCGAGCGTGGTGGCAACAAGATGGAGTTTTACAACAGCTTGCTTCACATGTCGGAATATATGCGCCATGTCATCACCGAACAGAAAGAGTCGGTTTGGATTGCCCAGCGCAATGGCCGTACCAAAGACGGCATCGATGCCACCGACCCTGCCATCATCAAGATGTTTGGCATGAGCAATAATACCGATAGAGTTGAGTCGTTGGCCGAATTGAACATCGTTCCAGTTTCGGTTTCCTACGAATGGGAGTCGTGCGACAAGCTGAAGACACTTGAGCTTTACGTTTCGCGCAACCAGAAATACGAGA
Organism: Bacteroidales bacterium; assembly: GCA_024400425.1. Classification (GTDB taxonomy): domain Bacteria; phylum Bacteroidota; class Bacteroidia; order Bacteroidales; family F082; genus Limimorpha. Next base: position 25,060 of record JAKSMV010000023.1, read on the forward strand.
AGAAGCCAGGCGAAGACCTCAACAGCATCTTGACTGGCATCAAGCAGCAGAAAGGACGCGTGTGTTTCCACTTCTGCGAACCTGTCAGTCACGATGACCTGAAACGCCTCGACACGTTCTCTGGAAGTGCCTTTTATCGGCAGATTGCGGCCTTAATGGACCAGAGAATCAACTCGAACTTCAAGTTGCAACCCAACAACTATATCGCTCACGACTTGCGTAGCGCAAGCAACCAGTTTGCATCTTTCTATACCGCCGAAGAAAAGGAACGTTTCATTGATTACATGGCTTGGATGGATGAATGCAAGGATATGGACAAATCGGTGCTCAAGGAAATTTTCTTAGGAATCTATGCCAATCCTGTTGACAGTTTCTTGAAAACAATTTGTTAAAATCCCATTCATTTTTGTTCCTAAATTGGGATATTATTATTTTTGCACGAAATTATGTAAATCATCCTTATGAAAAAGTTATTATTCTCGTTGGTTTTTGTCTTGTCAAGCTTGGTTATGTTTGCCCAAAGCAACATGCGTGAAGTCGTTTACCTGAAAAACGGCAGTGTAATTAAAGGTGCCATTTTGGAGTTGGTTCCAAATGAAAATATCAAGATTCAAACCGCTGATGGAAGCATCTTTGTCTATCCAATGGCAGATGTCGAAAGAATCACAAATGAGACAGTAGAAGAGCCTCAAACCCAGCAAAGCACTACCTTTAAGATGGAAGAAATCATGGAACGCGATGGACGCAATCTTTTGTTGGCTGGCCGCAAATTATCGGATAAAGATCTTAAATCGTTGCTTAGTGAAGATGGTTATGAAACCTATATAAGTGCCAGAAATCAATATATGAATGGTAATGGTTACTTGGTTGTAGGTTGTTTTTGCTTTGGGACTTCAGTAGTTCTCTCTGCTTTAGCTTTCATCACCTATGATGAACAACTTCTAAAGTCAGGCATCATTTTTGCAATCCCTGCTGTTATTACCCTTCCGGTTGGTTTCATCTACAATGGTATTGGTAAAGGCAGAATGAATTGGGTGGCCGACGAATATAACCGCACCCAAAGTAAAAACTATTCTTTCAATATGTCGCCTTCCATCATGAAGTGCAACGCTCCTGGTGCAACAAGCAACATGGCGCTTGGCATGACTTTCAGCTTGAATTTCTAATTGTTTTACAAATAATTATGTCTCATCTAAATAAATTATCATTATGAAAAAGTTATTATTGTCATTAGTGCTTGTCTTGTCAAGCTTGGTCATGTTTGCCCAAAACAACATGCATGAAGTCGTTTATCTGAAAAACGGCAGTGTCATTAAAGGTGTCATTTTGGAACAGGTTCCAAATGAGAGCATCAAAGTTCAAACCGCTGATGGAAGCATCTTTGTCTATCCAATGGCCGATGTCGAAAAAATCTCTAAGGAAGTGACAGAAACCCAAGTTCAGCAGAGTACTTCCATTTCAATAAATGGACTTATGGAACGCGATGGTCGTGACCTTGTAATAAGGGGACGCGAATTGTCTGACAGCGAGTTGATGACCTTGCTGAGTTATGAAGGTTATGAAACCTACATGAGTGCAAGAAAGCAATTCAATACCGGTAACGGCTTCTTGATTCCTGGTTGGATTACATTTGGATCTGCCATGACTTTGGCATTTGTTTCTGGTTTTACTGGTGATGATGAACTTATGATTCCTGCCTATGTTTTGGAATTAACCGCTGATGTTCTTCTTCCGCTCGGTTTCATTTTCAAGGGCATTGGTAAAGGCAGAATAAACTGGGTAGCAGAGGATTATAACAGAAATCAAAATAAAAATTATTCCTTCAATGTTTCGCCATCCATCTTGAAGTGCAACGCTCCGGGTGCCGAAGGCAATGCAGCTTTTGGCATGACACTTAGTTTGAATTTCTAAAATTTTGCATATGCATATAAAAGATTTGAGATGTGCCGTTGTGGGTCACGGTAGTTGGGCGACGGCCATCGCCAAGGTGCTTTCGGGCAAGACCGAACCAGTGAGATGGTATGTCCGGAATCCCGAAGTAATTGAGTCGTTGCAAAACGACGGGCGTAACTGCCGTTATCTTTCTGATGTGGAATTCGATAAGAACCACATCAGGCCTTCGAGCGACATCAACGAGGTGGTTGCCAATTCCGACATCGTTTTTTTGATCACCCCAGCGGCATATCTGAAATCTTATCTGTTTCATCTTGATGTCTCGTTGAAAGACAAGATTGTGGTTTCGGCCATCAAGGGAATCATCCCAGGCGAATACCAAACCGTGACGGAGTATATGCATGACCATTACGACTTGTCGTACGACCAGTTGTGTTTCATTTCAGGCCCAACTCATGCCGAAGAGGTATCGCATAATCGATTGACACACATTACGATTGCATGTCAGAAAGAGGAGAATGCCTTGATAGTTGGCCGCCAAATGGAGAATAGTTTCTTGGTGATGAACTATTCTACCAAAGTGAATGTCATGGAGCTTTCGGCCATTCTGAAGAATATCTATGCTGTGGCTTCAGGCTTTGCCTTTGGCTTGGGCTATGGCGACAATTTCATGGCAGTCTTGGTCTCGAATTCGGCCAAGGAGATGTTCAACTTTATTGGCGAGCGTTGCGAATTGTGCGATGTAGGTTCAATGTCGGCTAGTATTCTTGGCGATTTGTTGGTGTCGTGCTATTCGAGTCACAGCCGTAACCGTCAGTTGGGCGTGCTCATAGGCCGTGGAAACACGGTGCGCACCGCATTGAATGAGATGACAATGGTGGCCGAAGGTTATTTTGCAGCCGATTATATCCGTTATATCACTATGCAGCAAATCGACCAAATGCCTATCGCAACTATGGTTTATCAAGTGCTTTACAAGGAAACGCCGGTCCGTAAGGCAATGAAAGAACTGGAAAATAAACTCCAATGAAATAATCCATTATACAGGAAAGAGTCTCTAATTTACTTCAAGTTAAACCTAAATAGAAATTGTCATGATACTCGTAAAGCAAGTTGGCGTTTTCGTCAATATTTTAAATTGCCGGTTGAAGAAATATTTGGCCGAAATATTCAAGAAGAATGATGTCAACCTTACAGCCGAACAGTATCTTGTGATGGATACGCTTTGGAACGAAGGCACGCTTACGCAACAATCCATCGCCTACATTATCCAGAAGGATAAGAACTCGGTGACTCAGTTTATTGACAATCTTGAAAAGAAAGGCTTGGTGCGTAGGGCAATTGACAAGAACGACCGCCGTGTCAACAATGTGGTGGTAACCAAAGCCGGACTTCAGCTGAAAGACTCCACAAAGCAACTAGCCATCGATTCGATGAATGACATCATTAAGGATATTCCAGAAAAAGACCTGAACACCTTTGTCTCCGTCATCCAGAAAATCTGCGACAATATCAGCAATTACGACGACAAGCCTGAATCATCTTCCGCTGATTAATTCATCCAATTCGCGCTTCGACGAATCGTGTTTGAAGGCTTGGTTCACAAGGTAATACTTATTTGGGTCAATGCAATAGGGATAAGCATATTTGGCTAATTCCAATGCGTTACTCTCGAAAGAGAAAAGTTGGCAAATTTCAGTGATTTGCGAAGCTGAAAGGTGGTTGCCAGCCACTACTTGCTTGGCAAGGGTGAGTCGGGAACTGTCGAAAGTTTCGTTCTCAATCATGGCTTTTGCCTCGCCAAATTCATGTGGATTCATTCCCATTCCCGGAAGGGGAGGCAACGGGTTCCCATTTTGTGGGAATCCGTTACCATAGTCTTGGTTGTTGTTCGAAACTATCAGATTCATTGTCAGTTGCGGGCGAACATGAGTTGTGTTTTCGGCTTCCATGCCGTAGAAGCCGTCTTCGCGTTCAATCTCGAAGATGCGGCTACGGCTCAGGTTGACATATTGCCCGAAACAGTTGTGAAGCTGGTTGTCGATTTCGACGCGCACATAATAATCCTTCATCTCAAAACCGTTCACTTGTATGCTGTTCACCGGGTCTTCGTTTTGCAGCACATCGTCGATAAAGAGCCAGAAGTTTTGGTTGAGTTCGCCGATGATGGTCAGCGAGGTAGGATGTCCGTTGTTTGGATTCGGATGAACCTGGACTACGGATTGCGCCATCGCATTGAACGAGAGCAGTAGAAGAAGGAATGTCAGTGCTTTTTTCATTTTTGGATTTATTCGATTACGACTTTTCGTGTCACCATTTTACCGCCGATGATATTGACGAAGTAGATGCCTGCTGGGAGGTCGCTGACATCGATGGTCTTTGAGCCTTCCATTACGAAACCACGGACTTCAACACCATAAGCGTTCAAGATGTGGACGCACACCATGCCGTGTTCGTAGTCAGTGGTGATGGTGAGGTTGTCTTTAGCTGGGTTTGGCATGATGTCAACTTTGAAAGGCTCGGCATCGACGTTTGGATAGGTTGTCACTCCGGTGATGATTGTTTCGTTGTTTGAATAGCTCACGATGGAACCTGAAACGCGCAAGAGCGGGTTGTCGGGGTCGGAGCAGTGAGGGCATGAGTTCTGTCCGTCGTGGCAGTCGGGATAGTTGGGGTGGCATTGGTCGATGTAACTTGGGTCGAACTCATAGAACAGTTCGGCGTGGCCGTCGTTGATGTAGCTGCTGAGGTCGTAGTCCCAAACCAAACCGATGCTGCCTGGGCACCATCCGCTGCGGTTGTGAGGCCATGTGCCGTTTTGTGGTTGGCAGCCTGCTGGATTCGGGCTGCATGTGCGCCACAGATGTTGCTCGAAGGTGCTGGTGCCATTCACGAAGACATGGTGTGTGGCTTCGTAGAATTCGGCTGCGTTGCCTGTGTTATAGGCTGAGCCACCGCTTTGGGCGCTGCTCCAGTTGTGGCCAGTGGTGATGAGCTTCAGTTTGGCACTTTCTGTACCGTCAATGAAATTGTAATCGATTTCGGGAACAGGTTGCTGGTTGAGATAGTCGCCGAAGTCGTAGATGCCAAACCAAATAGGTTGTATGTCGGTGTAAAGGTATTCAGGTGTGCCTTTTTCCAGTTCGAAAATCAAGGTTGGATTGTAGCCCGAACCGTTCCAGGTTTGGAAGTAGAGTTCAAACTCGACAAGACCTTGGAGCAGCGATGAGTAGTCGGTGACGTCGAGGTCGTCTTGGCATTCAACGCCGAAAGGTGTGCAGTAGCGGAACAGTTCGACCCATTCGCCACGGAAGTTCTTCACTCGGCAATAGCCTACGCGGTCGTATGGGTCGCAGTTGCCATTTACGCAGTTGTGCTCGTAGTGGGCGTTGATTTTGTTGAAGGCGCCCACATGCGAAGGCATGGCATATTCGCCTTGTACACTTTGTGCTGATGGGCTGACGATAAGGTCGCCGTTCATCGTAACTACATCAACATCGTTGAAGTCGTTGGTGACGGTGAAGTGGTTGCTTGCAGTTGTGACCTTGCCACCCGATTGTGTGATGGAGGCGGTCATGTTGAACTCACCAAAAGTGGTAGGCTGCCACATGCCAAACCAGTAGCCGTTGTTGGGGTCATCGGGATAGGCGGTCTGCAGCTGGATGGTTTGTCCATCGACAGAGCAGTTCACATCTTCAAACTTGATGACGTTGCCGTGTTCGACAAAAGCGGTAAGGACGAGCATGACGGGTTTCAAATCAGTCATATAGACCATGGTGCCATCGTAAGGACGGCGCATCGTGATTTCAGGAGTGAAGTTGTCGGGATTGACGACTTCGAAGGTGCGGTTCACGGTAGGTGCGGCTTGCCATTGGGTGCCGTCGCCAGCTTGTGTGGCGCGGATTTTCACAGTTCCTTCTTCACCCGTCAATGTTACAATGTTACCATTGAGTGTGGCAGGACCTTCGATAAGTTCGAAGCTGACAGGCAGACCAGAAGTGGCGGTGGCGTGAAGTTCGAAAGGTGCATCGAAATTGAGTTTGTCATTAATGGCTTCGAATTCGATGAACTGTGATGCTAAACCGGCAGGAGTGTGGGTGACGGTGATGTTGTCGAATCCACCATGAGAGCTGCTGAGGAAGAAGACACCGTCCCACATGGCAGGGTCGAAGCGGTCGCCGCTGCCTGGATGAAGGCCAGCGTTGATGCCTTGGATTTCAGGGATTGGTTCGTATTCGCCCGTGCAGTTGTGGTCGGCAAAGAGGGTGACGCTGCCTTCGCCATTGTTGGCTTCGAGGTCGATCATGATTTTCCAACGTGTCCATGAAGTGGATGGTGTCGGGTAGTCGAAATCGACAGGCATGGTGTTGTTGGGCAAGACGATACCATTCACATATTTTTCCTGTGTACTCTCGCCAGTGGTGATGAAATAGATACCGCCATCTTGGGTGGTGAGGTTAGGGTTAGGCTGTGTGGTCTCGTAACTCATCGGAGGCAACACCGAGCCATCGCCATCGGCATCATAGCCTACGCCGAAGCAGGTTCCCCACCAGTTGCGGAGCATGTCTATTTCAATTTCGATGGTTCCTCCGGTCGAGAAATCGAATTCAAAATCGCTGGTTGATTTGTGCGTTGCGACTTCACCAAAGTTGGTGTTGGCGTTGTCGAAGAAGGCACCCATGGTTTCGTCGGGGCAGATATTGCCGCCTGCGCCAAGGTATTCTGTCTTGAGCACTCCACCGCCTGCGCTGTGGGCTCGTGCCACCCAGTCATGTTGGCCATTGAGCGGGGCGTTCTCAGTGTAATCGTTGAAATCGATGGTAGCTGTGGTTTGTGCAAACAGGCATCCTGTTGCCATCAGCAAACCAAGCAAAAGGAAATGTCTTTTCATAACATTAATGGAGTTTTCTGATGATTATTTATGATTAATTTGGAACAAAAATAGATATTTTTTCGATAGGGAAGGAGTTTTAGTCTTTTTTCGCTTTCCAACCCATTCCGCAGAAAGTCAGGCAAACCAATAGTCCCCACCACATCGGGTCGGAAGGCAGACTGAAAATCTTGGCAATGATGAGCATTGCTGTTCCCGCAATCATCGAGGCGAGCATCCAACGTGGTTTGATACGGCCTTTTAGGAACAAGGCACAAGTGAGAGGCAAGAAGCAAGCCGTGGCGCGCAATCCCATCGAGAGGAAACCCAAATCGTTGATGAAACTTCCTGAAAACGAGTTGGCTAAAACGACAGCGATGATGAGGATGAACACGATGGTTGCTCTCGTTACCAATAGGTTGCGTTTTGATTCTTTTACCGAAGGTTTGATTTTTGTGAACACGTCGCGCACCAAAATCGTTGAAGCACCAAGCGAAAGTCCCGAGCCGCCGCCTACGATGGTGATTAATAATGTACCTAAAACGATGCCGCCGAAGAGTTTCGGAAGGTGGTTGAGCACAAAGAGCGGGAAGGCTTGCGCCGACGATTCCATCAGCATCATGCCTTCGGGCATCACGCCGCCGAGGGCATCGAGTTCGGCTGCAGTGATATAGTGTCCGCGCATATAAAGGCCTATCAAGATGCAAGCAAAACCGATGGGTGGTGTCAGTAAGGCGCAGATGATGCCGCCTTTGCGCGCTGCGCTGTCCGATTTTCCCGACCAGATGCCTTGGGCGTAGGTCTGCGTGGCCAACACGCCTAAAACCAACGACAGGCACGAACCCAGATCCTTGATGGGACCACGGGCAAACATGCTTTGGTAGCGATGGTTGATGGTATCCGTCGAATTCAGGTCGTTTATCGTTCCTAAATCGGTGGTTGTGAATAGGTTTTGTATGGTTTCAATCAATCCGGAATAGCCTTTTGCCAAGCCAAAGACGGCAATGCCCGCAACGATGGCACTGACGTAAAGCAAAGCCAACTTCACGATGCCGCCCATTCCTGCACCCCACAAGCCGCCAAAGACGACATAGACAATCATCAAGGCGATGGAAATCAAGGCGGCGATGAGGAAATTGATGGGAAATAAGGCAGTGAGTAGGGCAGAGGCCGAAAGCACTTGTGCCACGATGCTCACAAACATGCCCAAGAAGCACAAAATGCTTCCGACGGCTTCGGCTTTCTTGCCGTATTCTTTCGAAACGACTTCCAACAGCGTGACGCTTTCGCTGTGGCGCAGCGGAATGGCGTAGGCAATGGAAAGAATCAAACAACCTATGGCCGCGCCAAGGGTGAACCACCAAGCCGAAATGCCGTAGGTGAAAGCCAGCTGGGCCGTCCCAACGGTCGATTGTCCACTCACCAAAGTGCCCATGATGGCACCACACACTATCCAATAACCCGCCTTGCCGCCACCAGTCGCGAAGTCGTTGGCATTCTTCACCTTTTTGCCCGACAACGAGCCAATGGTGATGATGATGGCAATGGTGAAAACAAGTCCGATTAGTGTCCAAAATGAGATGGTCATGACAATAGATGTTTTACAAATAACCGAATATCAAACTCCATATCCAGAACCTTAAAAACTTTCCAATCAGCATGAGCAGCATCGTCCAGCCTGGACGCGCCTTGTAGAAACCCAAAGCAAGCACAAACACATCGCCGACGAAAGGAACCCAGCTGATGAGCGCCAGCCACACGCCATATTTATCGACTTTGGCCTTGTGTTTTTCCAAAGTCTTGCGCTTCACCTTGAACCATTTCTCCACCCACTCCCAACGGCCAATGCGCCCAATCCAATAAGTGGTGATGCCGCCCAACCAATTTCCTAATGTGCCAACAATCAAGCAACTGACAGGCTGTTTCGTAGCCAAAAGAATGGCTACATACAAGGCATCGGAACTGAAAGGCACGACCGTGGCAGCCAGAAAAGTGCCCAAAAACAAGCCCCATAAACCTAAACTTTCAAGACCCGACATGGATGATTATTTTGCCGACAAAAATACTGAAAACCTATTTGTGCCAACGAGAAAACGCGTATCTTTGCCCATATTTTAACCGCCATTATTTTAATGGCCATTAAATTAATCAATCATGGCAGACGGCTATTTGGAAAAAAGATATGAAGAGGTTTTCGGCGCAGGTGCCAAGAAAACCGTAGTGAAACACAATAGTTTAGACACCTTATTGGAGAAAAACCGCAGTTACCGCGGGTATCAGAAAGACTATGTCGTGAAGCGCGAAATGCTGGAACGCATCGTGGCTGTCAACACGAAAATAGCGACAGGCAAAAACCAGCAGGTGCTTCGTTTCAAATTGGTCACGAAAGACACAGGAGCCGAAAAAGTGCTGGAAAACATCAAGCTGGGCGGCATGTTGCCCGAATTGCATTTGCCCTATCAAGACACTGAACCTGAAGCATTTATCATTGTCTGCACTTCGGCACCCGAAACGAAAATCATCGACATCGACCTTGGCATTTCCATGCAGAGCATGTTGCTGAAAGCCACCGAAATGGGTCTAAACGGCATCATTATCTGCGCTTTCAACAAAGCCAAAATCACAAAGGCTTTCAACCTTCCTTACGAGCCTTTGGCCATTGTCGCCATCGGAAAAGGTGCCGAAAAAATCAAGTTAGTGAGCATCGACGAAAGCGAAAGCCGTGCCTATTACCGCGATGAAAACGGCGTCCATTATGTGCCGAAAGTTAAGGCTGAACAGCTGATTATTCAATAAATCTCCTCATTTTCAGCCAAATCCTTAAACAGAGCTACCAACCTTTCCACCACGGCTTCGGCATAGCGGCAACCTTTTTCGGCAGAGGCTTTCTTTGGATTTCCAATGCCTGTGTCATTGGTGACTTTCAGCCAGTTGCGCGGCACCCAAGCCGTCTTGTCGTTCAGCGATTGCAATGCAAAAGGATGTGACTTGCCTTCGCCTGCATCGGCAAGATTCACCCATTCGGGATGATAATGCATCATCACCGAGGTTTCCAATTCGCCGGCATGGTCATCCTTTTCCTCAAAGTAACCTTGCGGCGAAACGATGGTGTACCACTCCGTAGAAGCAATCAGAAAATCAGGATAATCGACGGCCAAATCACGAATCATTGGCTTGAAGGAATTGCCACCGTGACCATTGATAATAACCAACTTACGAAAACCTTGATGATGCAAGGAAGCCACCAAGTCGCTCAAAATGGCTTTCTGCGTCTCGTAACGGTAATGGATGCAAAACTTCAAATCGCGCTGACCAGGGTTTTGTGCGCCCATGGCGATAGGCGGCAAAACCATCGCACGCAAGCCCGTTTGTTCAAACAAACGGTTGGCAGCATCAAGAGCAACTTCCTGTGAAAGAATGCAATCGGTCAAGTAGGGCAAATGCTGGTTGTGCGGTTCGGTTGCGCCCCATGGCAAAACAGCCAATTTGTAATCTTCATCTTTGACCTTCCCGAAAGGACTGACGGTCAGGTCGATACCTATTTTATGATTATTCATAATTTCACTTTTGCAATTAGTTTTCTCAACTTTCCTTCGCCAATGATGGGAGCGTGGGCATCTTCGGGATAGACAATCAGAAACTCGCCTGGCTTCACTTCAAAATAAGTTGATGCAGGTTCGTCATAGACTGCGAAATCCTTTTCAGCATCGAAAGGATGCATTGGCTCGTGCAAATCGCTCAGGGCTTTCCAACCCACTATCTCATTGCCATTCAGCGGAATATGAACATCGATATATTGCTGATGGACTTCCAAAACCTGTTTTTCCTTGCTCAATAATGTCGGTTCTGAATTATTGATGAACAACTCATCGCCTTGCAGTTCTATTCTTCCTAAATCCTTGTTCATCAAATCGTTAGATTTTACATAATCAAACAGTTGCCTGAGCAATGGATGCAAGTTTTCGTAACGGCTGCTATCAGTTAATTTGGCTAAGATCATGTTTTTCAATTTTGGTTTATGACAATTTTTCCAATATCTGCCAGCATTGGAACAGGCCTCTTGGCACATGGAAACAACCTTTCCATTTGCCGCCTTTCAGTGGCAGCAGCACTTCGCCTTGGCGGTTCAGATAGCCGTACCATTCCGGATATTCAGGGTCGGTGAAATGCGTCCAGACATAATCGTTGACCTTTTCAAACCAATCCAAACATTCCTGATTTCCAGTTAGTTGATAGCCTTTCAGCATCGTGATGAGGGTTTCGATATGCACCCACCACAGTTTCTGGTCCCATTCCAGTTTCTCGGGCGGATAACCTTTTCTGTCGAGGAAATAGAAGATGCCGCCGTTTTCTTTGTCCCAGCCGTAATTCACTTCGCTGAGGGCGATTTTCACAGCCTTGTCAATCAAATCCTTACGGTTCAGGCGCACACCCAAATCCATGATGAACCACATCGCTTCGATGGCGTGGCCCGGATTGAGCAGACGGCCATTGAAGTTGTCCATCAGTTCGCCATCAATGCCGACATGCTCGACGATGAGACCCAGTTCCGGACGATAAAACACATCCAAAACTTCGTGCAGGCAGGTGTCGATGGTCTTTTGTAGGAATTCAGGTTCAAGCAGCGACTCGATTTCCAAGGCCACATTGCAGAGAATCATCGGAAGGTCGAAACTTTTCATCGGACGGGTGCCCGACACGGTCTTGTTCCATTTTCCTTTCGGGTTATCGACTTTTGAAAGTACAATGTCGAAAGTCTTTTTGGCGATGTCGGCATATTCCTTGTTGCCTGTGGCGATGCTTAGTTGACCGAAAGCCAAAACCGCAAAAGTATAGGAGAAAATATTGTATGGCTCAACCAATGGATTGCCTTGACGGTCAAGGGCAAAATACCAGTTGTAATTGCCATCGTGACCGTATCTCTTCAGAAACTCAGCCCCTTGGATGGCGCAATCCAGCCACTCCTGACGCTTTTCCACCTTGTTGTATAGGACGGAAAACATCCAGACTTCGCGACCTTGCAGCCAGACGAATTTATCGGTATCAAAAACAGAACCATCGCGGTTGAGGCAAGTGAAATAGCCGCCAAACTCCTTATCCTGCGATTTTTCAAGCCAAAACGGAACCACCTTGTCGAGCAGTTCGTGCTTGTATTGTTGAGCTAATTGTTTGAAATCCATTGTATATAAAGATTAAATCATTATTCATTTAATTCTTTCCAAGTCAATCCCTTTAAATCCTTGCGGTTGGGCGAAAACAGACTCACAAGATAGCCCACCGCCACCGAGACCACCATGCCGATGCAACCGTAAAGCAGCAGGTTGAGGTTGGTGAAATATTTCACGCAGAAGACTGCCACAATGCCGCAAACGAAACCTGTCAAAGCAGATTTTGCATCAATACGCGGGAAGAAAATGCCCATCAGGAAGAGGCCGCCCAAGCCCGAGGACAGCAAGCCTAAGATTTCCTGGAAGAAATCGAGCAGGGAATAAATGCTCCAAGTGGCCATCAGTAAGGCCAAGCCTACGCCGATAATGCCCGAAACCACACAAGCCCAACGCGCCACTTTAAGCATTTCGTTGTCAGTGGTTTGAGTATGCCAACGCTTGTAGAAATCGACGGAAAAAGCCGTGGCAATGGAATTTATGTTGGATGAAATCGTTGACATGGTGGCGGCAAAAATGGCCGCAATCAGCAAGCCCGCCACACCTGCAGGCAACTGACTCATCATAAAAAATGGGAATATGGCATCGGTCTTGGTCATGGAGATGTCCAAATCGGCCGGATGGGTCTTGAAGAAAGTGTAAAGGCCTGCGCCAATGGCAAAGAAAGCAATGGAAATCACGGCACTCATCACGCCATTGAGCAAGATGCTGTGCGAGGCGCTTTTTTCGTTTTTCGTGGTCAGGTAACGCTGAATCACTGTCTGGTCGGAGGTGTAGGAAATCAGGTTGTTGGCGATGCCGCCCAAAACGACAACCCAAAACGTGGCTTTCGTGAAATCGAAGCTCCAATCGACCAGTTTCAGTTTTTCATCCGCCATGGCAATGTCGACAAAACCGCCAAAACCGCCTTCGGTGGAGAAAATCAGGTAAGCCGCCGAAACCAAAGCGCCGCCCACCAAAATGATGCCTTGTACCACATCGCCCCAGATAACGGCTTCCACACCGCCCATGGTGCAGTAAATGATTGTAATCACGCCCATCAAGGCAATGCAGACCCAAATGTTGATGCCCGTCACGGCAGTCAAAGCCAAGGAAGGCAGATAAAGCACAAGCGCCATTCGGGCCACCATGAAGATGATGAAAACCGCGCTTGCCATCAGGCGGACAGCACCACTGAAACGGCGTTCCAGATATTCGTAGGCCGTGGTCACATTCAGTCGCCTGAAAAACGGCAAATAGTATTTGATGACCGGAAAACTCACCAACAAAATGGTGATGAGCATCGGATAATAAGTCCAATTTGTTGCGTAAGCCTTGGCCGGATAAGCCATATAGGTGATAGCGCTCAGCATGGTAGCGTAAATGCTGATGCCTGCCGCCCACCAAGGAATGCGGCCACCGCCTTTAAAGAAATCATCGCCGCCTTTTTCCTTGCGCATGAAATAATAGCCCAAAAGCAACATGCCGAGCAGATAGACAACCAGCACCAACCAATTCAGCCAGCCGAATGACTTTTTGTTTTCCAACGAGACAAACGAAACCTCATCGGAACGGATGCCAGGTTTGCTTTCGCCTCCAACGACGAGCCAGCCATTTTGATAAGGAACAATCGCTGCGCCCGCCTTGGCCAATTGCGGAAACGAACCGTTTTCAAACCAAGTATCGGTGAGCGTGTGATACACCAAAACCTTGTCGTTAAAACGATACCAATCAGCAGGATGCGACATATAATCGTGATGACTTTCACCCAATTTTCCGTTGATGGCTGCCTCAAAAATCTGAGCGTTTACGCCACCGAAGAAAACCAAATGCGAACCGCCCGAAACAGAACAGACCGCACCTATCAGCGCACGCGGCGCACCATCGGCATCGGCAAGAATGGGAGCCGTTTCCGACCAAAGGCCAGTTTTCAAATCAAGGCGCAAGCCGTTGTGATGAACGATGCCTTCGCGACTTTCGGTCGGAGCAGCATAACCGCCTATCAGGTAAAGATTCGGATTGCCGGCATTGCTCTGAACCGCCATGCAAGGCTGCAAACGGAAGTCGCCAGGAAAATGTGGCATTTCTTCCCAAGATTCACCTTTCAGCAAAGCTTCAACATTAATTTTGAAAACTCGGTTTGAGCCAATGCCATCGCTTTGTCCGCCAGCCACATAAATCACATTTTCCGACAGGCAACCAGCCATGTTATCCAAAGCCACAGGCAAAGATGACAAGGCTGTAATTTTCAATTCATCACCTTGAAAACTGATGAGTAAAACATCGCCCAGACTATGGTTTCCATCGTTTCCGCCGAGGCAAATCAAACCTTGTGGTGTGGAGACGCTCACACCGTAGGCCACGGCTTTTGGCAGTTTTCCGATGGATTTCCAGTTTTCGTTGTCCTTGAAAGCGTTTTCAAGGAGATAAATGTCGTCGTAAAAGACTTTTTCGCCACCATCGGCAGCAGGAACATTTGGAAAATTGCAACCGCCTGCAACGATTATCTTTCCATCAACAACTCCTGCGAAATGTCCCGAAAGACCTTGCCCGCCACTGACTGACAATGGCGCTAAAGGTTTCAAATCCAGATGATTGAAATCGTGATTTGCTCCAAAAGCAAAAACTGTGATGAACGGCAATAAAAACATCAGAAGATGTCGTATTGCTTTGGATTTTAAATTCATTTTCTCTTTATGCGACATCTTCTGAGTTGTTTAAATGTTGATAATCAGTTATTAAGCGACTTATTCTTCAATGGTTTCAGCAGGGACGGTGAAATCGAAGATAGCGGTAAATTCATAGTTGCCAAGTTCAGCAGCTTTAAATACGATGCCATATTCACCAGGTTGAAGTTCGGTCGTAATCAAATATGCGTAGTCGGAAATTTTTTCCCAAGTAAACGGATCACGCTCGTAAGATGTCGTATTAATGCCCATTATGGTCGTTCCTTCCACATAAACACGCTTTTTCTTTTCAACATTAAGCGGAATGATGAGCATGTTGTCTGGGGTCATCGACTTGACAAAAGGTTCATATTTTCCCCATGCAAATCTGACGTTTTCTTTGTTTGGATCGCAAACCATCAAAAAAGTTCCTGTGAATGGATTTTCAGATGTTGTACCTTTGTATTCATATTGTTTCTTGCCGATTTCAAAGCCAAAAAAACTAGAACCTGAATTCACAGACTTTCCGCTAGTGTTTGAAATGGGCAAATACTCATCGCCATTGACTGCATAAAGACCGGGTTTCAATTCTTTTTCCTGTGCGAAAATGTTCATTGAGAACAGAGCCAAAAACAAGGCTGCAAAAATACTTTTTTTCATTGTTAATTAGTGTTTTGTAAATTTATTGATTGCATTTATTGAAGAAATCAATGGCTTCAAGTTCCTGTTTCATAGCCTTTTCCTCTTCATCAGTCATGTTTTGGAATGGCGTGCGGTTCAGGCCCAAATCCAAGCCCAGAAGTTTCATGATACGTTTGCCAGCCACGATGTTGCCGCGGTAATGGCAAATCACATTAATCACATCTTGGGCGTAGTTCTGCAACTCCCTCGCCTTGGCCAAATCGCCGTTTTTCCAAGCCTCGATGATGCCAACCAAGCAACGTCCGTTGTAGTTGGAAGTGCCGCAAATGCCACCTTGCGTTCCGCACATTTCCAACGAAGCCAGAATGGTCTCGTCCTGACCGTGAAGCATATCGAAACGGCCATTCTTGTAAAGCATGCACTGGTTGAACTCATACAAACTCTCAAACGTGTACTTCACGCCGGCAAAATTCGCGATGCGGCCATCGACGTCTTCCAGAAACTTCACCATAGGCAGATAGGCATTGTTGAAAGCAGGAATGTGATAGTAATAGAACGGCAGTTCGGGTGCGCCGCAAGCGATTTCCTCGCAATATTTCACCAATTCCTCCACGCGGTTGATTTTCGGGAAAGGCGTAGCCATGGCGCCAATGCCCCAGGCACCGATTTCCTGAGCGTGTTCGGCCAGCATCTTGCTGTTGCGGGCGCAGCAACTGCCCACATGTACGATGACCTTGAAGCCTTCGGGCGCAGCTTTCACCCAAGTCTCGGCCAACTTCATGCGCTCGTCTTCGGTGAGCATGTAACCCTCTCCCGATGAACCATTTACGAAAACACCTTTCAGTCCGTTGCGCTGCAACAAAGCGGCATATTCGGGAATAATATCGTAATTCACGTCTCCATTTTCCTTGAAAGGAGTAAACGGAGCATCTATCAAACCTATGATTTTCTGCATGATTTTGTCTTTTTGAAATTTTCGGGCAAAGATATGGCTTTTCCGTTTGGAAAAAGAAATATTCCGTAATATTGCACAAGCAAATTTCATCGACATGAGAAAACTGTGTCTAATCATCGTTTTATTGTTGCCTTTGCTGCTGAAGGCGCAACCCGTGAAAGTGGCTTGCGTGGGCAACAGCGTCACCTTTGGCTATGGCTTGGAAAATCCTGAAAAGGAAAGTTATCCAGTTCAGTTGCAGCAACTTTTGGGCGAAAACTATTTGGTGAAAAACTTCGGAAAAAGCGGAGCCACGCTTTTAAGGAAAGGCCACAGACCTTACAACGAGCAGGAGGAATACAAAAACGCCATCGCCTTTGCAGGCGACATTGTCGTCATTCACCTTGGCCTTAACGACACCGACCCTCGCGATTGGCCGAATTATGGCGATGATTTCATCAAAGACTATATGGCTTTGATTCAGGATTTTAGGACGGCAAATCCGAACTGTAAAATCTATATTTGCCGCATGACACCTATCGGTCACAACCATTGGCGCTTTAAGTCGGGGACAAGAGATTGGTATTGGAAAATCCAGCATTGCATCGAAGTCGTGACTGAACAAACTGACTGCCAACTGATTGATTTGCAGGAAATACTTTATCATCGCCCTGACCTTTTCCCCGATGCCTTGCATCCTACTAAAGAAGGTGCGGGCATCATTGCGCGGCAAGTCTATCAAGCCATCACGGGCGATTTTGGCGGCCTGCAAATGCCTGATTTCTATTCCGATAACATGGTCTTGCAACGCGACATCCCACTGACCATCAGCGGAAAAGCTAATGCCGGCGACCAAATTTCGGTGTTGTTGCGCCAACCCGAAAAACGGAAAGCGAAGGAAATCCAAACGCAACTAGCCACAGCAGGCAATGATGGTCGCTGGAGCGTAACGCTCAACCCAATGGCCGCTGGAACAAACTACACTTTGACGGTTCGGAGTCAATCGCCCGCTTCGAAAAAATCTGCGGGCAGTGAAATCACCTACAAAAACATCGCTTTCGGCGAAGTGTGGCTTTGCTCGGGCCAATCGAACATGGTTTTTCGTGTCGATCAAAGCATTGAAGATGAGCAAAATGAAATCAAGAATTATCTTGCCACAAATCCCGACATCCGCCTTTTCAATGAAAAATGCAATTGGCTGACCAACGATTACGAATGGCCTGAAACGGCTTTGGATTCCGTCAACCGGCTGATGCACTTTGCACCTGCCAAATGGGAGATGTGCAACGGGCAAAACACCACGGAGTTTTCCGCCGTGGCTTTTCAATTCGGCAAAATGCTTTCCGACAGTCTGAATGTTCCCATCGGATTGATTCTGAATGCCGTAGGCGGTTCTCCTACCGAATCATGGATTGACCGCAAGACCTTGGAATTTGAATTTCCCGACATGCTTTACAATTGGAAAGACAGCGATTTCATCCAGCAATGGGTGCGCGACCGCGCCAAAAAGAACATTGCCAAATCGGCAACCAAGTTGCAACGCCATCCTTACGAGCCTTGCTATCTGTTCGAGTCGGGCATTTTACCGCTGCAAGGATGCGCCATCAAGGGCGTGATTTGGTATCAGGGTGAATCGAATGCACACAACATTGAGACGCACGAAAAACTGTTTCCGCTTTTGGTGCAAAGCTGGCGTAATTGTTTTGGCGATAATTTGCCTTTCTATTTCGTGCAACTGTCGAGTCACGACAGACCGAGTTGGCCGGCTTTCCGCAACAGTCAGCGGTTGTTAATGAGCAAGTTGGAAAATACGGGCATGGCGGTTTGCAGCGATTTCGGCGACAAATACGATGTGCATCCACGCCACAAGAAAGCCGTCGGACAACGCCTCGCACGCTGGGCCTTGCACGATTTGTATGGCTTGGATGTGGTTCCGTCAGGACCGCTTTTCAAATCCATCGAAACGAAAGGCAACGCCATTTTCGTTAGTTTCGACTACGCAGAAGGCCTTCACGCAAACGACGGCAAAGCCTTGCGCACTTTCGAGATTGCCGAACAGGAAGGTCAGTTTGTTCCCGCAAATGCGGAAATTATTGGAAATCAGGTGAAAGTCTGGAACGACAGCATCCAAAATCCACGCTTCGTGCGTTACGGTTGGCAACCCACCACCGATGCCAATCTGGTCAATGGCGATGGATTGCCGGCTTCGACGTTTGGAGTAGGTTCATGGTAGATTAGAACAGCAAGGTAATCCCGAAAACCATGGTCAGCAAGAATGTATTGACCACCTGTTTTGGAAGCATGGGGTCGAGTTGCGTGGGTTTCGTTTTCTTGATTTGGACCAAATCTTTGGCAAAAAGTGGGGCAAGCAGCCAGAAGGCATAGCAATAAAACCGCAAGTGCTTGACGATGCAAAACAGCGTCAGCATGGTAAAACTTCCTATTATTAACAATAGGTGATAGACGAAGGCACGTTGCAGTCCAATCTTCACCACGAGGCTGTTCTTGCCCGAAGCTCGGTCGTTTTCGAAGTCGCGCATGTTGTTGATGTTGAGCACGGCATTCGACATGAAGCCCATGGCCGAAGCGGGTAGTAAAATGTTGAAATCGAGGTTCTTGGTGGATAGATAATAAGTCCCGAAAACTGCGGCCCAGCCAAAAAAGATGAAGCAGAACAAGTCGCCGAGGCCACGGTAGCCATAGGGGCGTTTGCCCAACGTATAAAGTAAGGCGGCCAAGATGGCAGCGATGCCCAAAATGGCAAAGATGGCTAAATCCACAAGACTATGGTTTGTAAGGAAGACCGACAGCAGCAGTAAGCCGCCCGAAAAAAGGCAAGACAAACCTGTGAAGACAATGCCGAGTTTCATCTCTTTTTCGCTTATCGAACCGCTTTGCAACTCGCGTTGTGGACCTTTGCGTTGGGCGTTGTCGGTGCCTTTCTTGTAGTCGCCAAGGTCGTTGGCAAGGTTGGAGAGAATTTGAAGCAGTATGGCGGTAGAGGCGCAAAGGACGAGGGCAAAGTAGTTGCAATTTCCTTCAGCGATAGATAGGAAACCGCCCATCAGCACACCTGAAAATGAGAGCAGCACCGTCCGCGGACGGGCTGCCCTTATCCATGTCTTTAGTTTTGCCATGATGCTTTTTTGAAAGATGAACTATGACCAGTGACTGATACCGTAAGGCGGTCATAGTCAATGGTCATAGTCAATGGTAAAAAAACAAACTTACTTTCTGCGACCACCGCGGCGGCGTGGCGAGTAGTAGTCGTTGTCGTCGTAGCGGGCTGCACCGCGTCGGCCTCTGCCTGATTCTCTCGAATCTCTCGAGTCGCGTGAGCCGCGTCCTGATTCTTTCGCCGAGCTACGGCTTGCGCCAAAGCCACGTTCCGAACGGCGTTCCTTGCCCGAGGCATAGCTCTTCGAGCTGCCTTTTTTTTCAGACGATGACTTTTCGGATGCCGACTTGCGTTTTTTCTTTGGCATGTCATCGTCGTCAAGGAAGATGTCGATGTCGTCTAAGTGTTCTTTCCAATCGGGGTCGAGCCATTCGTGGCCGTCGCGTGAGCGTTCCACCTTGTATTTTGGCTTCTCGTCGTCGAAGTCTTTCTTTTTCTTTGGCTTCTTTTCTCTTGGCTCGTCATCGAAGCGATCTTCGCGCGGTTTGCGTTCCTTTCGTTCTTTACGTTCGCCTTTGTCTTTGCGGCTACCGCGTTCTTTCTTCTCGCCTTCCGAGCGTGGACTTTGGTCTTGTGCCACTTCCACCACGATGCCCCAAGGGTTGCGTTTTTGGTCGGCGAAGCATTCCAGAATCATTGGGATATAGACTTCTTCGACATCGACATACGAGTAGTCGTCGAACAAGTCGATGCGGCCGATGCGGATGTCTTTGGTGCGTGTCACGTCATTAATCTTGCCGATGATTTTAGGTGGCAGCACGTGATCGCGTTTGCCCATTCCGAAATAGAGGCGTTTCAGGCCTTTGTCGTCGTGGCTCTTCTTCTCCTTGCGTTCCTTGCGGTCTTGCTTTTCGTCCTTTTCGGTAGCGTTTAGGTCGATGGCGTTCTTGTAGTAATCCAAGAAGCGGTTGAAGTTGAGGGCTACCATGCGTGTGATGAGTTCTTCGCGGCTCATCCATTCGAGCTTGCGGAAAATGACGGGCAGGAAGTCGTCGATGTCTTCGCGGTTGATGTCAACGTGTTCGATGCGGTCGATGTGGTTGAAGAGTTGCTTTTCGCATACTTCCTTTCCGGTAGGAATCATGGCGCGCTCGAAGTTGCGACCTACGATTTTCTCCAAACGTTTGATTTTGCTTTTCTCGCGCAAGTTGATGAGGCTGATGCTGATGCCGCGCTTGTCGGCACGACCTGTACGGCCGCTACGGTGCACGTAAGTCTCAATGTCGTCAGGAAGGTTGTAGTTGATGATGTGGGTGAGGTCGTGCACGTCGATGCCACGGGCGGCCACGTCGGTGGCGACGAGCAGTTGCAGGCTCTTCTTGCGGAAGTGGTCCATCACGTTGTCGCGCATGCCTTGCGAGAGGTCGCCGTGCAACGAAGCGGCATTGTAGCCGTCCTGCACGAGGTTGTCGGCCACTTCTTGGGTCTCGAGTTTAGTGCGGCAGAAGATGATACCATAGATGGATGGCGTGTAGTCAATGATGCGTTTCAGCACCGCATAGCGGTCTTTGGCGGCCATCATGTAATACTTGTGGTCAACATTGGCGGTACCCGAGTTGCGTTCGCCGACGGCGATTTTCACTGGGTCGGTCATGTATTTGTTGAGGATGGCTTCCACCTCTTGTGGCATGGTGGCCGAGAAGAGCATGGTGTTGCGCTCCTTGGGCATGTATTCGAGGATGTCGTCAACCTCTTCCTGGAAGCCCATGTTGAGCATCTCGTCGGCTTCGTCGAGAATCATGGTTTTCACGTTGGTGAAATCGACGCGGTTGCGGCGAATCATGTCGCGCAAACGGCCAGGCGTGGCGACGATGATCTGGGGTTTCTTGGCTAAGTCTCTGAATTGGACTTCGATGCTGGCGCCACCATAAACGGGCACAATTAGGATTTCTGGAATGTACTTGGCGTAACTCTTCAAGTCTCTGGAAATCTGCATGCAAAGCTCACGCGTAGGGCACAGGATAAGTGCCTGGACGCAGCGTTGCTCTGCATCGATTTTGTTCAACAGCGGCAAGCCGAATGCTGCCGTCTTACCAGTACCCGTCTGTGCAAGGCCCACGAAATCAACATCTTGCTCCAACAAAACAGGAATCGCTTTCTCCTGAATTGGCATAGGATTCTCAAACCCCAGCTCCTTTATAGCCTTCAACAGAGCGGGATTCAATCCAAAATCGGTAAATTGTGACATGAAATTATTTTGTAAAATGTTTAAAATGAGCGGCAAAGATAGTAATATTTAAAGAAATAGAATCAATTAATCTGCAAAAGGTCATTTTTTCATTACATTTGCCCACTTCAAAATGAAAAATAGCGCGTTTTACATATTGTTGGTTTTCTTATTGTTGCAGGTGTCATGTGGCAAGAAATCGCATGAGACTTGCCAATATGTAGTCAATATGGATAGCCTTTTCATCAATCTGGATGAAGCCAATATTGCCCGACGTGCGGCTGATGCCGATGTGTTTTTCAAGGCTTTGGCTCGTTCTGGGATGAATGGGACGATGCTTTATGCCGAACAGGGAAGAGTGGTCTATGAGAATGCCTTTGGCTACCGAAAACTCACAGGTCGTCATCGTGACTCGCTGCGCGTTGACGATGCTTTCCAGCTTTCGTCCGACTCGAAGATGTTTACTGCTGAGGCAATCATGATTCTTTATGCGCAAGGCAAACTCGATTATGACGACGATGTGAAGAAATACATACCTGAACTGCCTTACGAAGGCATCACGGTTCGGCATCTGCTCAATCATCGTTCAGGTTTGCCGCGTTATGATGCAATGGCTGACGAGTTCTGGCCCGACCGCTCGAAGCCTTTTTCGAACGAGGAAATGATCAAGATGCTGGCCGAAAGGAAGCCAGAACGCTATGCTGCACCTGATGTCACGTTTTTCTACAACAACATCAACTATGCGTTGTTGGCTTCGGTGGTTGAACGTGTCAGCGGGCAACATTTCGAGGATTTCATGCACGACAATATCTTTGAGCCTTTGGGCATGGATCATTCTTATATCTTCTCGATGCGCGACGATACGGTGGTTTCTCTCTATATGGACACGCCTGTCCAAGGTCATACGATGTATCGCAATGGTCCTGAAGTGATGCAGAACGATTACCTGAATGGCGTGATGGGCGACAAGATCATGTTTTCTACGGTTGCCGACATCCATAAGTATCTCGTTGCCATGGACTGCAACCTGCTGTTGCCCGACAGCATCCAGTCAGAAGCTTTCGTGCCAGGTTCGGAGGTCTGGAAGCATGGCGAGAATTACGGTTTCGGATGGCGAATGAACCAAGAGCATCCGAATGTCGTATATCACTTCGGCTGGTGGAAAGGCTATCGCAGCGTCATCGTCCGCGATGTGGCGCTCAATCGTCAGCTGATAATACTTACAAATACAACCCACAACATTTCGTCGGAAATGTTGTGGGCATTTTTAAGCGATACGACGCATCAATTGCCGGCGGTTTCGTTTACCACGAGCTTGAATCCTACTCCGTGAACGTTGAGTAACTGCACGCTTGGGTCTTCAGCGAAGTATTTGCGCAGCTTGGTGATATAGACGTCCATTGAGCGGGCATTGAAATAGGTGTCTTCGTCCCAAATGGTTTTCAGCGCTTTTGAGCGTTCGAGGGTGTTGCCAAGATTTTCGCACAGCAGCAACAGCAAATCCGATTCCTTCGAGGTGAGCTTTATCGTCTTGCCATCTTTCAGTAAAGTGTGGCGAGGCGAGTCGAAACTGAAACTGCCGATTTGGAAAGTCGTAGGTTGGGTGTTTGCCAGTTCATATCTTGAATAGACAGCGTGGATGCGCATGAGCAGCTCGTCCATGCTGAACGGCTTGGTTATATAATCGTCGGCTCCCGCCTTGAAGCCTTCAAGGATGCTTTCTTGTTGGTTCTTTGCGGTGAGGAAAATAATGGGTATCGATTTGTTGATTTTCTTGATTTCCTTTGCCAGCGTGAAGCCGTCCATGACGGGCATCATCACATCGAGCAGACAAAGGTCAAACTCTTGGCTTTTAAAAGTGTTCAAGGCTTCTTCTCCGTTTTGGCACAGAGTAGTAGGGTATCCTTTGTTGATGAGGTACCCTTGGAAAATTGTACCGAAATTGGCATCGTCTTCTGCCAACAATATTCTGATTTTAGCCATTTTGTAACTTACTTGTTTTGAGAATGTCTCGGTAGTTGAAATTAAAAATTATCACTGATTTTAAGCATCAAGTGACGTTGAAAATTAAAAGTGTGCAAAGATAAGAAAAAAACCGAATATGGGATTAATTGGTATTAATTTTTTTTAGTGGAAGCGAAATGATGAAATTGGTGCCTTCGCCTAGCTTGCTTTCGACAGTGATTTTCCCATGGTGGAAGTCAACCACTTGCTTGACGTAGTGTAGTCCCAATCCATGGCCTTTCACGGTGTGGATGTTGCCCGTATCGACCCGATAGAATTCATCGAAAATCCTTTTTTGGTCAGAACGGCTGATGCCGATGCCGTTGTCCTTAATGCTGATGATAATCATGCCTTTCGAATTGTTTCGTGTAGTAATGTTGATTTCGGGATCCTTGGGCGAGTATTTCAAGGCATTGTCAACGATGTTCGACAGCGCATTCGACATGTGGACTTTGTCGGCCCAAATCAAGTCGTCTTTTGCATTGATTTGCAGTGTGATATGTGCGTTTTTCTTTTGGGCGGTAAGTTTGAACATTGATGCGATGGCTTCCAAAGCCGTATTGATGTGCATGTCTTCCAAATTGGCCTTCATCTTCTTTTCGTTTCTCACGATGTTGAGAACGTTTTCGATCATTTCCTTGTTTTTATTGTTTTCTTCCCTGATGATGCGGATGTAGGTGTTGACCAATTCGCCGTTTTTCTCAAAACCAGGATCTTGCAGGGCTTCACAGGCCAAACCGATGGTTGCAATCGGGGTCTTCAGTTCGTGGGTTATGTTGTTGATTAGGGCATTTTTCAGTTCGACGAGTTCGCGTTCACGCTTGATGATGACAAACATGAGGAAAATGCATGAAAGGACGATGATGCAAACAATGATTTTCAGGAAATAGATGTCTTTGTTTTGCTTGGCAAGCCACGAATCGAGCTCTGGAAAATAGATGATAATTTGGTCGTAGTTCGGGATGTCGCCTTTTCGGGGCGAAAACACTTCGAAGCGCACGCCTTCACTGAGCAACTCTTGCTCGTAATTTCCTGTCGTTTGAAACAGGAAGCGTGATTCGAGAGGGCAATACAATCCAAGTTCGTAAGGCACCTCGATGGCAAAATGGCTGAGGCACGCATTGACGACCGAATCGACATACGAGATGCCGAGTGTTTGGTAGTCGAACATGGCTTTCGATTCAATCAGATAACGCAGCATGAGCGACTCGTATCGGTCGATTTCTTCCAAGTCGTCATAGTAGTTTCTTATGGTATCTTGCTTGCGTTTCAGTTTCAGTTCTTCGAAATCGCGAAGCATTTCCTTCTTGAAAGTCGTGTCAGCACTGTGCATTACGCATTGGTCAAACATCTCGTAATCAATCTCTTTTAATGCTTTTCTCATTGCCAAGTCAACTTCGGCCATGAACTCTGTCTTCTTGTATTTATGGTTTATGCTTAGGATGTCGCGCTGGTTGATGACGAGGACTGCTGCAATGAAAAGAAGCAGGATGGAAATCTGTATGGTCGCCTTTCGTTTCATGATTGCAAAATTATTGTTTTTCTGCCATTAAACAATGCCAAAAAAAGTTTAACGCGAAAAAAATCATTTTTTTTGTCTTGGTTTGGTTAATTTAACTATTTTTGCAGCGGTTCTTATCATAATAACCTCACTACTGGGACTCCAGCAGTGAAATAAAAGGTTTCATAAATTTTGGTTTTTGGTTCTTGAAAATCCTGGCTACCCGCCGGGATTTTCTTGTTTTAGACATTTGGTCTCAATATAATTCCTATCTTCGCAGCAAAATCTTAAGACTTATTACTATGAAATTAGACCTTTCTCACATCAAACCTTTTCTGAATGAAGAGGTTATGAAATCAGCAGAAGCTGGACTTCCAAATACTTATGAAACTATCTTTGGAAAAACTGGTGCAGGAAACGACTTTCTTGGTTGGGTGAATCTGCCGTCCGAAATCAGCGAAGAGATGCTTGCCGACATCGAGCAAACCGCAAAGTCGTTGCGCGAAAAATCGGATATCTTTGTAGTCATCGGCATTGGTGGAAGCTATCTTGGCGCCCGTGCTGTCATTGAGGCGTTGCAAAACCATTTTGCTCCGTTGGCCGACCAGAAACCGCTCGTCGTATATGCAGGTCACAACATGAGCGAGGACTATCTGAGCGAACTTCTTGCCGTGCTCGACAAGAAAGATTACTCGTTGGCGGTCATCTCGAAGTCGGGAACCACTACCGAGCCTGCCATCGCTTTCCGCATCCTGAAGCAACACCTTATTAATAAGTATGGCGAACAGGAAGCCGCCCAACGCATCATAGCCATCACCGACAAGGCAAAAGGCGCGCTGAAGCAACTCGCTAATGTGAAAGGCTACAAGACCTATATCGTCCCCGATGATGTGGGTGGTCGTTTCTCGGTTCTCACTCCTGTGGGTTTGTTGCCCATCGCTGTGGCTGGCATCGACATCCGCCAGTTGGTTAAGGGTGCGGTCGAAATGGAAAAGATGTGCAAGACCAATCCGACGATGAGCAATCCTGTTTCGGAGTATGCCGTGGTGCGTCATGTCATGTATGAAATGGGTTTGACCAACGAAATCATGGTCAACTATGAGCCACGTCTGGTGTATTTTTCCGAATGGTGGAAACAACTTTTTGGCGAGAGCCATGGCAAGAACCATAAAGGAATTTTCCCTGCATCAGTCACATTCTCAACCGATTTGCATTCCATGGGACAATATATTCAAGATGGTTTACGCAACCTTTTCGAGACAGTCATTTCGGTTGAAAACTCCAACCGCGAATTGCGCATCCCGAATGAAAGCGAAGATTTGGACCAGTTGAATTATATTGCTGGCAAGCGCATTTCCGAAGTCAACCACAAGGCCGAATTGGGCACGGTGTTGGCTCACGAAGACGGTGGCGTGCCGAACATCCGCATCGTCGTTCCCGAAATTTCCGCAAAAGTGCTTGGCGAATTGATTTATTTCTTCGAGATGTCGTGCGCCTTGAGCGGATATATGCTCGAAGTCAATCCTTTCGACCAGCCTGGCGTTGAGGCCTATAAGAAGAATATGTTCGCATTGTTAGGCAAGAAAGGCTTTGAAGAAAAGACGGAGGCTTTGAACAAACGTCTTGGACTTTAAAATTGTTTCCATGAAAAGAAACATCGAAATCATGGCTCCAGTGGGCTCGTATGAAGCCCTTTCAGCTGCAATACAAGCCGGTGCCGGAAGTGTTTATTTTGGCATCGGCAAATTGAATATGCGTTCGCGCTCGGCGAAGAACTTCACTTTGGACGACTTGCGTCAGATTGCTGATATTTGCAACCAGAACGGCGTAAAGAGTTATGTGACAGTCAATACGGTCATCTTCGATGAGGAGATGGAAGAGATGCACCAGTTGCTTGATGCCATCAAAGCCAACGGCATTTCGGCCATCATCGCTTCCGACCAAAGCGTGATTCAATACGCGCGTCAGTTGGGCATCGAGGTTCACATGTCAACACAGTGCAACATCACCAATATTGAGGCGGTGAAATACTATTCGCAGTTTGCCGATGTCATGGTGACGGCTCGCGAACTGAACGTGAATCAGGTGAAACGCATCACCGAACAGATTGAGCAACAGCAGATTCGTGGACCGAAAGGCGACTTGGTGCGCATCGAGGTTTTCTGTCATGGTGCTTTGTGCATGGCCATTTCGGGCAAGTGCTATCTGAGTTTAGACAATTACAATTCGTCGGCTAACCGTGGTGCCTGCCTGCAACTCTGCCGCCGTGGTTACGAGGTCCGCGACCGTGAGGAAGGCATTGAATTGGCCATCGAAAACGAATATATCATGTCGCCCAAAGACCTCTGCACACTGCCTTTTTTAGATAAGGTGCTTGATGCAGGTGTCGAAGTGCTGAAAATCGAAGGCCGTGGCCGCTCGCCGGAATACACCAAGGTGACGGTGGCGGTTTATCACGAAGCCATCAAAGCCATTGAAGATGGCACATTTACGCAGGAAAAAGTCAATGCTTGGATGGAACGTTTGCGCAGCGTTTATAATCGCGATTTCTGGGACGGCTATTATTTGGGCCGCAAGACGGGCGAATGGACGCAAATCTATGGTTCACAAGCAACTAAGACAAAACTTTATGTCGGTCAAATCACCAATTATTTCAGCAAGTTGGGCGTTGCCGAAATCCGAATGGAGACCCACGATCTGAATGTTGGCGACGAAATCATGATTATCGGCCCCACGACTGGCGTCTATGAAGACACGGTTGAAGAAATCCGCGTAGATTTGAAACCAGTTCAGCAAACCGTGAAGGGCGAGGCTTGCTCATTGCCAGTGAAATCGTTGGTGAGAAGGGGAGATAAGGTTTATAAGATGGTGAATAATGCAGAACTTTAATCTACATACCCATAGCATATACAGTGATGGCAAGTCACAGCCGCGTGAAATTGTTGAAGAAGCTGTCCGTCAGGGATTTAGTGCCATTGGTTTTTCCGAACACAGCCCTTTGCCTTTCGATAATACCTTTTCGGTGAAGGATTATGACATGCCGAAATATGTTGCCGAAATTGCGCAACTAAAAGAGGAATTCAAGGACAAAATTGAGGTTTATTGTGCTTTGGAGGCCGATTATGTTCCCAACACATCGGAGACTTTTTCGGTGACACAGGAAAAGTATCATCTTGATTATCTGATTGGTGGCGTTCATCTCGTGGGTCAATCCGCCAATCCTGATGAGTTGTGGTTTATCGATGGTCCGAAATGGGAAATCTACGATGAAGGCTTGCAGAAGTTTTTCGATGGTGACATCCGCCGTGGCGTGCGCCGTTTCTTTGAGCAGTCGAATGAAATGATTGAGTATGAGCATTTTGATGTCATTGCCCATTTCGACAAAATCAAGATGCACAACCGCGACCGCTATTTCCATGAAGATGAAACCTGGTACCGCAAGCTGGCAATGGAAACTTTGGACTTGATTCGTGAAAAAGGTCTTGTGATGGAAATCAACACACGTGGCATCTACAAGAAGCGTTACAACGGCTTTTATCCTTCGCCTTGGCTGATGAAAGAGGCTTGCGCGATGGGCGTTCCAGCCATCATTTCCGCCGATGCGCACCATTTCAGCGAGATTTCACTGGAATTTGAAGCTGCTGAAGAAGCTTTGCGGCAAGCGGGTTATCGCAGTGTCGTCAGATTTAAGGATGGGAAATGGATTGAACATTCCATCTGACGTAGAGACGCGATTTATCGCGTCTCAATAATAATGTAAAAACGAGAGGTGCAAAACTGCACCTCTCGTTTTTGTTTCCAAAATATTGATTATGAATTATTTATTTAGGAAATTCATCACATTGTTTTCAATGCGCTTGGCGAGGTCTTCCGAGTCGGCGGCCTTTTCAAATTTGTGGCCGGTCACTTTTTCGTAGAGTTCGATGTAACGGTCGGAAACGCTATCGACGTATTCAGGTGTCATTTCTGGCACTTGCTGGCCTTCCTTGCCTTGGAAGCCGTTGGCCATCAGCCATTCGCGGACGAATTCCTTCGAAAGCTGAATCTGAGGCTCGCCTTTTGCAAAGCGTTCTTCGTATTGGTCGGCGATGAAATAGCGTGACGAGTCAGGCGTGTGGATTTCGTCCATCAAGTAGATTTGGTCGCCAATCTTGCCGAACTCATATTTTGTATCGACGAGGATAAGTCCTTGTTTGGCAGCGATTTCTGTTCCGCGCTGGAAAAGTTTGCGTGTGATGGCTTCAATCTGTGCGTAGTCGCTTTCGCTAATCAGTCCTTTGGCGATGATTTCTTCGCGCGAAATGTCTTCGTCATGACCTTCATCAGCCTTTGTGGTAGGCGTGATGATAGGTTCGGCGAAACGCTGATGCTCGCGCATTCCGTCAGGAATCTGCACGCCGCAGATGGTATGCTGACCGCTCTTGTAGGTGCGCCATGAGCTGCCCGTGAGGTAGCCGCGGATAATCATTTCGATTGGGAAAGGCTTGCAGAGCTTGCCCACGGTGACCATCGGGTCGGGTGTGGCGAGTTTCCAGTTCGGCACAATGTCGGTGGTGGCGTCAAGGAACATGGAGGCTATCTGATTGAGTACCTGCCCCTTGAAAGGAATGCCTTTGGGCAGAATGACATCGAAAGCGGAGATACGGTCGGTGGCAACCATAACCATATATTCGTCGTTAATGAAATAACAGTCGCGGACTTTGCCGTGATAAACCTTGGTCTGGCCAGGGAAATTGTAATCTGTTCTTGTTAATGCTTTCATGATTGTATGTTTAATGAATTATTGTCAATATTTTCTTGTATATCAATTTCTTGTGAGTCTTCTTCGTGGTGCCTCTTGTAAGCGTTGATGATGTCGGTCACCAATTTGTGGCGCACCACATCCTTGTCGTCGAGCATGATGAACTCGATGCCTTTCACGTCTTTCAGCACTTCCATGGCTTGTGGCAATCCCGAAGGCGTTTTGGGTGGCAAGTCGATTTGGGTGATGTCGCCTGTGATGATGAACTTGGCCGAGCGTCCCATGCGGGTGAGGAACATCTTCAGTTGACTGCGCGTGGCATTTTGGGCTTCGTCGAGGATGACGAAGGCATGGTCCAAAGTGCGGCCGCGCATGAAGGCCAAAGGCGCAATCTCAATGGTGTGGTCTTCGAGATAGCCGTCTAGCTTTGACGATGGAATCATGTCGCGCAAGGCGTCGTAAAGCGGTTGCAGATAAGGGTCGAGCTTGTCTTTCAGGTCGCCGGGGAGGAAACCGAGATGTTCGTCAGCTTCCACAGCAGGTCGGGTGAGGATGATGCGTCGCACCTGCCTTTCTTTCAAGGCTCTCACGGCGAGGGCAACTGCAGTATATGTCTTTCCTGTTCCGGCAGGGCCAATGGCAAACACCATGTCTTTCTGTTCCGAAGCACTAACCATACGTTTTTGGTTTGCCGTTATCGCCTTGATTGGCAATCCGTTGCGACCAAAGACCAACACGTCGCTTTCTGACATTTTTTGTTTCAGGTCGTGGTCGGTGGCCGTCATCATGATGTCTTCAATGATGTTTTCGTCGATGCGGCCGTTGCGTTCAAGTTGCATGGTAAGCGTCTCGAAGCGGTTCATGAAATAATCCATCTCGTCTTCGTCGCCCATCACTTTCACGAAATCGCCGCGGGCAATGATTTTGAGCTTTGGGAAAAGCTGTTTGACTTTGTCTAAATACTTGTCGTTGGGCCCGAATAGGTCCTTGGGGTCAACATTTTCGATTTGGAGTATTTGTTCGGCCATCGTCTGTTTTATTTTCTGCAAAAATAGAAAAACTCGTTCATAAATTTTTAAAAAACCTCACCTAAATTCAATATAAAAAACTACTTTTGCAATCTCTCAGAGTAAAAGATACGAACGATGGCAATTGTGACATTAACAAGTGATTGGGGAACTCGCGATTATTATGCGGCAGCGGTGAAGGGCACTCTGCTTTCCATGATGCCTGATGTCACCATTGTTGACATTACTCACCAAATCAACCCTTTCAACATCTCGCAGGCAGGTTTTACGCTGAAGCATTGCTACAAGAACTTTCCTGTGGGCACCATTCACATCATTGCTGTCGAAACCATCGAATCGCCTGATTCTCCGCATGTCGTGGTGAAGGCTGGTGGGCATTATTTCATCTCTACCGACAATGGCATCTTCAGCCTTATCCTTGACGGGAAGTTCGACGAGGCCGTTTGCATCGATGTGCCGCAAGACAGCGATTCGTTCACTTTCATCACCCGTGACCGTTTTGCCCGAGTCGCCTCGATGATTGCTCACGGCGAGCCTTTGTCTAATATTGGCGCACCGCGTGAAAGACTGAATTTCGGAGGCGCCTTCTGCGCTGTTCCTCGCGACAATGCGATAAGTGGTGTGGTGACTTATGTCGATTCCTACGGAAACATCATTACGAACATTTCAAAGGAAATGTTTGATAATGAGCGTCGTGGACGCGATTTTACCATTATGGTGAAAGGCGATCTCTACACCGTCACCAAGATTTCGGACAGCTATTTGGATGTTGGCAATGTTGAGTTGGTAGCCATCTTTGGTTCGCATGGTTTCCTTGAAATCGCCTTAAATAGAGCTCCTTTGGCTACTTTGTATGGCATTAATGTGGATTCGCCCATCAATGTGGTGTTTCACGATGACATGCAGTTGTCAGATTTGAACACTTTGTTCTGATTTTTTCTCTTCGATTTTCTTGCTGAAAACGACAAACAACTTCCTGATTATCAGACCGACGAGTATTCCGAGAATGGCTCCTGCGATGATGTCGCCTGGATAGTGGAATCCGATGTAGATACGGCTATAACTCGAAATCAAAGCCCATGCAAACAAAGTGAAACCGACCCAACGATTTTTTTTGCGTAAGGCAGCGGTCAGGAAAGTTGCAATGGAAAACGTGTTGGCGGCATGTGACGAAACGAAACCGAATCGACCTCCTGCCATGCCTTTTGGGAGATATATAAACTCTTCTAAATCAGAATTGAAGCAAGGTCTCAAACGCTGAAATAAGGGTTTGCAAACATGGGCTGAGAGTTGGTCGGAACAAAGTACAACCAGTCCGACTGCGAGGAAAATCCACCAACTGCGTTTCCCGTATTGTTTGATGGCAAGGTAAATCCACAATGCGTAAAGCGGCAGCCATACCCACATCTGCGTGATGGCAATCATGATGGGGTCGAGCCAATCGGCATGTAACCCATTCAGAAAGAGGAAAAACTGTGAATCGAGTTCGGCGAGCATGAGAAAATGTTTTTCGTTTTCCGTGCAAAAATAATCCAAAAACGGAAAGGTATCGCAAATGGAACATTTTTTCGGTCGCAAAATCATTTTTATGTATCTTTGCCATTTGGTTTTGCTGAAAGCAAATCAATACATCTAACGGAATAACAAACAAATAAATAACAACAAAACTTATGTACAGAACACATACTTGTGGTGAACTTCGTCTTGCCGATGCTGGCAAGGAAGTCACGTTATGCG
>JAKSMV010000024.1 GCA_024400425.1 Bacteroidales bacterium
TGGGACGCATCGTCAGCAGCGAGGAAATCAACGGCGAATGCCGCATCAGCACCAATGGCTTGACCGCAGGCGTGTATGTCCTTAACCTCAACGGAATGACACAAAAGATTGTAGTGAGATAAATTTAATGGTGAAAAGTTATGGGTGATGGGTGAATGGTTTAGCCCAACACCCATAATCCTTGAGTATTAAGAATCTGTCTTGATTTTGGCGGTACAAATAACAATGTCATACCGAGCCTGAAGGGCGAGTGTATCTATTGTTATTTGTCCCGCAAGGAAGCCTACTCATGAAAAGGCTTGTCAACGAATAGATACCCTCCTTCGTCGGTATGACATTCGGTGGCAAACCTTTGTTGCTAGACGTTTCCGTCACGGGAATATGTTTGTCAGTTTTGAACGTTTTGGCTCAAAATGACATAGCCATACGTGACTTTTTGTTAATTTTGCGCCCACAAATCAAAAAAGAAAACCATAAAAATGCAGAAACTCAAATCATTACTCAAGGAAGAACTCTCGGGCTGGAAGCCCTTCGATATTATCTGGTTGGTGTTTGTATGCCTCACCATCACATTGCTTTCGGTATTCTTCAAATTCGACTCGGCCGACAAGTATTATTGGACAAGAATCGTTGCCTCAGCCTGCGGCATCATCAATGTAGTTTTAGGCGGAAAAGGCAAGTTGTCGAACTATGTATTCGGATTTATCCATTGTGTGTTAATGATTTACATCACTTTCGACACAAAGCTTTATGCCGACATGAGCGTGACCATATACAATTTCATCATGCAATTTGTCGGGTTCTTCACATGGTCGAAAAACATGAGCAAGGAGACGCACGAAGTGAAGAAGGTTCACATGAGCAAGAAAACACGCTGGCTTTACCTCGCCATCATCGTAATCGGGACGGTTGCGGTCGGGTTCATCATGCGCCAAACCGGCGACAAGGCACCTTTCGCCGATGCAGCCAAGGCCGTCATGCAAATCCTTGCCATGGTGATGATGGTGCGCATGTTCAGCGAACAGTGGTGGATTTGGATTGCCATCAATGTCATCAGCATCTTCATGTATGTTAAAGTCGAGTTTTTCACCCCCGACGGAGGAAGAGGAAACCTGCCTATTATATTGATGTACATTGTGTATTTCGTCAACTCCATCGTGATGTGCATCAAATGGGAAAAGGAAGCCCGCAAAAACGACAAGCTCAACCGACAACAATTAAGCAACTAAACAACCAAACACTATGGAAGACAAGATAACACAAGTGTTCTCCGGAACATTGGTAGAAGTTGAATTCATCGCTCAAATCATGGACGACAACGGCATCGAGTACCTCATCCGCGACCAGGAGAGAGAGAGCCGCATAGCAGGCTGGGTGGCCGACATCATCCCTCAGAAGCAGTGCTCCCTCTTCGTTTTCGAAAGAGATTACGACGTAGCCATGAACCTTATCGAGGAAATCAGCCAAGCCGAACTCGGGGAAGAGATAGAAGACGAAATCTAAACATTGATTATTCGCTGAAATGGCGTATTTTTGCCGAAAATTCGGAAGATGATTCACGCAAACGGAATACACAAGTCATACGACAGCCTCGAAGTACTGAAAGGCATCGACCTTCATATCAACAAGCAGGAGATAGTCAGCATCGTGGGCGCCTCGGGCGCCGGCAAATCGACCCTACTCCACATCATCGGCACTCTGGACAAGGCCGACCGTGGCCAACTCGTCATCGACGGGACAGAAGTCAGCAGGCTCAACGACACCGCCTTGGCGGCATTCCGCAACCGGAAGATAGGCTTCGTGTTCCAGTTTCATCACCTTCTGCCCGAGTTCACTGCCATCGAGAACATCTGCATCCCAGCCTACATCGGTGGCATGGGCAAGAAAGAAGCTGCCGACAAGGCCATGCAACTGCTTGACTACCTGAACCTCACCGACCGCAAGGACCACAAGCCATCGGAACTCTCAGGCGGTGAGCAACAACGCATCGCTGTGGCACGCGCCCTCATCAACAACCCCGCCGTCGTGCTTGCCGATGAGCCTTCGGGCAACCTCGACTCGCAATCGGCCCAAGAGC
This sequence comes from Bacteroidales bacterium, assembly GCA_024400425.1. GTDB lineage: Bacteria > Bacteroidota > Bacteroidia > Bacteroidales > F082 > Limimorpha. The sequence continues at coordinate 2,078 of JAKSMV010000024.1, forward strand.
TACACCGCCTCTTCTTCAGGCTGCGCGACGAGATGCACCAGACCTTCGTCATCGTCACCCACAACCCCGAACTGGCAGCCATGTCGGACCGCACCATCACAATAAAAGACGGTGTCATCCGTTAATGACCATTATATATCCTGAAATGAACAAACGCATCATATTTTCCATCCTTTTCGGTGCCGCCTTGGCAGGCACCTCATCATTCGCACAAGCCCAGAACGCAGAGACCTACGAGTCGCTGATGAAGAAAGGCAACGACAAATTCAGTGCAAAAGACTACATCAGCGCCAAGACCTATTACGAGATGGCCCTCAAGCAGAAAGCCGGCGACGCTACCGCCAAGCAGAAACTGAATGAGACCGTGAAGAAAATCCAGGAAGACGGCGAACGCCAGGAGATCTTCTACGCCCATCTCGACGAAGGCGACATGCTGAACCGCCAGGAACGCTATGAAGAAGCCTTAGCCGAATACGAGAAGGCCTTGGCCGTTTTCCCCAACGACAAATATGTGAGTGCACAAGCCGAAGCCATCCGCGCCATCCTCAAGGAGCGCAAGGACAAGCAAGACGCCTTCGACACTGCCATGAGCCAAGGCGAAGCCCTGCTCACCGAAGAGAACTATGATGCCGCCATCATGCAGTTCGAAGCCGCCATCGAGATTTTCCCTACCGACAAGTTGCCCAAGGAACGCCTTGCCGAAGCCCAGAAGCAGAAGCAACTCTACACCGACAAGCTCAACCTCTTCGACAAGTTGGTGAACGATGCCAACAACCTGGGTCTGCGCAAGAACTACCAAGCAGCCATCGAGAAGCTGAACCAAGCCCTCGAACTCTTCCCTGATGACGTCACCGCTGCCAACAAGCTCAGAGAGATGCAGAACGCACAAGACGTGAGCAACCGCTATGACGCCATCATCGCGCAAGCCGACAAACTCTACGAGGACAAAGCCTACAAGGAAGCCAAAGCGCAATACCAAAGCGCCATGCTCGTGGTAGCAGGCGATGCCTACGCCCTCGACATGATTGCCCGCCTCGACCCGCTCATCGCCGAGCAAGACGCCGAAGAGGCAGCCCGAATCGCTGCGGAACAGGAAGCTGCACGTCTGGCTGCCGAGGCCGAAGCCGCACGCATTGCAGCAGAACAAGAAGCAGCACGTATCGCTGCAGAGCAAGAGGCAGCACGTCTGGCCGCCGAGGCCGAAGCCGCTCGCATCGCTGCCGAACAAGAGGCAGCACGTATCACTGCAGAGCAAGAAGCCGCACGTCTGGCCGCCGAAGAGGCTGCACGCATCGCCGCAGAGGAAGAAGCAGCACGTCTGGCTGCCGAAGCCGAGGCTGCACGCATAGCCGCCGAAGAAGAAGCAGCACGACAAGCAGCACTGGCAGCCGCCGAAGCCGAACGTCAGGCCAACATCAACGCCATCTTGGATGCCGCCAACGAGTTGTTTGTCAACGAAGAATTGGCTGCAGCAAAAATGAAATACCAGGAAGTGTTTGCCATCGACGAAGGCAACGCAACGGCAACGGCCAAAATCAAGGAAATCGACAACATCTTCGCACAACAAGCCGCCGAGTTGCAACAGAACTACGACAACGCCATGGCTGCTGGCGCACAAGCCCTTAGTGCAGAAGACTTCGCCACCGCCATTTCGAAATTCGGCGAGGCCCTCACCTACAAGCCCAACGACGAAGCCGCCACCACCCAACTTGCTGCCGCACAGAAACTCGAAGACGACCGCATCGCTGCACTGAGAGTGCAATACAATGCCTTCATCAAGGAAGCCGACGCACAATATAAGACCAATGTGTTCGACAAGGCCTTAGACAACTACGCCAAGGCCGAAGAACTCGGACTTGAGACCTACCCTACCGAGATGATCAGCCGCATCAACGAAATCATCGAAGCCAACAAACTCTACGAACTCAACAACCAAACGATTGCCTTGGCTGCCGGACAAGCACAGCGATTCGAGTTCAACAAGATTGAAATCGCCGTGCGTCGCAGCAACTACATCGTCATCAAGGTGCGCAACCCTCACCCCGAGAAGACCTTCCCGATGATTGTCAGCTTCGGCGGCGAAGGAGGCAAAAACGGCGGTTTCGTGCTGCCTATCACTGCCACCGACGAGGAAAAGACCTTCGTGTTCCGCGTTGGCGCACAATACAAGTGGTTCAGCGAAGACAACACCTGGATTGAGATCATCTCCGAAAACAACGATGTGGAAATCGGCCTGGTAGAAATCTCGAGAGGCAACTAAGCCAATCACACAGGAACATTATCGATAAATCAAATTCAAGCGAGTATGAGAAAACTAAGATTAGCAGCCATAATCATGATGGCATCACTTACAGCTTTTGTAGGCTGCACAAAAGACAACAAGGAAAACGAAAAGACCTACACCTTGGAGTATGAACTCAGCAACGAAGGCAGAATCATCGATCCGTTGACGGGAGAGGAAATCGTCAAGAGTCTGTCATCCTGTTTCCACTTCGACATCAGTTATGTCAACAGCAATGGCGACACGGTCAAGGAAAACGACGTCACGCTACCATGGCAAAAGTCATTTACCATTAAGCGGCCTTTCCACGCCTGGTTCTCCGGCTCGGCCTATTTCAACGAAAGCGAGTTAGGTGGCACAGTCAATTTTGGCCAGCCCTATAGTTTACGCATCTCCGGCGATGGCGTTGCGATAAACCACAAAAATACCGATGTCTTTTCCATGTCAAAAGAGAACTTCCTCGACCACTTTGCCGGGACCGACAGGATGAATTTCAGTTGCGAACATAGCTTTGAATAAACATATTGCAATTACGTCTATTAACTTTTATCTTAAATAACAAAAAAATGAAGAAACATTTCAGCATCCTCGCCATCGCACTGATGGCCGTTGTCGTAACTTTCAGCAGCTGCAAGAAAGACCCCAAACCGGAGCCAACACCAGTCACCCCAACACCAGTTTACGAAAAGACCACAGTTGACGTCACATTGACCCTCAGCGACGACCTTTTCCAGTTCATGAACATTGGTCTGAACATCAACGACTTCGAAGGCAACGAGCAAACCGTTACCTTGAGCGACTCGACAGTCCTTCAATATGAGACCGAAGCCAAAAACGCATCGATGAAGACCATCTTCACCATCGCTCCTAAACCAGATTCAGAATGGCCCGTCATCGACACGAGCCGTTATTACACATTCTCAGTCGATGGTCTGGGCAACATCGCCGCCCTCGACAACGAAGGAAATGTCATTAGCAACCGGAACATTGGCCTTATCAATTTCGTTAGCCCAGGTTTCAGCATGCAAGTAAAGGGCAGCAAACTGACCCCCGAGCACATCGCCAGCATCCAAGAAACCTTTGGAGCATTCGGCGTGACCAGGACTTTCACCGTCAAGGATGGAGAAACGGTAGTTGCAGAATAAGCACCCGTATTCTTGAACGACAAAGCGCAGCTTCAGAAGAGGTTGCGCTTTTTTTGTGGCATTGACATGCTCAGCGTTTCGCCATGGCCCGTATCTTCTCGTCGATGTAGCGTTCCAATTCCGGCGAGTCGATGATTGTAATTTCGTCGTAAAGCCCCAAGACGAAGCGGCCTATGCCTTCCATGTCGCACACTTCGGTCTTCAGTTCCCAGCGGTTGTCGCCGATTTTCGTGAGGCACTCCTTCGACAGCGGATATTCTTCCATCAGCAAGTTGGCGGCACGCACCTTGAGATGCAATGTGACAGGAATCTTTTTGTTGGTGCGCATACGGAAGATGTCGATGTAGCCCTCCTCGTGCTGGTCTTCGAATTGCCAGGGCGTTTCGAGTATTTCCACCTTGCCGATGCGCGACACCTTGAACATCTTGTTGCTCTGCGATTCAGGCTCGTAGCACAACGCATCCTGCAAGCCCGAAGTGAAGGAGAACGGCTCCACGATGCGGTCGCTCACCTTGTCGCTGTTGGCTGACCGGTAGTTGACGAGGCGCACCTGAAGCTTGTCGTTTTTGGCTTCGTTGAGCAAGCGGAAGTTGCTCAGGTGCTGAGGCTGTACGATGGCTTTGGCCACGATGTCGCTGTCGTAGATGCTGGCGAGTTTCTTCTTCAGTTCTTGCTTCATGGCGGTGCTGTTGTCGATGCTCTCGATGGCCGAATAGAGTATGGAAGCCTCTTCCCTACTGAAATACAGCAAGTCGGTGATTTTCTTGAAGTCGTTTGACAGTTTCTTAATTTGATGGCAACGGCCGTTTTTCGTGACCACGAAGCCCGCCTCTTTGAGTGTGTCGATGTAGCGATAGACCGTTCTGGTTGTCGTATCTAGTTTGCGGCTGAGTTCCTGAACAGTATAGCTTCCCCTGACCAGATGCATGATGAGTTCGAGGAGCCTACGTAGTTTTGCCTGATCGTCCATGATGAAATATTTTTTGCAAAGATGAGAAAAAAAATCATTCGTGACGGTAATTGTCAAAAACACATTCTATTTTTGTGCCGTTCATAAAAGATAAACCAAAATGGATAAGATGGAAAAGAGACATTTGCTGACGACCCACATTGCGGGTTTCGGCTATTGGGATGGTGCGGAAGTGTTTGAAGAACTGCGCATTGGCACCGTGCTGCGCATGGTGCGCGAAGACGACAACAAGTTTGATCCTTACGCCGTGGCCTTGTATTACGGCGATTTCAAGTTGGGTTTCCTGCCGCGAGGCGAGAACCACGAGATTTCGAAATACCTTGAAATGGGCTACGGTGGCATCTACGAGGTGCGCATCAACCGCCTCGCTCCTGATGAGCAACCTGAAAACCAGGTGGGCATCATCTTGAGACTTCTGCGCAACCATGCCGATGACGGGGAGTCGGCAAGCAATGGGGAAGAATGATATTGGGATTATGAAAGAGGGAATCCTTCTCGTCACAGAGGTTGACGGGAAGGATTTTCCACGTAATAGTAAAATAAACAAGGTTCTTTTGACAATGATAAGCACAGGATTGGTGGATATAAAAAAAACGAGGCGAACTGAACCGCCCCGCTTTGGATGTTTTCACAACGGAATAATCCTTATTGTGAATCGCTTAATCTTGTGCTGCAAAAATAGATAATTTTTCAATACTGCAAGAGTTTCTAGAAAAAAAAGTATTTTTGACGATTATTTGATAATTAGTAAAACTGAATTTGTATGAAAAAGATATTAGGTTTAGATTTGGGCACCAACAGCATTGGCTGGGCTGTGGTGAATGGAGAACAAACAGAAAACGGCATTACGCTTCAAGACATCGAAGCAAGCGGAAGTAGAATAATTCCGATGGATGCCGCTATTTTAGGAGATTTCGACAAAGGAAATTCCGTATCTCAAACATCTGTAAGAACAGGATTCAGAGGCACGCGTCGTTTGCACGAGCGCTACCTGCTTCGCCGCGAAAGATTGCATCGCGTTTTGTCCGTAATGGATTTTCTCCCGAAACATTATGCTGAAAAATTAGATAAATACGGACATTTTCTGAAAGAAAACGAACCCAAATTGGCATGGAATAATGGCCAATTCCTCTTTATGGATTCATTCAATGAAATGCTTGCCGATTTTGCCACGAACCAACCTGAATTAGTCGCAGATGGCAAAAAAGTCCCATTGGACTGGACCATTTATTATCTTCGCAAAAAAGCGTTGACCCAAGCAATTACTAAAGAAGAACTTGCCTGGATTCTTCTGCAATTCAACCAAAAACGCGGCTATAATCAGTTGAGGGATGAGGAAGAGGACCAAAACAAGAATCAATTAGTAGAATTTTATTCATTGAAAGTCGTTGAAGTCGAAGATAGTGGCGATAAGAAAGGAAATGATATATGGTACAACGTAAAATTAGAGAATGGCTGGATATACAAAAGGGCAAGTTCCATTCCATTGGACTGGGTGGGGAAAGTCAAAGACTTTATTGTAACTACCGATTTAAATGATGATGGAACTGTCAAAACGGATAAAGATGGTAAAGAAAAGCGTTCGTTCCGTGCTCCTAAAGAAGACGACTGGACTCTTTTGAAAAAGAAAACAGAATACACTATTGACATTTCTGGCAACACCGTTGGCGAATACATTTACAATTCCTTGCTGAATAACCCTGACCAAAAAATTATCGGAAAACTGGTGCGCACCATTGAAAGAAAGTATTTCAAAGACGAGTTAAAAGCCATCATCAACAAGCAGAAAGAATTCATTCCAGAATTGAACGATTCTGAGTTATATGCTACCTGCATTGAAGACCTCTACCCTTCTAATGATGACTATAGGAGCAGCATTGCCTCCAGAGATTTCACTTACCTGCTCGTTGACGATGTCTTGTTCTATCAACGTCCTTTAAAAAGCAAAAAATCCACCATCGCCAATTGTCCATACGAATCTCATTTTGACAAAGAAGGCGTTGAATATCCCATTAAATGTGTTGCCAAATCCAATCCGTTCTTCCAGGAATTCCGTCTTTGGCAGTTCGTTTCCAATCTGAGAATTTATGAACGCCAGAAACTCGTAGACGGGAGACTTCTCACTGATGTAGATGTAACCGCAGATTTCATTCATTCTGAAGACGAATTGGTCGCTTTGTTTGATTTTTTGAATGACAAGAAGGAAATCACGCAAGATACACTATTGACTACCTATTTCAAGATAAAGAAACAGAAAGGAAAAGATTCCGAACTTCCATATCGTTGGAATTACGTAGAAGACAAGACCTATCCTTGCAACAAAACGCGCGCCATTCTTTTGGCAAAACTTGCCAAAGAGGATAAGACAAAACTCACCAAAGAATTGGAATATGCACTTTGGCATCTGCTTTATTCTGTGAATTCCAAGACTGAAATTGACGCGGTTTTTGCTAAAAGCAAGCGAAATAATTCAAAAGGCATTTATCATAAACTTTTGGAAGCTGGTATTTCTGATGAAAGCATTGAGAATTTGAAGAAGGCCAAATTTGACGAAAAAGACTATGGTTCTTATTCTGAGAAGGCCATCAAGAAATTGTTGGCACTGATGCGTATGGGTAAATATTGGAATCAAGACAATATTGATGCGAAAACACTTGATAGAATTGATAAAATCATTTCGGGAGAATACGATGAGAAAATTCGCAATCGTGTGCGCGAAAAAGCCATTCATCTTACTGAAATCTCCCATTTCAAAGGACTGCCAATCTGGCTTGCCTGTTATATAGTTTATGACAGACATTCTGAAGCCAGCGATATTCAGAAGTGGGAAAAGCCAGAAGACATTGACAAATGGCTGAAAGACTTCAAGCAGCATTCACTACGCAATCCTATTGTTGAGCAAGTGGTTACAGAAACCATGCGCACCGTACGCGACATTTGGAAACAAGTGGGAAGCATTGATGAGATCCACGTTGAGCTTGGTCGCGAAATGAAAAACCCTGCCGACAAACGCAAAAAGATGACCGAGCGCATCAATGAGAACGAAAACACCAACCTGCGTATCAAAGCGATGCTGATGGAGTTTCAGGATCCAGAATTTGGCATTGTGAATGTTCGGCCCTACTCCCCTACCCAGCAAGACATCTTACGAATCTACGAAGAGGGAGCGTTGCTTAATTTATCCAGCGACGACAGTGATTTCGAATTTGTTTCTAAAATATCAAAAGCCGCACAGCCGTCTAAAAATGATGTACTTCGATACAAATGTTGGTTGGAACAAAGATACCAGTCACCTTATACCGGAGAAATGATTCCGTTGGGAAAGCTTTTCACCCCAGCATACGAAATAGAACACATCATTCCGCAATCCCTCTATTTTGATGATTCTTTCAGCAACAAAGTCATTTGTGAAGCGGAAGTAAACAAATTAAAAGACAACCAATTGGGATTTGAATTTATCAAAAACCATAAAGGCGAAAAGGTCACATTAACTGGCGGGAAAGTCGTTGAAATCTTCACAGAAGACGCTTATCAGGATTTTGTCAGAAAGCATTATGCCAAAAATCCTTCCAAGATGAAGCATCTTTTAATGGATGACATACCAGATAAATTCATTGAAAGGCAATTAAACGACAGTCGTTACATTAGCAAGTATATAAAAGGTGTCCTATCCAATATCGTTCGCGTAAAGGATGATAATGGTAACTTGGAACAAGAAGCCGTTTCCAAAAACCTTATTTCGTGCAATGGAAATATCACAGACCGATTGAAGAAAGATTGGGGAATGAACGATGTTTGGAATCGTATTATTCTGCCACGATTCATCAGATTGAACGAGTTGACCAATTCCACACATTTCACCTCTACCAACACAAGCGGTGAAACCATCCCAACTGTGCCTTTTGAATTGCAGAAAGGTTTCAACAAAAAGCGCATCGACCACCGTCATCACGCCATGGATGCCATCGTAATCGCCTGCACCACCCGCGACCACGTGAATCTGCTCAACAACGAAGCCGCATTATCTGAACACAAAGAAAACAGATATGCGCTTTCTCACAAACTGCGCCGAGTTGAAAAAGTCACATACAATGGTTCTGAACATCCCGTATTCAAAGAATTCCTCAAACCTTGGGAAACTTTCACACAAGACGCACAAAGTGCACTGGAAAACATTGTGGTCAGTTTCAAGCAGAATCTGCGTGTCATCAACAAAACGGTTAACTATTACCAGCATTTTGAAAATGGCAAAAAGGTGATGGTCAAGCAAGAGAAAGGCGAAAGTTGGGCTATCCGCAAACCAATGCACAAAGACACTGTCTTTGGCGAAGTAAACCTATGTTTCAAGAAAGAAGTTTCGCTGAATGAAGCATTGAAAAACCCAAAAGCCATCGTCAACAAAGATTTCAAAAAGAAAGTATTAGAACTGCTTGGCGAGAATCGGGATGCCAAATACATCAAGAAATATGTTGAAGAAAACAAAGATGTCTGGTCTGATATCAACCTTAAGAAAATAGAGGTTTACTATTTTACAAAAGACACCAAAGAACGATATTTTGCCACCCGTAAACCGCTTGACACATCGTTCAATAAAAAGAAAATTGAGGAAAGTGTAACTGACACCGGCATTCAAAAGATTCTTCTTGCGCATTTGGAGGCAAAAGGTGGCGATGCTGAACTTGCATTCTCTCCTGATGGTATTGATGAGATGAACAAGAACATTTTTACTCTGAACGGCAATAGATTCCATCAGCCCATATTAAAAGTTCGCGTATATGAAAAAGCCGACAAATTTGCTATCGGACAGACGGGAAACAAAGGAAAGAAATTTGTGGAAGCAGCCAAAGGAACGAACCTGTTTTTCTTCGTTTATGAAAATAATGACAAAAAACGTTCATTCGTTACCGTTCCTCTCAACTTAGTCATTGATTGCCAAAAACGTTTCAGCAAAAATTGGGTAAGTGAATTAGATAAAATCTTGAAAGAGACCAACGAGGTTGCGCAAGATACACATTTCTTATTTTCTCTTTCCCCAGGCGACTTGGTTTATTTACCTAAAAATGGAGAAACAACTATGGATGATAAGACGAGAATTTATAAAATGGTATCCGGCTCTGGAACTGATTGGTATTTCAATTGTGTTTCACTGGCCTCTACTATTGTGGATAAGAAAGAATTTGGACCTTTGAATAAAACCGCACGTGCCATCACTGGCGAAATGATTAAAGAAGTCTGCGTTCCTATTAAAGTCGATCGTTTAGGCAACATCATTGAGATTAATAATTGCACAGTAGATTAATCAACTGGTTCTTTAGTACTAAAACACAAAACTATGAGCAACATCAAACTGTTTCAAGATAAAAAGATCCGTTCCTCTTGGAACGAGGAGGAACAACAATGGTATTTTTCCATCGTAGATGTGGTGGAAGTATTAACAGACTCTCCCAATCCCCGCCAGTATTGGCGCAAGATGAAAGACCGTGATTTGAAAGAATATGAGTTGTACCCAATTTGGGTACAACTGAAATTACCAAGTTCTGACGGAAAACGCTATTCTACGGATTGCGCCAACGTCAAATCCTTGCTGCGCATCATCCAATCCATTCCATCACCTAAAGCGGAACCTTTCAAGCAATGGCTGGCACATGTGGGCTACGAAAGATTGCAGGAAATAGAAAATCCAGAACTGGCTCAAGAACGGATGAAAGAACTTTACGAGGAGAAAGGTTACCCAAAAGACTGGATTGACAAGCGACTGAGAGGCATCGCCATCCGACAGAATCTCACAGACGAATGGAAGAAACGCGGCATTACTGAAGAACGGGATTATGCCATTCTTACCGCCGAAATCAGCAAAGCCACATTTGGAATGACTCCTTCTGAATACAAAGAATTCAAAGGTCTCACCAAAAAGAACCAGAATCTGCGTGACCACATGAACGACCTTGAGTTAATTTTCACAATGCTTGGCGAGCGTGTCACGACGGAAATCTCCGAACAAGAGGCTCCAAAAACATTCGAAGAAAACAAACAGGTGGCAAAAAGGGGTGGAAGCGTTGCTGGATCGGCTCGAGAAGCAACCGAGAAAGAGCTTGGTCGCAGCATTGTCTCAAAAGAGAACTTCTTGATTAATAAAGACGAGAACAACCAAATAGAGCAATCATGATAAAACGGACTCTCTTTTTTGGCAATCCCGCCTACCTTTCTTTGCGCAACTGCCAGCTGGTCGTCAGGCTAACCGATGCCGACACGCATCAAGAGACCGAGAAAACCGTACCTATCGAGGACATCGGCATCGTAGTGCTCGAAGACAGGCAAATCACCATCACCAATGCTGCCATCGATGCGTTGCTGCAAAACGGCTGCGCCCTCATCACATGCGACGAGAAGCACATGCCCGCCGGACTGATGCTGCCACTCGAAGGTCACACCTTGCAAAGCGAACGCTTTCAGGCTCAAATAGAGGCATCGCTGCCACTGCGAAAACAACTTTGGCAGCAGACGGTGCAAGCCAAGATTCACAACCAAGCTTCGGTGCTCTCGCGATTGCGTGGCACCGAGGTGGGTTGCATGAAAGCATGGGAAGGCGACGTACGTAGCGGTGATGCCGACAACCTCGAAGGCCGCGCCGCCGCCTACTATTGGAAGCACATGTTTGACGAGCATTTCACCCGTGAACGCGAAGGTGACGCGCCCAACAGCCTGCTCAACTATGGCTATGCCATCGTGCGTGCCGTGGTAGCGCGCTCCCTGGTTGCCTCAGGCCTACTCCCTACCCTCGGCATACACCATCACAATCGCTACAACGCATATTGCCTCGCCGACGACATCATGGAGCCCTATCGGCCCTATGTAGATGAACTCGTCGTGAAAATCATTGAAAGCGGAGAAGATTGCAGCGAACTGACGACAAACCTGAAGCGACAGTTGCTGAGTCTTCCCGTCACCGAAGTCGTCATTAACGGGCAACGCAGTCCGCTGATGGTAGCGGCTCAGCAGACCACCTCGTCGCTAGCCAAATGCTATGGAGGTGAACTACGGAAGGTGGCCTATCCCGTCATGGAACTCTGATGGACCGTTTCAGTGAATACCGGATTATGTGGGTGCTGGTGCTTTTCGATTTGCCGACCGAAACCAAGAAAGAGCGTAAAGCCGCAGCCGATTTCCGCAAGCGTATCATGGCCGATGGCTTCACCATGTTCCAATTCAGCATCTATCTACGCCATTGTCCAAGTCGAGAAAATGCAGAGGTTCATATCCGACGCGTGAAGTCGTTCATGCCTGAATTTGGTCACATCGGCATACTTTGCATCACCGACAAGCAGTTTGGCGATATGGAGATATTCAGCAACTGCAAGCCCACTCCCATCAGCCAGCCTTGCCAGCAACTCGAATTGTTTTAGGAACAAGAAACATAAGTAGAAAGCAAAAAATCCCGTCAAATTTGGCGGGATTTTTCAATTGTAAAACTTGCTCTAAGTTTTTGTTGCTCATTTGATTACATATATCGTGTTGTTTCAAAGAGCAAAGATACAAGATTTTGTAAGCGATTCACAACCATGAAGAAGCGAGCGTTGGATGCCCAGTAGTTGTTTCAAAGAGCAAAGATACAAGATTTTGTAAGCGATTCACAACCACACGTCGGAATTATGTTCCGTGTTCCAGGTTGTTTCAAAGAGCAAAGATACAAGATTTTGTAAGCGATTCACAACGACTTCCTTTTTCTTATCGTCCGGAACGGGTTGTTTCAAAGAGCAAAGATACAAGATTTTGTAAGCGATTCACAACCACAAGCCTGCACACCAGTACAGTCCATAGGTTGTTTCAAAGAGCAAAGATACAAGATTTTGTAAGCGATTCACAACCGACTTATCGGCGGTACACCGCCTTGTATTGTTGTTTCAAAGAGCAAAGATACAAGATTTTGTAAGCGATTCACAACCAAAAGGTTCAATCTACGCAAGAAGGTCGTGTTGTTTCAAAGAGCAAAGATACAAGATTTTGTAAGCGATTCACAACATTATATGACGTATCTCTTCCTACACAGGTGTTGTTTCAAAGAGCAAAGATACAAGATTTTGTAAGCGATTCACAACCTGATGTTGATTCAGTTGCTGAATCTGTTGGTTGTTTCAAAGAGCAAAGATACAAGATTTTGTAAGCGATTCACAACAGGTTGAACAATAGGCTTCTTTTGATTATCGTTGTTTCAAAGAGCAAAGATACAAGATTTTGTAAGCGATTCACAACAACTACTTGCGATAGTATCAGCAATAAACGTTGTTTCAAAGAGCAAAGATACAAGATTTTGTAAGCGATTCACAACCTCAAAACTAAACATTTAATAGAACAGTTCGTTGTTTCAAAGAGCAAAGATACAAGATTTTGTAAGCGATTCACAACATGATACGTATGTCTTTGAAAATGAAGAAAGTTGTTTCAAAGAGCAAAGATACAAGATTTTGTAAGCGATTCACAACACACATTCGCTTTCGATGCCGTGCACGGAAGTTGTTTCAAAGAGCAAAGATACAAGATTTTGTAAGCGATTCACAACTTCGACAACCTTCGTTTGGTATCTGACAATGTTGTTTCAAAGAGCAAAGATACAAGATTTTGTAAGCGATTCACAACCTATGTACTATTATCGCAAACTCTTTCAAGGTTGTTTCAAAGAGCAAAGATACAAGATTTTGTAAGCGATTCACAACATTTGCCTGATAGTCATTGTACTTACGCAGTTGTTTCAAAGAGCAAAGATACAAGATTTTGTAAGCGATTCACAACGTTTGTGGCCGTCTCTTGAAATCTGGTCCCGTTGTTTCAAAGAGCAAAGATACAAGATTTTGTAAGCGATTCACAACTATAACCTTCGCTTTCTTCAAAGATGTATTGTTGTTTCAAAGAGCAAAGATACAAGATTTTGTAAGCGATTCACAACACTTTCACCTCTCTTGCTGCTAACAATCGCGTTGTTTCAAAGAGCAAAGATACAAGATTTTGTAAGCGATTCACAACGCTTCGTTTAACGAAACGAAAATAAAACAAGTTGTTTCAAAGAGCAAAGATACAAGATTTTGTAAGCGATTCACAACCAGACCTCGATATTAATAGTGTATTTGATAGTTGTTTCAAAGAGCAAAGATACAAGATTTTGTAAGCGATTCACAACAAGAAGGGTAATAGAGCGACTCATACGATGGTTGTTTCAAAGAGCAAAGATACAAGATTTTGTAAGCGATTCACAACGGTAGGCGATTTTCAATCATTCTTCAATAGGTTGTTTCAAAGAGCAAAGATACAAGATTTTGTAAGCGATTCACAACACTACACCAACCATAATTTCATTGACTTTGTTGTTTCAAAGAGCAAAGATACAAGATTTTGTAAGCGATTCACAACTTTAATTTTGCAAACGAAAATACAAACGAAGTTGTTTCAAAGAGCAAAGATACAAGATTTTGTAAGCGATTCACAACAACACCACTCGACAAAATCCCGATGGTGACGTTGTTTCAAAGAGCAAAGATACAAGATTTTGTAAGCGATTCACAACGTATCCGATTTTCAATCTTTCTTCAATCGGGTTGTTTCAAAGAGCAAAGATACAAGATTTTGTAAGCGATTCACAACCAAGTTTACCGAAGCGTTTGTATAGGTTAGGTTGTTTCAAAGAGCAAAGATACAAGATTTTGTAAGCGATTCACAACGGCGAACCAGTCTTTGATTTCAACAAATTCGTTGTTTCAAAGAGCAAAGATACAAGATTTTGTAAGCGATTCACAACCGAGGCTGACGACGTTCTCAAGGTTGGTCCGTTGTTTCAAAGAGCAAAGATACAAGATTTTGTAAGCGATTCACAACGTATGCTGAACGAAAACAAGGATGCGTTTTGTTGTTTCAAAGAGCAAAGATACAAGATTTTGTAAGCGATTCACAACGTAATATCAACGACTGCGACATCGTATTGCGTTGTTTCAAAGAGCAAAGATACAAGATTTTGTAAGCGATTCACAACAACCGCCGATTTCCTTGTACAAGTCTTGCTGTTGTTTCAAAGAGCAAAGATACAAGATTTTGTAAGCGATTCACAACCAACACTTCGCCTACAATTACGCAATCTTCGTTGTTTCAAAGAGCAAAGATACAAGATTTTGTAAGCGATTCACAACCGGATTGGGAAAAGCATGGCAAGGGCTTTTGTTGTTTCAAAGAGCAAAGATACAAGATTTTGTAAGCGATTCACAACAAGAAACAGGCAAGGCAATGTGGCGAGAAGTTGTTTCAAAGAGCAAAGATACAAGATTTTGTAAGCGATTCACAACCTTTGTCGCGTTGGCAATTGCGTATTCGGCGTTGTTTCAAAGAGCAAAGATACAAGATTTTGTAAGCGATTCACAACGTGAATGTTTGCGTTGGAACATCATTCATGGTTGTTTCAAAGAGCAAAGATACAAGATTTTGTAAGCGATTCACAACACTTTCTACGACAGCGACTGGTTTGTCGTAGTTGTTTCAAAGAGCAAAGATACAAGATTTTGTAAGCGATTCACAACTGACGAAGGTTTTAAGGCCGTCGAAAACTCGTTGTTTCAAAGAGCAAAGATACAAGATTTTGTAAGCGATTCACAACGGACAACAAGCAATTCAAATGTTCTGACTGTTGTTTCAAAGAGCAAAGATACAAGATTTTGTAAGCGATTCACAACGGGTGTCGTTGAGTTGAATCATCTGCCCGTGTTGTTTCAAAGAGCAAAGATACAAGATTTTGTAAGCGATTCACAACGAACTTGCCGTTCTCCGTCGCGCTGACTCCGTTGTTTCAAAGAGCAAAGATACAAGATTTTGTAAGCGATTCACAACGGAAAGCCGTTTGCGACCGCCCACTTATACGTTGTTTCAAAGAGCAAAGATACAAGATTTTGTAAGCGATTCACAACATCAAATGTAAACTTTAAAATTGGCAATTATATACTTTTTGACCCATGTTGATTGCCAAAGTCTTGTCGGTCAAGCGAGCACATCTCGATTAGATACGATAAGTTGACAAAACAAAGGAAGTTGTTTTTCTCGACCTTTTTATGACAAATCACAATGCCATTTTTATGCAACAAATTCATTATCAATAATATAATAAAATTCATTTTGTCAAAAAATCATTTGTCATTTTGTCACAATAAGCAAATTCAACCTCTTCGCCATTTGTCACCTATTAATAAAATAATTAATAATAATTATTAATTAGGTATTATAAGTAGGCGAAAAGCGATTGGGACATCGAAATCGCTTATTGTGATTTTTTGACAAATGACAAAATGACAAAATCGACTGGCTGAGGTGCGCACTATACCAAAGCCGTACCAACGCTATCTCCGCATCCAGTCTCTTTCCGCCCCGCTCCCACCCTGCTTCGCTGCGCGGCGGAGAAAACCCTCAAAAGACTTCCGGACAAGATGCAGAAAACACTGCCTTGGCATTGCCTATGTCGCTTGTTTTCATCTTGTGTTGTTGTAGCCCATAGGGCGGGACACAAGGAGACTAAAGCAGGTGTATTTCCTGGCCTTAATTTTTCTCGCATGAGCTGTTCAACGATATGCCCTATTTTCCTATCTTTGCGCAAATTTTTGTCACAATGGAAAAAAGCGATTGTTTATACACCTCGTACCTTAACATACTGAAAGAAGAACTCGTGCCAGCCATGGGCTGCACCGAACCTATTTGCCTGGCCTACGCCGCCGCCAAGGCTCGCGAAGTGCTCGGGACAATGCCGAAACGCGTCAAGATTGAAGCCTCGGGCAACATCATCAAGAACGTGAAGAGCGTCATCGTGCCCAACACAGGCGGCATGAAGGGCCTCAAGGCATCAGTAGCAGCGGGCATCGTCGCCGGCAACGCCGACCAAGCCCTCGAAGTCATCGCCAACGTCACGGAAGCCCAGATTGAAGACATCAAGCGCTTCCTCGACAACGTCCTGATGACCATCGAGCCCCTTAACCTGGTAGCCCGCCTCGACGTGGCAGTCAACCTCTACGATGGCGAGCATTCATCGAGAGTGCGCATCGCTGGCTTCCACACCAACATTGTGAGAATCGAAAAAGACGACAAAGTATTGTTCGACAGCGAATATTCCGACAACCCCAACGCCAAGCTCACCGACCGCAGCTGCCTCAGCATGGACAAGATTTACGACTTCGCCAAGACTGCCGACATCGAGGACCTCAAGCCCCTCATCGGCCGTCAGCTCGAATGCAACCGTGCCATCGCCATGGAAGGCCTGAAGAACAGCTGGGGTGCCAACATCGGCAGCAACCTGCTGAAGATGAGCGACGACATCCACCAGAAAGCCCGTGCCTGGGCCGCCGCTGGCAGCGACGCCCGCATGAGCGGCTGCTCGATGCCCGTCATCATCAACTCGGGCAGTGGCAACCAAGGCATGACCACCTGCCTCCCCGTGCTGGCCTATGCCGAGCACTACGGTCTCAGCGAAGAAGCCACCATGCGTGCCGTGACCTTCGCCAACCTCACCACCATCCATGAGAAGACCGGCATCGGCCGCCTTTCGGCCTACTGTGGTGCCGTCAGCGCCGGCTGTGCCGCTGGCTGTGGCGTCGCCTTCCTCATGGGTGCCGACCTCAACATCATCAGCCACACCCTCGAAAACGCCCTCGGCATGGCCGCTGGCATCGTGTGCGATGGCGCCAAGCCATCATGTGCCGGCAAGATAGCGCTGGCCGTCGAAGCCGGACTGCTGGGCTATGAGATGGCCAAGAGCGACGACGACTTTGTGGGTGGCGACGGCATCATCGGCGACGACGTCGAATCGACCATCGACCACATTGGCCGCCTCGGCCGCAACGGCATGAAGGAGACGGATGTCGAGATCCTCAAAATCATGGTGGAATAATGTTCCAACTCACAGAAGACCAAATCATCTCGCGTGCCGAGCAAGCCAAGGCCTATTTCACGGATGGCTATAACTGTGCACAATCGGTGTATATGGCCTATGCCGACCTCTTTGGCATCGACGCCAAGCAAGCCGCCATCATCGCCGCGCCTTTGGGCGGTGGCATGGGACGTTTGCGTGAGGTCTGCGGCGCATGCAGCGCGAGCTTCCTCGTGGCGGGACTGGCCATACCCTGCGACAATCCAAGCGACACAAATGCCAAAAGGGATTGTTATGCCATGGTGCAACGTCTTGCCGAACGTTTCCGCGAAGCGAATGGGAGCATCATCTGCCGCGAGTTGCTTGGCCTAAGCGAGAAAAAGGAAAGCCCTACCCCATCGCCACGAACCGCAGCGTATTACAAGAAACGTCCGTGCGCGGAACTGGTTTACATTTCTGCCTTGAATATCGGGAAAGAATTGTCAGGCCGCTGAGCGGAGTCGGTGCCCACATCACTCCTCGCCAATCATTTCACCTTCTTCGTAAATCACGACACGTGTGAGGGTGCCATCAGGATTGTAATAGTATTCGCGGCCATGCTTTAAGTTATCCTTATAGTTGGTGACCAGGCATCTGTAGCCTGTTTGATCGTAGCTGGTCTGCATACCCGTGCCATGGTCGAAGTCAGCCTTGGCAGCCAACTCACCTTCGGGATAGAAAATCAGCCACGAGCCGTCCATCATGTCATCGGCATACTGGCCATCCTGAAAGACCTGACCGTTCTCATACCATTTCTTGAAGTCGCCATTGAGGAGGCCATCCTTGTAATGCTCTTCGGATGCCAAGATTCCGTTCAAGGTATAGGAATGATAGACGCTATCGAGTTCGCCATTCTTGTAGTAGCAATCTTCCATCAATTTGCCGTTTTCGTGCCAACGCATGAAGTGGCCATCCTTCACGTTGTCCTTGAAAGTGGCTTGCATCAGCGGCTTGCCATTGGCATAATACCAGAAGCACTCGCCATTGAGTTTCTCGTTCTCATAGCGAAGTTCCGACTTGAGGGTGCCATCATCGAAATACGACTTCTTGGTGCCGTCGTCACACGAGGCGAAGGCCACGAGAAGCATTACCAGACCGAAAAGCTTTTTCATTGCGCATTCATTTCATTTTGTTGGAAAGGATCGAGATGGTGCAACTCTATCGAGTTGGCGTCATACTGATACATTCTCCAGTATTGATTTTCCAAACCACGGTTAGTGCCTGTGCCGATAAAGTGATAGGAAGAGCGGAGCAACGGGATGTCGAACGATGGCAAGCAGCCTATCATGTCGGGACCATAGTTCATCAGGGCGTTGAGGAAATACCAAGCCGCATCGAAGCCTTCGAAAGCATAATCGAGTGGCTCACAGTCGTATTTCTTCCTGAATTTCAGCACGAAACGAGAGACGTCATGGTCGGCATAATCGACGAATCCTGCATCCATGTAGATGGCATTCATTTGCAAGAGCGTTTCGACCGACAGTTTCTCGAACTTGTCCCATTCGGGCAAAGCGACTAAGGTAATCGGATAGTGCATGGCCGATTTCTTCAGGCCATTGAGCACCTGGGTCGAGAACACATTATTGTCGCTGACGGTCACGACGAAGTTGGTACGGACCCCCGAGAACTTCGATATCATGGTGGAAAGCTCTTTCTGTGGATACCTTCTCACCTCGTTCACAATCATCACCTTTGAGTCGGCATCCTGTTCCAGTTCCTTCGTGGAATAGACCTGCCCCTCAACCGTGATGGTAGAGACTATCTGCTTGCCCATCTCCTGACGGGCACTTTCGTCTTTCGCATATTGCAGGATGTCGTCGTGACCGACCGCCACATCCTCGTTGATAGCCAAGGTCAGCTGACGTTCCAATTCATCGAGGAACAAGGAGTCAGCCGCTTTTTCTTGGCTAAGGATAAACACATTGGCATCACGATATTGGTTTTTCACCAAAGCGGCAACTTCATGGATCTGGCCATAGAGATTAGGCTTCAGCTTCACCACGTTCGGGCAGTCGTCGAGGATGCTTTCGCGCGTTGACAACGGATTGACCAACACAACACCCTTCTCCTTGGCATACTCCGACACAACCGCAAACGACTTTCCGAAGAACGGGCCTATAATCAGGTCGAAATCATCATCTTGCATCTGTTCGACGGCCCTATGTGCCGTAGCGACGTTATCGGTGACATCCATCACGGTGAGGTTGAGCTTGAGGCCATAATTGGCGACCAACGAATCGACGGCCACCATGAATCCTTCATAGAACTGAAGGAACGAGAAGGCGCGCGACTTTTGTGCTTGAGCCAGAGTCTCTTTTGAGACGTCGATATTCGCAACCTCGTTGAGATAAAGCGGCACCAGCAAGGCCACGCGATAGCGATTATGGGCATTGTCAGGATCGACGACGCACTCAACCACAGGCTCGGGTTCCTCGACAACGGCCTGAGGTTCTTCAACAACAGCTTGAGGCTCATCGGCGACTGGCTGTCCTTCTTCAAGGACCATTTCCGGCTCCTCGATGGCAGCAGCAGGAAGTTCGGCAGTTACAGGATCAATAGGAATCAGGACAATCTGTCCGGCAAAGACACGCGAACCCACCGACATGTTCTTATCGCGGAATTCGTCTTCCGAGACCTTCCAACGTCTTATCAATGAGGAAGTACGTTCCTGCTCTTCAACCTTATGGACGATATAATCGTCGTCGTTGGCAATAGCCGGCACCTTGATGGCCATGCCCGTAGGCGGATAGTTGTCCAAACCCGGATTGATGGCCTTGAAATCAGCCACATCGATGCCGAATTTCTTGGCGATGTCATACAAGTCCTCGCCACGTTTGACGACATAAGTGCCATTCTCATCAAGCTGGACTTGCTGAGGTTCGGGTGAAGGCACAACCACTGTTTCTTCAACAGGTTCCATTTCAGCACTTTGTTCTTCAACGACAGGGATACCAATGACCATATCGGCCTTTAGGCCATCGTTCACTTCTGGATTCAGACGAGTGATTTCCTCTATCGAAACGCCATAGGCCTTTGAAAGGCCATAAAGCGTCTGCCCTGCTTCAACATGATGCATGTAATACTCAACGTCTCCGATTTTCACGATTTCGGACGAACGGACCACACTCACTTGAGCCAATAGCCACACGGGGGCGACCAAAAGCATCAAAATGACCAAATACTTCCTCATAAATCAAATTTCAAGAATTGGCCGCAAAAATACAAAATTATTAGCCTCAATGAGATTATCAATGCCATTTTTCACTATTTTTGCAATTTCTAATTTTTATAGCTTTAATATAGTAATATGCAGAGCATCAGAAACATAGCTATCATAGCACACGTTGACCACGGCAAGACCACGTTGGTTGACCGTATATTGCATCAATCGAAATTATTCAAGGAATCGGAAGAAGAGAGCGGACAGCTCATCCTCGACAACAACGACCTGGAACGCGAACGCGGCATCACCATTTTGTCGAAAAACGTTTCGGTGAGATATAAAGACGTAAAAATCAACATTATCGATACTCCCGGCCACGCTGATTTCGGCGGCGAAGTTGAGCGTGTGCTTAACATGGCCGATGGTGTGTTGCTTCTCGTTGACGCTTTCGAAGGCCCAATGCCGCAAACCCGTTTCGTGCTCCAGAAAGCCATCGAACTGGGACTGAAGCCTATCGTTGTAATTAATAAGGTAGATAAGCCCAACTGTCGTCCCGACGAAGTTCAGGAAGCCGTCTTCGACCTCATGTTCAACCTTGGCGCTACCGAAGACCAGCTCGATTTCCCGACCGTTTACGGCTCGTCGAAGCAAGGTTGGATGTCGGACGACTGGAACAACGTCACCAACGACGTGTCGCACCTGCTTGACGTCATCATCGACACCATTCCCGAAGCCAAGTATGAAGAAGGCACTCCACAGATGCTGATCACCTCGTTGGACTACAGTTCATACGTAGGCCGTATCGCCGTGGGCCGTCTGAAGCGCGGCTCGTTGCAGGCTGGCATGAACGTGAGCCTCGTGAAACGCGACGGCAGCGTCGTCCGCAGCACCATCAAAGAGCTCTATACCTTTGAAGGCTTAGGCAAGGAACGCACGAAGAACCCTGTCCGCGCAGGCGACATCATCGCGCTGATGGGCATCGACGACTTCGAAATCGGCGACACCGTTGCCGACTACGAGAATCCTGAAGGCCTCCCTCCTATCAAGGTTGACGAACCTACGATGAGCATGCTGTTCACCATCAACAACTCCCCATTCTTCGGCAAGGAAGGCAAATACGTGACCTCACGTCACCTGCGCGAACGTCTATACAAGGAGACAGAGAAGAACCTCGCCTTGAAGGTGGAAGACACCGACTCGCCCGACTCGCTGATGGTCTATGGCCGTGGCATCCTTCACCTCAGCATCCTCATCGAGACCATGCGCCGCGAAGGCTACGAATTCCAGTTGGGACAACCTAAGGTCATCGTCAAATACATCGACGACGTGAAGTGCGAACCTATGGAAAGCCTCACCGTGCTGGTGCCAGAAGACTTCTCGGGCCGTGTCATCGAGCAAGTGAGCACACGCAAGGGCGAGATGACCCAGATGGAGCCAAAGGGCGACCGCATGTGCCTCGAGTTCGACATCCCATCGCGCGGCCTCATCGGCTTGCGTAACGTGCTGCTCACCGTCACCGAAGGCGAAGCCATCGTGTCGAGCCGCTTCAAGGCCTACGAACCTTGGAAGGGCGAGATGCCTTCGCGCAACGTGGGTGCGCTCATCTCCATGGAAACCGGACCAGCCATCCCTTATGCCATCTGGAAACTCCAAGACCGTGGCACGTTCTTCATCAACCCGAACGAAGACGTGTATGCCGGCGAAGTCATCGGCGAGAACACCCGCTCGAACGACATCGTGCTGAACGTCAACAAGGAGAAACACCTTACCAACGTGCGTGCATCAGGCTCCGACGAAGCCATCCGACTGATTCCACCTGTCAGATTCTCACTGGAAGAGTACATGGAATACATCCGCGACGACGAGTACCTCGAAGTGACGCCTAAGAGCCTCCGCTTGCGCAAAATCATCCTCGACGAACTGGAGCGCAAGAGAGCCAACCGCCACAATGAGGCATAAGATTATCAAGACCTTATTTTAAGGAAAAATAATTCAAGAAAGTCGGGTGTTACATCCGACTTTTTTGCGTAATATTGCAAACTTATTGAACCCTGTCTGACACATTTGCCAGCAGACATAGATATTTTATCGGAAACTATTGATAATCAAAAAGAAAGCATCATGTCAAAAATAAAAAGAACACTTATTATCATATTCGTTGCATTAGGACTTTCCTCTTGCGAAGTGATGAACCAAGTCGCTAATCAGGCCGCCCAGATGTACAATCTCAAGAATTGCACTTTCGACTTCAACAATGTCAACCGAATCCAGATGCTTGGCATCGATTTGAGCAAAGGCATGGACAAGAGCGACTTGAATGTCACTCAGCTGCTCTCACTCACCAACGCCATCATGAAGAAGAGCCTGCCCGTGTCGTTCAACGTCAACCTCGACGTGAACAACCCCAACGGCATCGCCGCTTCGATGGCCAAGATGGATTACATCGTGACGCTCAATGGCAAGGAAGTCATCAGCACCTCGATGAACCAAGCCATCAACGTGCCAAGCAACTCGAGCAGCGTCATCTCCATTCCGATTTCCACCGACCTGTTCAAGTTGTTCAACAGCGAGACCTCCGATGCCATCGTCAACCTGGCATTCAAATTGGCCGGTGCGCAGAGCGAGCCCGTCAATGTTGGCATTAAGGTAAAGCCCTACATCAACATCAACGGTCATCAGTTGGCTTATCCTGACTATATTAACTTAAATAAAGAATTAAAATAATATATTCCCCCAATGGCAAATTATACTGAGAAGCATTACAGTATCGATGCCGGAGAAGGCTTCAAGATGGAAGGCTGTCCCTATTCTCTTTATGAGGATGGCCATGATGTAATCAACTTCATCATTCCACCACGAGGCTATAAATTTGCCGGTTTCAAACTTGTTGAACTTCCCAACAACCAGATTTACGACGGCAAGTTGCTTGCCATGTACGAGAAAGAGCCTATCACCAACATCCTTGCCGCCAACCTATGGAAGATTTTGCTTGGCGTGGGTGCGGTTGCCGTCATCATCCTTATCATCGTCTTGGCATCAGGCATTTCGAAATCTCCCAAGCAGACACCCGTGAAGCCTGCCGAACCGACCGAATTGCAGACTCCTATCATCGACACTCTCATCACAGACACATTGTCACTCGTGACCGACACCATATCCGATTCCATCCAGAATGACTCGACAGGTATCATCCTTGACCTCTCCGACCGCGTCAGCGTGCCTGAACAGGAGCAAGTTCAAGTCGATCCAAACGACACCTTCAAGCAAGAGTTCTGGGACTTGATTCACACAAGAACCATCCAAATGGACCCTTACGATGCGCTTTACAAGAACTACAAGGACAAAGTCTCCGGCGATGAATATGAATATCTCAGACTTACCGTACTCAAGGACTGGGCAACTTACAAAGTTTGGTACAACAAGCTGAAGAAGATACCTGAAAGCAAGCTAAAATCCATCGAAACGGTCAGTCAACTGATTCAGGAGCTGGATGCAGTGGAATGATGTGGAATTGAGAATAACACAAAGTGACGCTTCGGCTCCGCTCAGCGTCCAACAAGTCAAAAAAATCAACGCTTCGGCTCCGCTCAGCGTCCCACAAAGTCCCAAAGTCAAATTGTCCCTCAGTCCCAAAGTCAAATTGTCCCACAAAATCCCAAAGTCTAATTGTCCCTCAGTCCCAAAGTCAAATTGTCCCCAAGTCAATTCAACAACAAACAACAAACATAAACAACAAGACAATGATTAACAACAACTTCATCAACCGTCACAATGGCCCAACCGCATCGGATGCTGAAAAGATGCTCAAGGTCATCGGCGTTGAATCGCAAGAACAGCTCGTCAGCGAGATCATCTCTCCTGAAATCCGCTTGCCCAAAGACCTCAACATCGGTCGCGGCATGAACGAATACGAGTGCATCAGCCATCTCAAGGCATTGGGTGCCAAGAACAAGCAATTCCGCACCTACATCGGTCTGGGTTACTACAACACCATCACTCCAGGTGTCATCACCCGCAACATCCTTGAGAATCCAGGTTGGTACACCTCTTATACACCTTACCAGGCAGAAGTTTCGCAAGGCCGTCTCGAGGCTCTGGTCAACTTCCAGACCGTCATCAGCGACCTCACCGGAATGCCTTTGGCCAACGCTTCGTTGCTCGACGAAGGCACCGCTGCTGCCGAAGCCATGCTCATGTTCTGGCATGCCCGTAGCCGCGCCCAAGTGAAGGCTGGCGTGAAGAGATTCTTCGTGGCCAACGATGTGTTCCCACAAAGCATCGAAGTCATCAAGACCCGCGCTCACTTCCAAGGTATCGAAGTAGTGGTTGACGACATTAACAACTTCACCTGCGGTGAAGACTTCTTCGGTGTGTTGCTCCAATGCCCTAACCAGTTTGGTGAAATTGTTGACAACCGCGCCAAGGTTGCCGAATGGAAAGCCAAAGGCATGCAAGTTGCCGTTGCCGCCGACCTTCTGAGCCTCGTGCTCATCACCCCTCCAGGCGAATGGGGTGCCGACGTCGTTCTCGGTTCGAACCAGCGTTTCGGTCTGCCAATGGGATTTGGCGGTCCTCATGCCGGTTACTTCGCCACCACCGAAGCCTACAAGCGCGAAATGCCAGGCCGTATCATCGGTATCTCCATCGATGCTCTCGGCAACCCAGCCTATCGTCTGGCCCTGCAAACCCGCGAACAACATATCAAGCGCGAAAAGGCCACTTCCAACATCTGCACCGCTCAGGCTCTGCTCGCCATCATGTCGGGCTTCTACGCCATCTACCATGGTCCTGATGGATTGACCGAAATCGCCCGTCACATCAACTGCCTTGCCGGAAAACTCGCTTCCGAAATGGCAAAATATGGCGTGAAGCAACTCAACAAGCACTTCTTCGACACCCTGCTGTTCGAAATGCCAGAAGGCACCTGCACCTGCAAGGTCAACAAAGTGGCTCTTGAGCACCAGATGAACTTCCGCATCATCGACGAAAAGCACTTCGGCATCAGCATCGATGAAACCACCGCTAAGGAAGACATCAACGAAATCGTCGCCGTGGTGTGCGAAGCCATGAACGTGAAGCACGAAGACCTCGTTTGCGACCCAAGCTGCAAGAACTTCAACGGCATCCAAGAAGAGATGCGCCGCACCTCCAAGTTCATGCAGGCTCCTTTGTTCTTCAACTACCGCAGCGAGACCGACATGATGCGTTACATGAAGAAGCTCGAAAACCGCGACCTCAGCCTCAACCGCTGCATGATTCCTCTGGGAAGCTGCACCATGAAGTTGAATCCTGCCACCTCGATGTTCGCCCTCAGCTGGCCTGAATTTGGCAACATCCACCCATTCGTTCCTGCCGACCAAGTGGAAGGCTACCTCGAACTCATCGATGAGCTCACCAAGGACCTCTGCGAAATCACTGGTTTCAAGGGCATGAGTTTCATGCCTAACTCAGGTGCAAGTGGCGAATATGCAGGTCTGCTCACCATCCGCCGTTACCAAGAAGCCAACGGCCAAGGTCACCGCAACATCTGCCTCATTCCTGCTTCGGCTCACGGCACCAACCCAGCATCGGCTGCCATGGCTGGTATGCAAGTCGTCGTCGTGGCTTGCGACGAACACGGTAACATCAACCTCGAAGATGCCAAGGCGAAGGCTGAACAATATAAGGACAACCTCGCTGCCTTCATGGTCACCTATCCTTCGACCCACGGCATTTACGAAGACGGCATCCGCACCCTCGTGAAACTCGTTCACGACAATGGCGGTCAAGTATATATGGACGGTGCTAACATGAACGCCCAAGTTGGTCTGACCAGCCCAGGCTTCATCGGTGCCGACGTCTGCCACCTCAACCTGCACAAGACCTTTGCTATCCCTCACGGCGGTGGCGGTCCTGGCGTTGGTCCTATCGGTGTGGCTGAACACCTGAAGCCATACCTGCCTTCGCACATCCTGTTCCAATGCGGTGGCGAAAAACAAGAAGGTGCCGTTTCGGCAGCTCCATTCGGCAGCGCCCAAATCCTCACCATCACCTACTGCTACATCAAGATGCTGGGCGGTGAAGGTCTGAAGAAAGCCACCATGGGTGCCATCATGAACGCCAACTACCTGAAGGAACGTCTGAAAGACTACTATCCAATCCTCTATACAGGCAACCACGGCCATGTGGCTCACGAGATGATTCTCGACATCAACGCCATTAACAAGAACGTCGGCGTGGCCGCCATCGACATCGCCAAGCGTTTGATGGACTTCGGTTTCCACGCTCCAACCGTGGCCTTCCCTGTCCACGAGACCTTGATGGTTGAACCTACCGAAAGCGAACCTATCGCCGAACTCGACCGCTTCGTCGAAGCCATGATCCAGATCCGCAAGGAAATCAAGGACATCGAAGAAGGCCGTGCCGAAAAGGGCAACAACATCATCTCGCACGCTCCTTACACAGCCGAAATGCTGATGAGCAGCAACTGGGAATTCCCATTCAGCCGCGAAGAAGCCGGCTTCCCGATGAAGAGCGACGTTCAGGACAAGTACTTCCCACACGTCACCCGCATCGACGATGCCTATGGCGACAGAAACCTGGTCTGCAAGATTAGCGCTGAATAATCAAGCGACATATCGATAAACGAAAGGGCTGCCTCGACTTCGAGACAGCCCTTTTCATTATTTGTATTGGAGGCTTACTGCTTACGATACTCACGCAAGCGGCACTGCATGTTTTCCTCCACGTTGCCAGCATAGAGCCACGAATCGGCGAAATGCAAGTTGCCGAGCGGGAACATGTCTTCGTATGCAGGTATGAATACCAAATCAGGCTGGATACCGGTACACACCATGTTGTGCTTGTAGAGATAGCCTTCGGTTGGGCAAGGCACAATCAATATGCTGTCGCGCGTGTCGTTGTATTTTGCCATGCCGAGATGTAACGTAGCGGGAACTGTGTCAGAACTATCATCCCAAGTGAGAGGGTTGATGCCAACGACATCACCCTCCGAAACCGAAGCGATGGCCGAAGTGTCGGTAATGGAATTGAAGACGATAAGGCAGCCCAAGTCGCAACTGTCGTTAGCCGGTTGAAGTTCTTCTGGATATTGAGTCAATTCGTCAGCAGTAACTTTATAACCAATGCAATAGGCCGCAACCATCAGCTGGCGTTGCTCATCAGTCATACCATCTTTCAGCAATTCAATCAGCATCTGTGAGCCTTGGCTATGACCTAGCAAGAAAAAGGGTCGACCACCATTGGCATGTTCCATATAATACTGGAAAGCATCCTCAACATCCTTGGCAGAGAATTCTGCACATTGGTCCACGACCTCATCGGGCTGAGAGTAAACCTCGAAAATCATTTGGCGATAGTAAGGCGCATAGAAATTGTACTCATCATACAACATCTTATTAAAACGCTGGTTATCATTGGCTTCTGCACGAACACTATCAAGAGTAATGTCAGCATACCACGAAGAGTCGTTGTCGGCATACGAGATGGTTGAGACCGTTGGATAGACATAGAAAATGTCGGCTTCGCAAAGCGTATCGCCATAAGAATACCAATAGGTCGAATCGGAGTAATCGATAGATGGCTCCTGAATTACAGTTTCTTTAGCCGGTTGGTTGTTGCACGAACCGAAAAGCATAGCCAACACAGCCACAAAAGCAAATAATCTATTCATTTTGAATAAGTTTTATCAAGTTTTCGATATCTAAATTTTCCGCTTTCACACAAATCTTGGCTTGTTCGTAAAACGGAAGACGCGAAGCATAATGCTCTTGCACGTATTCCGTCAATTCGGCCTCAGACAGATTCTCGGTTAGCGGACGTTTTTTCTTCGAGAGCAA
This sequence comes from Bacteroidales bacterium, assembly GCA_024400425.1. Lineage (GTDB taxonomy): Bacteria > Bacteroidota > Bacteroidia > Bacteroidales > F082 > Limimorpha. The sequence goes on from JAKSMV010000024.1 coordinate 30,397, forward strand.
CAAACGATTTGCCGCCGCCACAGGGCTGATACGCAAGAAAACCGTCGTTCCATGTTCGTTCATCCAAACCATGTTATCATTGAAGCAAGCCGTTCCGCCACCCGTTGAGATGATGGCATCTTCAAGATTCTCAGTACTTTGCAAGACTTGCGACTCTAACTTCCGAAATAAAGGCTCATCATATTTGTGGAAAAAGTCATCAATGGAAATCCTGAATTTTTCCTCAAATAAGGCGTCGGTATCGTAATGCTGCCAACCCAAACGATTAGCAAGACGTTTGGCCGCAGTTGTCTTGCCTGCGCCCATGTAGCCGACTAAATAAACACGGTTCATTTCGTTCCCGTAATCATCTTATATTGACACAATTGCAGTTTGCCGTCGCCATCGCGGAGATGCATTCCGTTGCCTTGGCAATAACGCCAGACCTTGCATTTCTCGCACTCGTCTTTTTTCATCCACGAGCGGTCGCGATAAGGTTGGAAACGCTTTTGCCAGACCTCCCAAAACGAATCCTTGTAGATGTTGCCTTGGTGATAGTCGTTGCGGATGCTCAGGCAGCCCGAGATGGAGCCATCGGCCAACACCGAAGCGATGTTGATGCCTGCGCTGCACGAAAAATAATGGCTCCTCACCTGCCCTTCGTAGCGACCGAGATAACCATCACAGCCATAATCGGCAGTGATTTTGCCTTGCAACCGCGTCTGCTTGATGAATTCCATCATTTCGACGAACTGCGCGTTCGACAACTTCAAATCAGGTTCGTTGGCAGCACGTCCAAACGGGAAAACGGTGAAAAGACGCCATTTCGGAATGCCTAAATCTATCAGATAATCACGGAATTGAGGCAAATACTTTATGGTTCGCTGGTTGACGCAGGTGATGACATCCCAAGTCAGTTCGGGATGCTGCTTCATGGCTTCGACAGCCACCAAGACACGCTTGAAACTTTCGGGATTGCCACGCATCCAGTTGTGGTCGTCCTCAAAACCATCGAAACTGACGGCTATGGAACGCAGTCCGTTGGCAATCAGTTCATTGAGTTTTTCTGGAGTCAGGAACATGCCATTCGTCACCATGCCCCAAACGAAGCCGCGTTTTGTGATTTCCTCACCACAATGGGCCAAATCCTTGCGCATCAGAGGTTCACCACCCGTGGTGATGACCATGATTCTGCCGGGGTCTTGTTTCGTCCTGATTTCATCAAGCACTTTGAGGAAATCGTCAAGAGGCATGTCAGCCTGTTCGGAAAGCGTACGGCAATCGCTACCGCAATGACGGCAATTCAGATTGCAGCGCAAGGTACACTCCCAGAACAATTGGTGGAGTTCGTGATCTTCAATGCGTTGCTTCAGTACGGCATGATTGAGTTCAAGCGAAACTTTCTGCAAAAACGAGTATTCGCGACTCATTCCTTATCCAGATCTTCCAGTTCTTTTTGGATTTGCGAAGCTTCTTTATGCAGGCGCAAAGTCTCGTTGCGGTACTTCTCCATCACCTCTGGCGAGCCATAAATGCAAGCACCTTCACGACGTTGGAGGATATTGTTGATGGAATCCAGTTGTTGTTGCAGCTGTGCTCTTTTGTCTTGACTATCAGGTGTTTTCATCTCTTTGATGCGTTGTTCGATTCTGTCCAGACGGGCATTCATTTCATCCATTTCTTCTTGGTTGGGTTTGGCAGAAGCATTCGCTTCGGAGCAATTCTTGCTGCTGGTGCAAGCGGCCAAGAATGCGAGGCCCGACAACAGGCTAATCCAAACGGTACGTACGACTTTCTTCATGATAAAATATGTTATAACACCGCAAAAATACAAATTTCTTGAATGGCAAAGCCATCAGAAGGCAAAGTTTGGCATCTATTATTTATCAACACACCATTGTTGAAAACTTGCGCGCGCGCGCCATTCATTAATAAAGGGATTTGCCTAAATTTGCATTTTCACAATTTTCGCAAAGAAACAAATTAAAATAATAAGTATCAATAAATTAAATTCAAATCAAAATGAAGCGTAAACTTACTTTTCTGTTGGCAGCGGTACTGTTGCTCTTGGTAGGGCCCCATAGTTTCGGCCAAACAAGAGACAGTTATTTGTACACTTTTTCTGCCAAACAATGGTCCGACATTGGGACCGTAACCTTGAACAATGTAGATTGGACAGCTGAAGGAACAGCATCAAGTGGCTATTACTTTGGCTACGATGCAACAAAAGGCCAACAATTTGGAAGTGGCAATAAGCCTTTTTCCTCTTTAACTGTTTCTACATCAGGAATTACAGGAACCATTACTTCCATCAAGGTCGAGACTTCAGGTGCATCCAACATAACAGGTACAATGAATGTCACCGTAGGCGGAGATGCTTTCGGGAACATTATTGACCTCACTAAAACCAACACAGAATACACATTCTCGGGTTCTGCAGAAGGTGCAATTTGCTTGAATTACAATCAGACATCAAGCAAAGCCATTTATTTGAAAAAGATTGAAATCACCTATTCACAAAGCGGTGGACAACAAACCGTTGCCACTCCAACATTCACGCCTGCAGGCGGCAACTACACTGAAGTCCAAAACGTAACCATCAGTTGCGCCACAAGCGGTGCCACCATCTACTACACAACCGATGGAACAACGCCTACCACCTCGAGCGATGTCTATTCATCACCTATCGCCGTTTCAACCACCACGACCATCAAGGCTATAGGTGTAAAGAGCGGCATGACCAATAGCTCGGTGGCGAGTGCAACCTACAATTTCCCAACCTTAATAACCATCGCCGAAGCTAAGGATCTGGACAACAACGCATACGGCATGGTGCAAGGCATTGTCACCTTGATAGATTCAAGAAACATCTACATTCAGGATGCAACGGGTGGCATTGACCTTTACCTGAACAGCAATACCGTTCCAAGCGGACTTGTCCTTGGCGACATGGTGCAAGCCTACGGCAAAAAGACCACCTACAACGGCCTCATCGAACTGACCGGCATAAATGGAAACAATGCTGGCGAATTTTCAATTCTTTCGTCAGGGAACACACTTCCTTTGGCCGTGAAAACCATCGCTGAAATCAACGCCGGAGCAAGCAATGCCCTGCAAGCGACACGTATCAAGGTTGAAAATGCCGTCCTTGGCACGATCAACACAAATGACAACACTACTTTGGCACAAGACGGCAATGTCATCAACATTTATAAGATTCCTGCCTTGACAGGCATTTCGGAAGGCGACGTTGTGAACGTCACGGCTGTGGTTGGTTATTTCAACACCGCTCAACTTCGCGTCGCATACGCTACTGATGTTGAGCTTGCTGTTGTCCCACAACAGACCGTTGCCACTCCAACCTTCACCCCCGAAGGCGGCACATTCACCGAAGCCCAAAGCGTCAGCATCGCTTGCGCAACAAGCGGAGCTACAATCTATTACACGACTGACGGTACAACGCCTTCAGCAACAAGCACGGTTTACGCTGCTCCTATTTCCGTTAACGAAACGACGACCATCAAGGCCATCGCCATGAAGGAAGGAATGACGAACAGTGAAATTGCCGAAGCGACATACACCATCGAAATACCAAGCGAACCTGTCACATTTACAAAGGTGACAAATGTCGGTTGCATTAACACCACTAACCATTATCTGTTGGTGTGCGAAAGTGCCAGTACAGCCGCAAATGGCACTGTAGCCAATTCCGGATTACAGGCAGGAAGCATTACCATAAACAGTGGTAGCATCACCACAGAAGTAGATGCTACAGGCAAACCTTCTACCATTACCTTAGAAGCAACTGAAGGAGGCTATTACCTTAAATTCTCCAATGGAAAATATGCCAACAACACCAGCAGCACAGGCATCTCCCTTTCAACCACCCCATCAAGTATTTGGGCAATCAACAGCAACGAAGCCGGATTCATCCTTCAAAACACTTCCAACAGCAACCGTTTCATAGGCGGCACCAATGAATCAGCAACGGTTTACAAGGCTTACGCAACATCGAATTTTGATTCATATCCGCTCGTAGTCCTTTATTTTGACGGAACGGCACCTACCAATCCAGAACTCACCGTCTCAGCTACACAACTAGAAGGTTTCACCTACGAGCAAGGCGCAGGTCCTTCCGAACCACAAAACTTCACCGTTTCGGGCAGCAACCTGACTTCCAACATCGTCATCACCGCTCCCGAGAACTTCGAAATCGCCCTTTCGGGAGACTCAACCTATTTGGCGACCATCACATTGCCATTCGGCGAAGGCCAAGTCGCAAGCACAAGCATCAACGTCAGACTTGCCGCTGGCCTTGTAAGAAACTCTTATTCAGGTAACCTTTCTGTTGCTACGGCTGGTGCCGAGACAAAGACCGTGGCCCTCTCGGGCAGCGTCACCATGAGCAATGCCGTGGCCACACCTACCTTCTCGCCTGCCGGCGGCACTTTCATCAGCACGCAAAGCGTCAGCATCTTGTGCGAAACCGAAGATGCAACCATCTACTACACCACCAATGGTGAAACGCCAACCACCGAGAGCAACGTCTATTCCGCTCCTCTCACAGTCAGCGCCACAACGACCATCAAGGCCTTGGCCGTCAAACAGAACTACCTCGACAGCGAAATCGCAACGGCAACCTTCACTTTCCAATCTGTAATGACCATTGCCGATGCACGCGCATTAAGCGACAACGAATACGCGCTTGTGGAAGGTATCGTCACCTTCATCGATGGCAGAAATGTTTACATCCAGGATGCAACAGCAGGCATCGACCTCTATCTGAATAGCAGCACCGTGCCTACCACTCTGGCTTTAGGCGACGAAATAAGAGCCTACGGCAAGAAGACCACTTACAATGGCCTGGTGGAACTCACCAGCATCAACGGTGCTAGCACATCGGAGTTCGTTATCGAATCGACTGACAACGAACTGCCTAACGAAGTGAAGACCTTGGCCGAAATCCTCGCCGACTTCAGTGCTGACAACATGCTGCAAGCCACCCGCGTGACTGTCGAGAACGCCATCGTCGGCACCATCAATCCAACCAGCACCACGGTCATCACACAAGACGGCAGCAGCATCAACGTCTATCGTTTGCCTGTCCCAGAAGGAATGACAGCTGGCGACAGGGTAACGCTTACCGGCATCATCGGTTGCAACAACAACACGCCACAACTCAGAGTGGCTTCAGTTGCCGATGTCGAGTTTACGCATCGTCCGCAAATCGTCATCGCACCTGCCACCATTTCTGGCTTGACCTACGAATATGAAGAAGGTCCTTCAGAAATCGCCAATTTCATCGTATCGGGCAACTACCTCACTGGCGACGTGTTCATCGAAGCTTCCGATAGTTTTGAACTTTCGACTTCTGATGGCGACTCATTCTCACCTGAAAATCCCGTGAGAATCATTCCACCAATGTCGGGACACATCTACGGGCTTAAGGTTTACTGCCGTCTGAAAGCTGGTCTTGAACCTGGCACCTACAACGAACTGCAAACCGCCTACACACAAGACGGCGACACCGTTCAATTCCGTCTCATAGGCACAGTCACCGGTGGCGTTCCTCCAACCCCACCAACAGGCGACGACTACATCCGCATCGCTGACCTCAGCCAACTCACCGATGGTTGCCAAGTGGTGTTTGCCGCTCGTTTCGACGGAAATACCACAGATTACTACGCCATGAGCAACACCTCGTCGGGCAAGCCTACTGGCGTGCTGTTCACATCAACCACATCTGGTAGCGACGAAACGCTTCCTGCAACTATCGTTGACGAAGAAGACAGTTTCTATTGGACAGTCGGTGTGACCTCCAACGGATACACCTTCACAAATGCTGCCGGCCAGCTGATTGGCTACTCAAGCAGCACCAACTTCTCGACAGGTGGCGACAACACCGAATGGAGCATCACAAACGAGACCGCAGGTGATGGCGCCATGGTTCCATACTATCAAGGGTTCGTGATTGGCAACGTCAACAACAATGTCAGAGCCTTTGCCTTGAACAGCAGCCACAACTTCGGTCCATATCACATTCAGAACATGAATGGCGACGGATACAACTTCTACCTCGACCTCTTCGTTAAGAGCCAAGGCGGCACCCCAGTGGTGAGTACACCAACCTTCACTCCTGCTGCCGGCACCTACTACGAAGCACAGAATGTGACCATCAACTGCTCAACCGAAGGTGCTACGATTTACTACACCCTCGACGGGACAGAACCTACCACCGAAAGCAGCGTCTATAGCGCACCTATCGAAATCAGCGAAACCACGACCATCAAGGCCATGGCCATCAAGACTGACTATGAAAACAGCGCCATCGCAGAAGCCACCTACACCATCCAACTCGGTGTGGTCGTCATCTTCAACCAAGACTGGGAAGGCGAAATGAACGGATGGACCTTTGTCGATGTCGAAGGAACCGCCACTTGGGAAATCGGTCAATTCAGCGGAAACCATTACGCCAACATCAACGGTTACAACAAGGGCGCCAACACCGACTGGTGCATCTCCCCTGCCTTCAACCTCAACAACTACGACAATCCAGTTTTGACTTTCAAGAACGCCAAGAAATACGAAGGTCAAGATTTGCAAGTCTATTTCTCCAACGATTACGACGGCAGCAACCCTGCCACAGCCACTTGGACCGAACTTGATGCCGTTCTCTCCGAAAGCAACTTCACATGGGTTGAATCAGGCGACATCGACCTGAGCAACTTCAGCGGGACAAATTGCTACATCGGTTTCAAATACACTTGCACCGAAGACGAAGCCGCAGCATGGGAAATCGACGACTGCCTGCTCGTTGGCCAGACTTCAGAGCCTGTCATCAGTGCATCGCCACTCGCCCTGAACGGTTTCACCTATATCGAAAACAACGGTCCTTCAGCCGAACAGAGCTTCATCGTATCAGCTCTCAACCTGAGCAACGACCTCACCATCACCGCTGCCGACAACTTCGAAATCTCGTCTACAACCGGTGCTGACTTCAATTCGCAAGCCGTCATCACCCTAACGCCTGCCAACGGCACCATCGCCGAGACCACCATCTATGTCCGCATGGCTGAAGGTCTTGCCCATGGCGATTACGATGGAACCATCGCCATCGCATCGGAAGGCGCCAACGCTTTGGAAATCACTTGCGCCGGCTCCGTCATCGAAGAAGGCGAGCAAAGCGACTACATCCGCATCGCCGATGCAGGAGAACTCGTTGACGGCAACCGCGTCATCCTGGCTGCCCGCTACGACGGCAACGCCACCAACTACGTTGCACTCGCTAACGTCCTCACATCCGGCAAACTCAACACCACCGAGTTCACAAGCACGATGTCGGGCGACGACGAAATTGTTCCGACCGATATCCTGCTCAACGAAAGCGATTACTATTGGACTGTTGGCATCACCGGCAATGGCTACACCTTCACCAATGCCAATGGCGATGTCATCGGCTATGGCAACAGCGGCACCAACTTCTCCATGAACAGCGAGAAGACCGAATGGATTGTCGAGACCGCCACTTCCGACTCCAGCACCATGGTACCTAACTACTTTGGATTCAACATCATCAACTACACAACTACAAGCCGTGCATTCGCACTCAACACCAACCATGTTTGCGGCGCCTACTCGACTTCAAACCTCAACAACGTTGAATACAACTTCTACCTCGACATCTTCATGCAAGGCGAAGGCGGAACACCTACCGTTGCCGCTCCAACCTTCACTCCTGCCGCGGGCACCTATTTTGAAGCCCAAGAAGTCAGCATCAGCTGCGCTACCGCCGATGCCGAAATCTTCTACAGCCTCGTTTCAGAAGAAGGTCCTTGGACCGAATACACCGAAACCATCTCCGTTGAGTACGACTTGACCATTTGGGCCTATGCCGAAAAGGAAGGCTACAACAACAGCGCAGTCGTCAGTGCCGACTATGTCATCAACGACGACCTCGTCATCATCTTCAACCAAGACTGGGAAGACGACTGGAACGGCTGGACTCAAGTCAGCGTGGAAGGCGAGACTGCCGAATGGACTATCGCCGAACACACAGACAACCACTACGCTTACATGAATGCCTATAACCAAGGTGCCAACGAAGACTGGCTGATTTCTCCAGCCTTCGACCTCGATGCCAGCTCCAATGTCGCACTGAACTTCAGAAGCGCCATGAACTATACCGGTCCCGACGTAGAAGTCTTCTTCTCGAACGACTATGACGGACAAGACCCAACGATGGCAACATGGCAAGCCCTCAGCTGCAACCTCTCGCAAGGCTCATGGACTTGGACCGAATCAGGCGAAATCAGCCTTGACGAATTCAGCGGCAGCAACTGCTACATTGCCTACAGATACACCTCAACTGAGACCGAAGCCGCAGGTTGGGAAATCGACGACATCATCCTCACTTCGGGCATCAACACCGACCCAACGTTGACAGTCACACCTAATAATATTATTGGGTTGACCTATATCGAAGGCGAAGGTCCATCAGAAGCGCAGACCTACACCATCAGCGCTGCCAACCTCGAAGGCGAAGGCGAAGTCATGATTCTCGTCACCGAAGGCTTCGAAATCTCATTAGATGACGAAACCTACTGCGAAGAACTCGAAATCGCATACGCCGACGGCCAAATCGTTGACCAACCTGTCACCATCTACGTCCGCATGGCCGAAGGTCTTGAAATCGGCGAATATGATGGCGTCATCATGCACGAAGGCGGCGAAGCCTACACCGAAGTCGATCTTGCAGGCGAAGTCATCAGTGCCGAACAGCCTTACATCGATGCCTTCATGCCTATGTACATCCAAGGCAACAACGGCAGCAACAACAACCGCATTCCTGTCGCTATCGCTGTCTATCTCGAAAACCTCGAGCCTAACACGACCTACCGTTACACCAACCAATTTGTCGATGCCAACGATGGCGAAACCGTTGCTGGCGCAGGTAATGTGATTTATGCTAACCCCGATGGTTTCTACCGTTCAACCAATCCAAGCCTCTCAACCGAAGGCAGTTACGGTGAATTTACCACCGACGATTCAGGTGAAGGCTTTGCATGGTTCATCAACGAAGCTACTGCCAACACTCGTTTCACTCCTGGCAACGAAGTCTATCTCCGCATCCGCATCAACGACGGTCACGACGGCACCTCCGTTGACCAAATCTTCACCACAGAAGATTATGCTACCGTCTTGAACTTCGGTACCGAAAACGACGAATTCTCAGGCTCGTCGTTCTATGCCAAGTCAGAGGAAAGCCCAATGACCTTCGCCATGATGTTCTCATCTGACGACGACTGGCGCCCGACCTACTCCACCAGCATCGAGACCACAGGCGTGGATTACGCAGGCATCAGCCAATACGCCAACTTCTACAAAGACGAAGTCACTGGCAAGGACGGTTACTTTGGCGGCATCCTGCCTAACAGCAACGAATACGGCATCAACATCATCTGGATCCTTGACATGGAAAGCTACGTCATCAACGACTACTATACCGAAGACGGCATGTGGGGCGAGACCAACACTGTCAACCCAAGCAACGGCCTCAACGACCCAATGTTCATTGACCTTACCTACGACAATGTCAACGAAGAGACCACTTCCAGCATCAAGATTTGGAGTGCAGGCAACGAAATCCGCATTGACAATCCTGATGGCGGGCGCTTCGTCATGACGGTTACCAACATCCTCGGCCAGAATGTGATGGCGAAGAACGTGAATGGCGAAGGCCTCATCCGCATCAACCACAACCTGACCTCAGGCCTTTACATCGTGACCTTGATGAACAACGACACCAAGTTGTCAGCCAAGATCATTGTAAAATAATTGAAAACGATCATTTTTGTAGAGACGCGCCATGGCGCGTCTCTACTATTTTTGAATCAATTTCTTTTGTCAAGAATTAGAGAATGTAGAGAAGCCGAGTCAGCGCTTTGAATTTACATCTACGATGTTGGAATGAAGAGAACATGAAAATCGCCTGCGATTTTCTCTCCAATTCCTCTTTAATTCAAAAAAAATACGACCCGAAATGAATATTCCAAAATTGACTTCGTCAAATCTTCGAATTCTCTAATTCTTGATAAAAAATAAAAACAACGATGAAGAAGAACATAATATTTCTCCTAATGGCTTTGATGATGGCCGCTTGCCAAACAAGAACTGAAACGAGTGAAACAACCGACCCGACTCATGACGAACTCGTAGCTTGGCGCGACTCGCATTTCGGCATGTTCGTCCATTTCGGCATCTATTCCGAACTCGGTGGCGTTTGGAAAGGCGAACCCATTCCCTATTACGCCGAGCAAATCATGAACCATGCCCGCATCCCCACAGAGGAATACGAAGCCATAGCCCGGCAATTCAACCCGACCGAATGGAATGCCGATTCTGTCGTGCTTCTGGCTAAAGCCGCAGGCATGAAATACATCGTTTTCACTACCAAACACCACGACGGTTTCTGCATGTTCAAGACCTCGACAACCGATTACAACATTGCGGATTACACCCCATTCGGTCGCGACGTGGTGAAAGAACTTGCCGAGGCTTGCCAACGCCACGACATGAGACTCGGTTTCTACTTTTCACTTCCCGACTGGCATCACCCAGCGGGCATTCCACGCATGGCACCCGACACCGCTACCAACTGTACACAATTTGTCAACCAATTATATTCTCCATTGGAAATCATCACACCTGAATTAGAAGAAGTTATTGTTCAACAACTTACAGAACTCTTGACCAACTATGGAGACATCGAAACAATTTGGTTCGATATGGGTTTGCCCACACCCGAGCAAAGCCAAAGATTCAGGAAGACCGTAAAAGACCTACAACCCAAGTGCTTGGTCAGCGGTCGCATCATGAACCATTGTGGCGACTACCTCACCTTGCCCGATAATGGTGACGTGGTTGGTTACACTGACGTGTTTTGGGACAATCCCGCCTCGTTGTATGGCACGTGGGGTTACAAGTCGTGGATACAACGTCCTGACGTGGAAACACAAGTCAACCGACAGTTAGACAGGCTTTTCAGTACCGTCAGCCATGGTGGCGTCTTCCTCTTGAACATCGGTCCGAAAGGCGACGGCAGCATCCTGCCTTACGAAAAGGAAGTGCTGACCCAAATCGGTGCCTTTCTTGATAGCCATCCCGATACTTTGAACAAGATACAAATAGTTGTTCCTGAAGAAGTTTTGATTGAAGAAAGCGCTGACAGTTTTGAACTCACCAACGAAAACGGCCTCACCCATGCTGCCTTCGATGCCGAAACCTACATGACAACCGAAGCCGACTCGTGGCGTTCATGGAAGATTGACGTAAAGCGGAATGGCACCTACGACATCTTTATCGAATACCTACCCAAGAATGCTGCAAAACGCTACATTTTCCGTTGTGGAGAGCAGGAAATCAACCACCTATTACCAGGAGTTGACGAAATGCTACAGACCTCGTATGTAGGCCAAATGACCCTCACGGAAGGCGAGCACGAATTCATCCTCGACCAAGCAGACCGATGCACCGTTCTTGAGCCCTTAGGTATTGAAATCAATCGAATTGTATTACGCCCAAAGAAGTAAGCCTGCGCAGATAATCAATCCTGAAACGAACAGATCGATGAGGCAGAAGCCCATGATGTCTTTGGCATTGAGTTTTGCGATGGCCAAGGCAGGCAAAGCCCAGAAAGGCTGGATGAGGTTGGTCCACGCATCACCCCACGAAATGGCCATGCCAGTCAAGCCTGGATCGACACCCAAGGCAGCACCAGCCGTAAACATGATAGGTGCCTGAATGGCCCAGTGGCCACCGCCCGAAGGGACAAACATGTTCAGAATGGCCGCACAGAGGAAAGTGAACAAAGGATAGGTCTTAGGCGTTGAGATGGCCACGCAAGCGTTGCTGATGACCGTTCCGAGGCAGATGCCCGACGCACCCACACCCGTGATGATGCCCATGATGCCCGCATAGAACGGGAACTGCAAGATGATACCTGCGGCTCCACTCACCGATTTTCCGAAGGCTCTGACGTAGGCCAATGGCGTTCCGTGCAAGATGATACCCAAAAATAGGAACAGCATGATGACCGCACCAAGGTCGAAGGCACCGCCACGGAAGAACAGATTGATGACCAGATATGAAAGCCCCAACAGCGAGATAATCCATGACAGCACACGGCTGTTTTCCATCTTTTCCGATGGTGTTGTAGGCTTGGCTGAGACAGGTTCCTCTGCCTCATAGAGCAACGATGGTTCGATGCTGACCACACTGTCGCCCTTGGGGTGCATCAACGCGTTGACAATCACGATGGCGATGATGACCACCACCACGATGGCAAGGTTATAGGGATTCAGCACCGTTTGCGTAATCGGGATAGGATTGGCAAGCGCGCCTTTGGTTACCGTTTCCAGGTTGGAGTTGGAAGAAGCCAACGTCAGCGGGATGGAGCCCGATATGCCCGCATGCCACACCACGAAGCCGCTGTAGGCCGAAGCGATGAGCAGACGATAATCGACACCTTTCATCTTCTTGGCCACTTCCTTGGCGAAGATGACCCCCACGATGAGTCCGAAACCCCAGTTAATCCAACACGCGATGGCCGAGATGCCCGTCACCAAGGCGATTGCACCGGCTGGCGTCTTAGGCAGCTTTGCCAAGGCGCTGATGCCCCGTTTGATGGATGGCGCTGCCGCCAAAGCCGAGCCACTCACCAGCACCAAAGCCATCTGCATGGCAAAGGTCAAGAGCGACCACACGCCGCCACCCCAATTCTCAATGACTTCGATAGGAGTCTGGTGACAAACAGGCATGGCCACAACGAAGGCCACCAATGTCAAGATAACGGCAAAGATAAAAGGTTCAGGCAGATACTTCTGCACTAACTTCACACACGAGTTGATTATTTTTTGAAACATACGCACTTACTTTTTAAGTGATTTATGAAACCAATGGACAGCTTCAGAATAACTCTGTTCGACCCCCACTCCTTTATAATAGCATGAGCCAAGATTGTAGGCGCGCAGTTCGCCACCTTGCCGCGCAGCCTTCTTTAGCCATTTGGCTGCATTCACCATGTCGTTTTCCTTCTCGTAGCAAAGGCCCATCTTGTATTGCGCCTCGCTGTCGCCATCAGCGGCGGCTTGCCTGTATTGCTCGATTTGCTTTGTAAGTTCATTGATATTCATAGTGTCATCAATTCTTTCCTTGAGCCGCAAAATTACGGTTTTCTTTCATTCGGCAAAACGAAATGCCGCTCAATTCTTTATTTTTGCAACCCAAAACGAAATAACGGAAAATCCCTCGATGACCGCACATGAACTCATAGCACGCAACGCCGGCCTTCCCGCTTCACGCATCGCCGAAGCGGTCAATGCTACATTGGCTGAGCATGATGCCGTCGTGGTGGTAGCCCCACCAGGTGCCGGCAAATCCACCTTGCTGCCTTTGACTATCAACGCAGCCTTGCAAGGCAAAGGGAAAGTCCTTATGCTCGAACCTCGACGCATTGCTGCCCGACAGATTGCCGAACGCATGGCTTTCCTCTTGGGCGAAACCGTCGGAAATACTGTAGGTTACCGAATCCGTTTTGAGAAGAAAGTGTCGGAAAACACCCAAATCGAAGTGCTCACCGAAGGCATCCTGACTCGAATGCTCGTTGCCGACCCCACTTTGGATGGCGTGACCGCCGTCATCTTCGACGAGTTTCACGAGCGCAGCCTCAACTCCGACCTTGCCCTGACCCTCACGCGTCTTACGCAGCAAGTCATTCGTCCCGACCTGAAGATTATCATCATGTCGGCCACCATCGATGCTGATGAGATTTGCCGTTCGTTGAAAGCTCCAAAAATCGAAAGCGAAGGGTGCATGTTTCCCGTGCAAGTCATCCACAGCGCGGAAGATGCCAACTTATTTGACTTGCCTGCCATCGTTGCAAGAACTATCGCCGAGGCACACCGCAAGCACGAAGGCGACATTCTCGCCTTCATGCCCGGCCAAGCCGAGATAATCAAATGCGCCGAGTTGCTTGGCAATGGTCTGGGCAAAACCGCCATCTATCCATTATATGGAAACTTGTCGCCCGAGCAACAACGTCGTGCCATTGCACAATCAAAACTCGGCGAACGCAAAGTAGTGATAGCCACGCCGATAGCCGAAACGTCACTCACCATCGAAGGCGTGCGCATCGTCATCGACACTGGTTTCTGCCGTAGTCTCATCGTCGATCAACGCACCGGTTTGAGCCACCTGCAGACCGTCCGCATCAGTATGGACATGGCCACTCAACGCACAGGCCGTGCGGGGCGTGTTGCCGAAGGCACTTGCTACCGACTTTGGACCACAGCCACCGAAAGCAGGATGAGCCTTCAACGCAAGCCAGAAATCGTAGAAGCCGACCTCGCCAACTTGTTATTAGACGTGGCCGTCTTCGGCGAAAAAGACATCGAGAGTCTGCCCTGGCTCACGCCACCGCCCTCCAACAATGTCCAGCAAGCCCGAAAACTATTGATGTTGTTGGGACCCTTCGACGAAAACTGCGAAATCACAACGCTCGGCAAAGCCATGTCAGTCCTTCCCTGCCACCCTCGCATCGCCAAGATGATTCTGCAAGCCAAGACTGCCGAAGAAAAAGCCTTAGCCTGCGACATCGCTGCATTGCTCGAAGAGAAAGACCCGTTGGCAGAAGATTCGCAAGCCGACCTCACTTTGCGTATCAGCGCACTCCGCAAAAGCAGAAAGAACAAAAACATCGGCCGGTGGATGCGTATCGCTCAGATTGCCAATGAATACCGAACGATGGCCTATGTCGATGAAGACAACAGCGAGCCCATTCCCCATGACATCGGTGCCTTGATAGCCGCCGCCTACCCCGAACGCATCGCCATGGCCATTGATGCCATCGGGCATTTCCGTCTTGCCAATGGCGACAACGTGCAACTCGACAAAACCGACCCTCTCTCATCGCAACCATGGCTTGCCATTGCCTCACTTCACGCCGAGAAAGGCACACAAGGTCGTGTGTTTTTGGCAGCACCCATCAGCAGCAGCGACCTTGAAACTCTCGCCTCCGAACGAGAGAACATTTCGTGGGACAGCAAACGAGGTTGCATCGTCCAACAAAAAGAACGACGCATCGGCAAACTGCTTCTCGGCAGCACTCCGATTCAAAACGCATCGCGTGAACGTGTCATCAGCATCATTTGCGAAGCTGTATCCAAGGAAGGCCTGAGTATCCTCAATTGGGACGATGAAGTGTCGCAACTACAACGTCGTCTCACACAAGCCGCACAATGGCATCCCGAAATCGGCTTCCCTGACCTCTCGACAGAACACCTCTTGGCAACACCAAGCGAATGGCTGCCCTACATCCTCGAACAAGATAACAAGCTGAAAACCAGCACTGAGGAGTTAAAAAAAATCAATCTCGCAAAGGCTCTTCTGACCCTCATCCCTTACGAACAACAGCAACAATTAGAACGCATTGCGCCCACTCACATCGTTGTGCCTACGGGCAGTCACATCCGCATCGATTACCGCCAAGGCTCCGACATCCCCGTGCTGAGCGTCAGGCTGCAGGAATGTTTCGGTTTGACCGACACACCACGCATCAACGAAGGCTGTCAGCCTGTGCTCATGGAGTTGCTCTCTCCCGGATTCAAGCCTGTGCAACTCACGCAAGACCTGAAAAGTTTCTGGGAAAACACCTATTTTGAAGTCCGAAAGGAATTGAAACGCCGTTATCCAAAGCACTATTGGCCCGAGAACCCTTTGGAGGCCGAAGCCGTAAGAGGCGTAAAGAAATCAAATTCGTGACGGAAAACGCTATCCTCCAATCCGAATCATGCCACGGTCGGATTCTGCCTTTGGTGCTATCTTGTTGGATTTAAACGAATTGATATTATACGAAACGCCAATCCAGAACATTCTGCTCTTGTTCATTCGACTATTGGTAAGGTCGTAGATTCTATTTTCCGAATGGATACGCCAAGCGTTGGTTCCAAACACATCAGTAAGCATTGCCGACAAGACCAGCTTGCCTTTGGCCAGTTTCTGTTTCACCCCAACGTTGAGGTAGTGATTGGTTTCGGTGGTAAACTGAGGATAGTATTGTGGCGTAAGATAGAAATACTGCAACTGCAACGAAGTACCTTTCAATGGGTTCACATTGACCAACAAATTGCTACTGTTCGACCAGCCTCGATTGTCAAGGTCAAGACCTTCAAAATTGGCTTTGGTATTGGAATAGAATGTGTTGGCACTAAGCGTAAAGTCAATCCAGCCAGCAGGTTCAACTCTTATCGAGAAGTCGAGACCTGTCTTGAAATCCGAATCACAATTGATATAGGTAAGCAGCAGAATATCGTCCTGCAACTTGGTCACTTGCGTGATGTAATCGCCCACATGACGGCCATACAGATTGGCGTTAAGGGAAAGGATATTGGTCTTCAAAGAATAGGCAAATTCCAAATTGTCAGCATGTTCGGGCTTCAGAAACATATTTCCTTGTTCAAAAGTGGTGTTGTCAATCATGCTCATGTAGGGATTCAGTTGTGGATAGGAAGGGCGTCCAATGCGACGTCCATAGACCATGCTAACAGTTTGTCTCTCATTGATTTGATAGTTCAGATTCAGACTCGGCGCAATGAAAAGATTATTGTTTTGTTGGCGAATGGCTTCCTTGTTACTATTAAGCCAAACAGTGCTATTTTCCAGCCTCAAGCCGAACTTATACGAAAAGGCATTAGTACCTTTCGACGAAAACAAAATATATGCAGCTGGGACAAACTCGCGATGCAAAAGGTCGTTACTGAATACATCCGACAGCTGCCAGCCGCCATTTTCCCAATTGTAGAACTCATGAAAGATGTCATTCTGACGATATGTGAACTTGAAACCACCATCCATGACGGCAAATTCCAAAGGCATCTTACAATCGTATTGCAAAGAAGCAATGAACGGACTTCCACCCGAATTGGACTTGCCAATCGAGTCACCTTCAAGGAAATAATACGATGGCCGATGTCCCCAGATTTTCGACACCGAGGCTCTGAAAATCTCGGTCCTCGTTTGGGGAAGGACATGCTTGTAAACGATTGAAGCGTCAATGTTTTCACGATTCCACGTCACATCGCTACTGCGTTTCTCGTTTATAACTTGATTGTCGTTGTGATAGGTGTTTGAAAAATCGCTCAAAGTATTGAATCGAGGCATGGCGAATTTCACATCCACATCAAGCGTATTTCTCGAATTGATTCTCAACGTCGTACCAAGGTTCACATTGGCATTGAAAGTAGTTGCTAAACTATTGACAGTCTGTTCAGTACTTTTCTCATCAGCATGAAAGGCGCGAAAAAGATGGCCTTCAATCACATCGTCCTCATATTTCGAATTGATGCTAAAACGCCATGAGGTTTTCTCTTTGTTGAGGTTCAGCGCGACGTTGCCATTGGCAAAATGATTGAATCCATAATTGAGCGCAACGATGGCACTCGTGCCCGCAACATTGTTCTTCTTTGGAATGATATTGATGATGCCACCTGTCCCTTCAGCGTCATAGCTCGCATCGGGATTGGTAACCATGTCGATACTTTTGATGTTGGCAGCCGGCATAGCGGCAAGGTCAGTCAGCGAAGTCGGCATCCCATCAAAAAGAACGAGAATATTGTTATTTCCACGAATAAAAATGTTTTGGTTGGCATCAATCGTGACTGATGGGAAAGAACGCAACACATCAAGCACAGTACCTTTCTCTCCTGCCATTGTGGCTGAAACATTTAGCGAAGTGCTCTCAACACTGACCGACTTTTCTACAGACTTGGCCACAACTTCCGCTTCACCAAGCTGTTGCGTAGATGGAGCCATATCAACGAGACCTAAATCGACATGAGCCTTGTCAGCAACAAATTCGAGCTTTTTCCTGGAAAAACCCACAAAGTCGAAAGTGATGTCATAAGCAGATGCCGATTGCGGAACGGTAAGCGAGAAACGTCCTTTGTCATCTGTGACACAGCCTGCTACGACTTTCTCTTCCAGCCACACAGCGACAGATGCATACGAAACGGCTTGTTTTTCGTCGTCAATAACGGCTCCAACCACCGAGCATGGTTTCTGCTGATTTTGGGCAAAAAGTGGCAAACGGCAAGCAATAGCAAAAACCAAGACAAAACAGAACGTAAGTTTATTTTTCATAGTAAAATGGGATTGCTGTGCAAAAATACAAAATATTATTCTTGTAATCCGTAAGAATGGATAACAGGCAATGCCGAATTTTTCTTACCTTTGCAGCGCAAAAACGGACGGGCCTGTAGTCTAATGGATAGAATTAAGGATTCCGGTTCCTTCGGTCCGGGTTCGATTCCCGGCAGGCTCACAAAAAGAGACGCGAACCGCGTCTCTTTTTGTTTTCATGCAGTTATTTCTTGTCTTTATCGGTGATAATCACGTCAATAGCACCCACGCCAAACTTGGCGACGCTGGCCATCCGATTCTCCGTATTCTGGTAGTTTTTCAGTTCCTCGATGATGAAATTCTTCAACACGCCATTGCCTACGCCATGAATGAAAGTCACCTTGGTGTATTCCGACACAATGGCGCTGTCAAGCATCTTCTTGAAATAGTCCTTTTGGATATTGAACATGTCATGGCTCGAAAGACCGAGAATATTGTCAACCAGTTCGCCAATATGCAAATCCACAGTAGCCTCACCTGGCGCTGTGCGGTGTTTGTCGATAGGTGCTTCTTTCTTCACCAAACTCTTGGCAACAGCCTGTGAACCAATGCCTTCCTTCATGATTTTAGTAAAGTCGCCATCACCACTCTTGAGTGCCAGCAATTCTGAAAGGCAAATCACCACGGCCTTTTCGCCCAAAATGCCCGACATGAGATAGCTGCCATCCTTGAAGAAACGGCCTGGACGTAACGAGAATGGAGCGTTCAGCGGAAGTAGCACATTATCAGAAGTTTCAGCCGTAAAGATGGCTTGCACGACACCATTGAGCCAGTATTCCAAGTCGTCGCGCGAAATGGTTTCGACAACCACTTTCTCAAACTTATCGACCTGCCCGTAATCCACATTCGCGAATTGTTCGGTCTCCTTGATGGTAAATGTGTAAAGCATCTCGAAAGGCGTATTGTTGACCAAGACGATATCCATCGGCCCCGTCAGCAACCATTGCTGTTCGTGAGGAACGAAAGCAAGATAAACGCCTTCCTTTTCCGCCTCCTTGGCGAAGCGACGCAAGCCTCCCTTGCGTGCTGCTTCAGCCTTTTCCTGTTCCAAAAGTTGCCTTGCCTGAACTTCTTTCTGCACATTATCAACCACTTTCTGCTGTTGGGTCTGTTGAGGACGGCTACGGTAGTCGAGCACCAAATCCGTAATCAAAGTGGGGAGTTCGAAGCCGTCTTCCACTTCCACCATTACCATTCTCGAGTCAATAATCTTCGTGACTTTTCCTCCGCCAACGCTGCTCAGGAAATTCACTTTGTCGCCTATCTTGAATTCTGCCATATCTACTAAGTTTAGGGTGCAAAAATACAACTATTTGGTCGAAAATGCGTATTATTGCAAACCGATTTTTGAACACAATGAAACGAGTCATTCCTTTTTTAATCATGGCAACGATGTTTTGCCTGGCAGGATGCAAAGATACCGACAACGGA
Source organism: Bacteroidales bacterium (assembly GCA_024400425.1). Classification (GTDB taxonomy): domain Bacteria; phylum Bacteroidota; class Bacteroidia; order Bacteroidales; family F082; genus Limimorpha. The sequence continues at coordinate 50,038 of JAKSMV010000024.1, forward strand.
ATCAGCGTTAGCCTTCTTGCCGATTACAATGTTGACGGACAAGCTATCCTGACTGATAGTTTATGCTACCACAACGATGCTGGCAACGCATTCATGATCAACGAGATTCAATGGTTCATCTCACATATCGAAATCAAGAACGAAAAAGGTGAATGGCTCCCGCTGAATGAGAATGGCGACATCCATTATCTTGAATACCAGCCACAAGAATGCAATCCATTCCATTGGCAATCGATTCCAAAAGGGCAATATAATGCCATGCGTTTTACCTTTGGTCTCGATGAAGCCGACAACAAGACAGGGCTTTTCAGCAATCCGCCCGAGTCGGAAATGTTTTGGCCCGAACCACTTGGCGGAGGCTATCATTACATGAAAATCAACGGCAAATGGCTGAATTCGGAAGGCAACCTCGTCCCGATGTGCATTCATCTTGGCATTGGTCAGAATGCCCAGCTCACCGAGTTCTATCACAATCATTTCAGCGTTGAGATTCCTTTCGATGAGCCAATCGGGCAAAACGATTTCTCACTCACCATCTCGATGAACATCAACAACTGGTTCAGGAATCCTCACATCTGCGATTTCAACGATTGGGGCAGCGGCATCATGCAAAACCAGTCTGCACAACAGACCTTGAAAGAAAACGGCTGCGATGTATTCTCGGTCTCAGCCAAATCAAAATGATTATGAAGAATAAATGGTTGTTTTTTGGCATTTTAGTTCTTTTGCTTGGTGCCTGCAAACCTGAGCAAAATGAATATAAACCAACGCCTTACGAATTTAACATACCTTTGTTTTTCCCCAACCAAACCAGCATTCCCGCCGACAATCCCATGACCATTGAAGGTGTTGAATTGGGAAGGAAACTGTTCTATGATCCACGATTGAGTGGTCGAGAAATTCCAGGCGAAATCTCAAATTGTGCTTCGTGCCATCATCAGGAGAACAGTTTTGAAGCGGGACACCCGATAGCCGAAGCCCATCATGCCATGCTTCCTTTGGTAAATTTGGCATGGAACACAACAGGCTTAGGTTGGAATGGTTCAGTCAACACACTTGAAGACATGGTGTTGGCTGCCGTTACTGCCGAAAACGAAATCAATGGCGACACAACACAGATTGTCAACTATTTACAAGCTTCAGACGACTACCCTACCCTTTTCCTAAAAGCCTTTGGCAACAACCGAATCACCTTCAAGAATGTCCAACGCGCCATTGCACAATTCGTGCGGAGCCTTGTCTCCGCCAACAGCAAATTCGACCAATATCTCCGTGGCGAGACACAACTTTCGCAAGACGAACTGAATGGTTATGTGCTCTTTGTCACCGAAGAAGGTGCCGACTGCTTCCATTGCCACGGCAGTGGAACGGGAAACGCCCTAATGACCACTAACTTATTTTATTGCAATGGATTAGACAATACTTTTAACGACCAATACGACCGTTATTCCGTCACACTTAAATCAATTGACCGAGGCAACTATAAAGCTCCGACATTACGCAACATCGCAGTTTCGGCTCCTTACATGCACGATGGACGCTTCCAAACTATCGACCAAGTCATTGATTTCTATTCGGATAGTGTGAAGTATTCCGAACAAATCAGTCCGCTGATGCACCATGTCATGCAAGGCGGCGTAAGGCTCACCGAGGAAGAGAAAACACAACTCAAGGCTTTCCTCAACACTTTGACGGACGAGGATTTCATCAACAATCCCAATTACGCGAAACCAGAATGACCACAAGCATGACCTTTCCTTGGGGCGACACCCGCCGTTTCAACAGCTACAACGCTTATTTCACCAAGCTGTTTGGCAGCCGTGTCCAGAAAATCAGCATCGATGCAGGATTCAGTTGTCCGAACCGCGATGGTAAAATCAGCACCGGCGGTTGCACCTTTTGCAGCAACGACGCCTTCAACCCATCTTATTGCCGTCCCGAAAAGACCATTCGCCAGCAAATTGAAGAAGGCATTGAGTTTCACAAACGCCGTTACCGTCGCGCCAATCAGTATCTGGCTTATTTTCAGCCTTATTCCAACACCTACAAGCCGCTTGACGAACTGAAAAAGATTTACGGTCAGGCGCTCGAAATCCCTGAAATCGCAGGCATCGTCATCGGCACACGCCCCGATTTGATTGACGAAGACATATTGCAATATCTCGCCGAAATCCAAAAGACGCATTACGTGATTGTGGAATACGGCATCGAAAGCGTTTACGATGCGACCCTGAAACACGTCAACCGCGGCCACGATTTCGCCACAGCGAAACGGGCAGTCGAACTCACCGCAGCCTACAATCTGCCCTGCGGCGGACATTTCATTTTCGGTCTGCCTGGCGAAACCAAGCCAATGATGCTTGATGCCGCCGACATCATTTCGCAACTGCCTTTGACGACGGTGAAATTTCATCAGCTGCAAATCTTCAAGAACACGACCATGGCCGATGAATACCTGCAGCACAAAGAAGCCTTTCACTTGTTTGAATTAGCGGAATATATCGACTTCGTCATCGATTTTACCGAACGGTTGAATCCCAAAATCGTCATCGAACGTTTTGCAGGCGAAGTGCCGCCGCGTTACCTTCTTTCCGAGCCTTGGATGAAGCTCCGCTACGACGAAGTGCTGGCCCGCATCGAAAAACGCATGGAAGAAAGAGACACATGGCAAGGAAAGTCATATAAAAACGCTATCTTTGCCGACCAAACGATTGCATAATGGCTTACATCAAATCCAACGACCTCTTTGAGCAAATCCCCACCGAGGACATTTACAAACACATTCCCCACCCAATCGTCATTGCCGACCATCTGATGACCCCCGACAACATGGGTGCCATGATTCGCATTTCCGATAACATCGGAGCTTCTGAGATGTGCTTTTTGGGCACGGAATCGAAACACAGCCTGGGCAAAGTGCGCCGCGCCGCCGCTTCAAGCCGCGGCAATATAAAATGGTATTTCACCGAAGAGACGAATCTCCGCAACATCGTTCCTGAAGGCAAGACCATCGTCGCCATCGAGACTGCCGACGATGCCACCTGCATCTACGACACCGAATTGCCCGACGATGTGGCCTTTATCGTAGGCAGCGAGAGCCAAGGCCTCAGCGAAGAATTGTTAAGTCAATGCGACATGGCGGTTTACATCCCCGTTCCAGGTCCCACCCGCTCGCTCAATGTAAGTCACGCCGCCGCCGTAGCACTTTTCGAATGGCAAAGACAAATGATTAAGAAGCACTTATGAAAAACTACCGACATATTTTCTTCGACCTCGACCGCACCCTTTGGGATTTCGATGCCGCCGCAGAAGTGGCCTTTGAGATGATTTACGACCAATACAATCTGAAAGCCTTAGGCATTCCTTCCGCGCACGAATTTCACGAAATCTACCATCCCATCAACGCCAAGATGTGGGAACTTTACCGCGAGGATAAGATCACGAAAGAATATCTATGTCGCGAGCGTTTCGTCCAGCCGCTTGCCGTTTACGACATTCACGATGTCGAACTTGCCGACAACTTGGGCCGCGATTACGAATACCATTCGCCTCGCATCATCCGCCTCATTCCCGGCACAATGGAATTGCTCGACTATCTGAAGCCGAAATATCATTTACACCTGATTACCAACGGTTTTCAGGAAATCCAGCACACCAAGTTGGGTGGTTCTGGCATGGAACCATATTTCGACACTTTGACTGTTTCGGAAGAAGTCGGCGTAAAGAAGCCCAATCCTGAAATTTTCCGTTTCGCGCTTCGCAAAGCCAATGCAACTGCCGAAGAAAGCATTATGATTGGCGACGAAATGGAAGTTGACATCGATGGCGCCCGTGCTGCCGGCATCGACCAAATCTTTTTCAATGCAGCAGGGACAGTTCACGAAGGCAGCACTACCTACGAAGTGAAATCCTTATTGGATATTAAAGGAATCCTATAAAAAGGAATTATTTCAAGACCCCCAAAACAGTAACCTTGCCCCGGGTCTTGTCACCGATTTTCACCTTCACCTCGGCATCAACGGGCAGAAAGACATCAAGACGCGAGCCGAAACGGATCATGCCGAATTCCTCGCCTGCCTGAGCCTCATCGCCAGGTTTCAGTTCACACACGATGCGGCGAGCCAAAAATCCCGCAATCTGACGGAACAAGACTTCCCTACCCTTGCTATCTTTAACGACAATGGTGTTGTGTTCATTATCGGTTGACGATTTCGGATTGAATGCCACAAGGAACTTGCCCGGATGATATTTATAATAGGTGACTTCGCCATCCATCGGGAACCAATTCACATGCACATTATAAATCGACATGAAAATCGAAATCTGACGGCGTTCACCCTCAAAATATTCACTTTCCCTTACGATTTCATTGACAACCACCTCGCCATCGGCAGGCGAAAGCACTGCGTTTTCAAGCAAGGTAGTCTGACGGTAAATTGGGATTCTAAAGAAACATATCGTCCAGAAATTATAAGCAAAGACAAGAAGATAAGCAAGGTAATGCCACCACGTCTGCTGAGGATGAAAGACATTAAGGAGGACTATCACCAACGCCCCGAACAAGGCAGCAAACAGAATCACCATTGCGCCTTCGGCATGGATACGTTCCTTTATCTTTAGTTTCTTCATATCAATAACAAATAAATGAAAACAAAAGGCACTGAAAACATAATGGAATCAAAACGATCCAGAATGCCACCATGACCAGGAATCAGATTTCCGGAATCCTTCACACCTGCCTGCCGTTTCAGCATGGACTCGCACAAATCGCCCAAAGTGCCAAACACTACAGCCACAATAGCCAAACCCACACCAATTGAATAAGGCATCAAATCGGAAAAATGGCAAAAGATGCACATTCCCAAAACCGTAAAGAAGAAGCCACCAAGACTACCTTCAATGGTTTTTCCAGGAGAAATACGTTCAAACAGTTTATGTTTTCCCAAAAGGCGACCTGTTAGATAAGCAAAAATATCATTTGACCAAAGCAAAGCAAAAACCAATAGAATCAAGCCTGTGCCCAAATAACTGCCAAACAATTCAAGTTGAAAATCATTACTAAGCATATAATTCAGCAATGCAGCTGGGAAACTGAGAAACAACATCGAACCATAATGGAAAGATGCGACATGCTTGAAGTCAAATTGTTTTGAGAAAAGAGCATGAAGGAAAGGTATCATTAAGAAAATGAGGTCAAGAGATAGGAATTTAGGCGCCAACAACTTTACAGCAACTAAAGTAGAAATGACATAAAAGCCAAGAGAACAAAACTCACCTAAAACAAAATGGGAATTTCCTTGGAGGCCATGAAGGCGAAACATTTCAAATGTACCTACTGCAACGATAAACAACAAAAGCAAAGAAAACGCTCCTGACGATGCAAAATACAGACATCCAAGAAGGATTATAAGCAGCACAATTCCAGAAACCGTGCGAATCAATAACTCTCTCATCGTTTCCAATTTGAGAGCAAAAATAGAGAAAAAAGGAAAGCAGAAAGAATAAAAGAGAAAAAAGATTTGTTATAGTAAACAAAAAAAGCCCATCAAAAGATGAGCTTTTTCGTTAAAGGTGGGCGGCGACCTACTTTCCCACAGAGATGCAGTATCATCGGCG
>JAKSMV010000025.1 GCA_024400425.1 Bacteroidales bacterium
TCCGACATCTGGCTTTGTGTCAGCCATACCGAATCGTTCTCGACACGCACTTCCAGATTCAGCATATCATTCGGCTGATAAACAATGATTTCACTTTTCTGTTCCATATCAATTTCCCCAGCTTTCCCTATCAAGACTCCTATAGTTAATGGCTTCAGCAAGATGCCCAGGCTGGATGTTCTCGCTGCCGTCGAGGTCGGCAATGGTTCGCGAGACCTTCAAGATGCGGTCGAAGGCACGAGCCGAAAGGCCAAGTCGGTTCATCGCATTCTTCAGCATGGCCTGACAGGCATCATCCAAGTCGCAGTATTTGGCGATGAGCTGCGAACTCATCTGCGCATTGGCATGGATGCTGGGAAAGTCTTTGTAGCGTTCCTCCTGGATCTTACGTGCAGCTATGACACGCTTCCGTACCTCCGCACTCGACTCGCCACGATGCTTGTCCGACAAATCGTTGTAAGCCACAGGGACGACCTCGACATGCAAATCGATTCTGTCCATCAAAGGGCCTGAGATACGGTTCAGATACTTCTGCACTGCACCCGGAGGACATGTGCATTGGCGGTCAGGGTGGTTGTAATAGCCACAAGGACAAGGATTCATGGCGGCCACAAGCATGAAATTGGCAGGGAAATCAAGAGAGACCTTAGCGCGCGAAATGGTCACGATCCTGTCCTCCATCGGCTGCCTCATGACCTCCAAGACTTGTCTTTTGAATTCGGGAAGCTCGTCAAGAAAGAGCACACCATTATGAGCCAACGAGATTTCGCCGGGCTGGGGATAAGTCCCGCCTCCAACAAGGCCTGCATCAGAGATAGTATGATGAGGGCTACGGAACGGGCGCGTGCGCAACAACGAAGAGTTGCCACCCATCAAGCCAGCCACAGAGTGGATTTTGGTGGTTTCGAGCGACTCAGCCAAGGTGAGCGGAGGCAAAATGGAAGGCATACGCTTGGCAAGCATCGTCTTGCCGCTTCCGGGAGGACCTATGAGAATGACATTGTGTCCACCAGCAGCAGCTATCTCCAGAGCTCTCTTGATATTTTCCTGCCCTTTCACATCGCTGAAGTCAAAACCGCAAATGTCATCAATATCGGAAGAAAGCGTTTCTGTCTCAACAGGTTGGATACTACCATTACCATTCAAGATGTCAATCACTTCCGATATGTTTTCGACACCATAAACATCCAAGCCTTCAACCACGGCCGCTTCACGCGCGTTCGCTTTGGGCACAATCAAGCCTTTGAAACCTTCTTGCTGCGCCTTGATGGCTATCGGCAAGGTGCCTTTTATCGGATTGACCGTCCCATCCAGCGACAGTTCGCCCATAATGATAAAATCGCCAATACGCTCAGCGCCAATCTGTTCCGAAGCGGCCATAATGCCGATGGCAATGGGGAGGTCGTAGGCCGAGCCTTCCTTTCGGATGTCGGCAGGAGCCATATTAATGATGATTTTCCGGTGAGGGAAAGCGTAGCCAATGTTCGTCAAGGCAGCCTCGATGCGCTGTTGACTTTCTTTCACTGCATTGTCGGGCAATCCGACCAAAAAATACTGAATGCCTTTCTCGACGTTCACTTCAATCGTAACCAGAATGGCATCGATGCCATATAAGGCACATCCAAAAGTCTTCACTAACATGATGATGGGTTTTAATTGTTACTTTCATGCTGCAAAGAAAAAACAACCGTCAAGAACTATCCGTTGATTAAACGTTTGTAATCGACTGTAAACGTTTGTTGTCGTTTGCTGTCGGATATATTACTGAAAAACAACGACTAATAAAAACACAACAAATCATGGACTTTGAGAAGTTTATGCCAAAGTCCAAGCCTAGACTATAAAACCTAAACTTAAGACCTCACTTCCGAGGCTTATAGCCTGAATCCTGGAAAATACCTTGAAAGTCGGAATTTTCGATGAGTTGATTCAAACTCAAATCATGGGAAGCCATATAGGAACGGATGATTTTCAGCCCGAAATACTCACCCAAACGCGCTGGCGAATCGTTGCCATAGGCTTGAGTGAACGGTCCATCGCCAAAAAACATCAGATAACTGTCTAACGATGTTTCGTAAAGGAGCCTTTGGCCAACGATATCGGCCCAAACAGCACCTTCGTTTTCGTTGAACCATTCCAATTGTTCGGGCGACCATGACATCAAGACATCATCAGCTATTTTCGGGCACATCGCCTCAATGAAAAAGTCCAAACGCCCAGAATAAATCATCTCGTTCAACACATCGCCTTGCTTGCGCCATTGGTAGAGATAAGTCATATAAAGTTGCTTAGCCACATCGCGGCCAAGTGTCACCAAGCGAGTGCAAGGCTGCATGTATTTCGGCATTCCGATTTGGTCATAAACCTCATCACCATCAAGATACCAATCCAAGGAAATGACCAGACTGTTGTCAATAATCTGCACAGCCGGCTCATCGGCGTTGATGCCCGTTACACAAGTATAGACCTTTTCAGGCAGCTGTATTTCAGGATAATAATAATGGAAATGCGCCAAAACATCATCCACCATCAGTTTCACTTCATCGAGATTTGGGAAGGCTTGTTTCACCTTCTCATAAATGGCAACGGAAAACGGGTCGGTAGCAAAATCCTTAAGATATTGTACGGCATTCGTATCGGTAAGGTCGCCACCTAGAAACACTTGATATTGGTCTTGAATCGCCATCAAAGCGGATTGGAAATTGGCAGTATCCAAACTAAAGAGCACATCTTCATATCGTTCGAAAGCGATACTCACGGGGTCAACCTTCACGTCAAGCTTCGATTTGTAGTCATTATCATTTCTGGCACAATCCGCCATCAGCAAACAAAGTGAAAAGAGGACTATTGATTTTACTAACTTTTTCATTTCCAAACATTTTATAGGTTCTCACTAATCCATTCATAAAACATCTGATAAACTGCTTTTGTGGCTTGGTTAATGACACTCTCACGGCCGCCATCAAAATGGCAGCATCGCGAAATCACACCTTGTGGCGTTGCCAAGGCCATGCAGACAGTGCCGACGGGCGTTTCATCCGTTCCGCCACTCGGTCCCGCAACACCCGTAGTGGCCAAGCCGAAATCAGATTCCATTACACGCCTGACACCTTGAGCCATACTTTCGGCCACCTCGCGACTCACAACGCCGAACTGTTCGATTATTGTGGCAGGCACACCAATCACTTTGGTCTTCGTAGGCGTGGCATAGGTTACGGCAGCACCTCGGAACACTTCGGAACTACCCGGAATCAAAGTGATTAGATGGGCAATATTACCTCCCGTACAACTCTCGGCCGAGGCGAAAGTCATACCTTTATTAATTAATAGGTCAAAGACGGCCTTCTCGATGCGGTTTTCCATTGCAATGTAGATTAATCTCTGCAAAGATACGCGATTTCGATGAAAAACGTATTTTTGCACTTCGAAAAATCAAAAAATATGAATAGCGCAATACCCGAATCACAACTGATACTAAACAGCGAAGGAGCCATCTATCACCTCAACCTACGTCCCGACGACATAGCCGACGACATTCTTTTGGTTGGCGATCCAGGCCGTGTTGAAACGGTAGCCGAATTCTTCGATGAAATCGAAATAAAAAGGCAGAACCGAGAACTCGTAACCGTCACAGGACGATATAAAGGGAAGAGAATCACTGTCTTGTCAACCGGTATGGGCACTGACAATCTCGACATCGTCATCAACGAACTGGACGCCTTGGCCAACATCGACTTTACGACACGAAAGCCAAAAGAAACGCATCGCGCGCTCAACCTCATCCGCCTCGGGACTTCAGGTGCCTTACAAGCCGACATCCCAGTAGAGTACAGTTATGTAGCCACACGATATGCCCTCGGTTTCGATGGACTGCTTTATTTCTACGGCCAAAATCCCGAAGTGAACGAAGTGGCCATCCGCGATGCCTTCATCGAATACATGAATTATCCAACCGACCTGCCCAAGCCATACGTAGTGGAAGGCTCAAAAGAATTGCTTGATAGAGTTGGGCAAGGCTATCTGAAAGGCATAACAGCCACTGCATCAGGTTTCTATGGTCCACAAGGGCGCTCATTGCGTTTGCCATTGGCCCATCCCGAAAACAACAAAAAGATAGAAGGTTTCCGCTACGGCGAATGGCGCATCTGCAATTTCGAGATGGAATCGTCAGCGCTATATGGACTAGGTAAAATGCTAGGACATAACTGCCTGACCATTTGCGCCGTGATTGCCAACCGTGTATCAGAAAAATTTGCAAGCGATTATCATCCTTACGTCAAAGAGCTTATTTTAAACACTTTAGAGCGCCTTACAGCAAAATAACCTTGGCCACAATTCAAAATATTTCTTTAAAAAACCTTTTTACGGCCAAATATAACCAAAAAAGTTGTATTTTTGCGGCTCGTTTTATGCAAATTAATTAGAAATCAAATAATAAATCAAATGAAAAAAGCAATTGTTACTTTATGTGCAATTCTCGCAGTATCAACATCATTGATGGCTGCGGGACACATAGATTCGGTTCGTTATCTGACCACAAAAGCAGGTCAGAATTGGTTCATTTCTGCAAATGGAACCATAGATTGGTGGCAAGGTACCGATAGGAACCCAGGCGGTAATTTTACAAAAGTCCAATGGGATAAACCATCATTCGGTGGCGGTGTTGCCGTTGGTAAATGGATTACCCATAAAGTTGGTGTTAGATTGGCTTACGATGTCAACGGCTTTAACAGCTACATTGACGGCAGACATATAGGCTTGTCAAATATCCAATTCCTTTATGACGGCGAAAATCCTGAACCAGTTTCAGTTTTTGATTACAATGGCCAACATTATGAATACTATGCCACACACGGAATGTATCATCATCTCCACGCTGATTTCTTGTTCAGCCCAATAGATTTCTTCCAAGGCTATTATAATCCTAATAGAATTTGGACTCCTGTCCTTCATTTCGGAATGGGTGCTGCATGCATTTCAGAACATGCCTTTGTTCTCCAAAGCATCATCAATAAAGAACCAAAAAACTATGAGCTGTCATGGCAAGCAGGTTTGGACAACAATTTCCGTTTAAACGATTACTTTGACCTGAATCTGAATTTCAATTGGACAGGTCAAGAATGGCACATTGACACTTGGTACAACGAATGCCAAAATCCAAGACCAAAGAGAGCTGACTACAATTATTCTGCTGCTCTCGGTCTCACTTGGTACATCGGTGGCCGTATCTACGAACTGCCATACAACTACGAAAAGGAAATGAAGGAAATGAGCGAACGCATCAAGAATCTCGAAGACGAACTCGCAGCTGTTCCTGCTGTTGCTCCTATCGTAGCTCCAGCCGACACAGTTTACATCAACGTCAACGAAATCGAAGCCATCAGCTATCCTTTCTCCATCTTCTTCAACCTCGATTCATACGAACTCATGTCGAAGAGAGACCTCGTCAACCTGAGAGAACTTGCTACCGTTGCTAAGGAACAAGGTTACAAGCTCCGTCTGAGAGGTTCATGCGATAGCGCTACTGCTACTCCTGAATACAACCAAAGACTTTCTGAAAACCGTTGCAGAAAGATTCAAGACGAACTCATCAAGTTAGGCTTCCCAGAGGAAGATATCGTTCTCGAACCAGTTGGTGGTGTTAAGGAACTCGATCCTACTGAATTCGACCGTCGCGTCCTTATCGACATCATCAAGTACAACGACAAGAAATAAGTCGGAACACAATGAATACAACAAAAAGCCTGGCATAAGTCAGGCTTTTTTTATGCCTCGTCAGTAAGAATTTGACGAAGAAACCTAAGTGTCAGTTTTGATTTTTCAAAAAAAGCCTATGTCATACCGACAAAGGAGTGTATCTATAGGCTTTTTTTGAGTGAAACAAATAACAATAGATTTCTTCCCTATGATCGAAATGACATAGTTATTTATTTCAACTAAATCAAAACAGACGCTAATTTTGAAAATAATTCTTACCTTTGCCAACCTAAATGAAATTCATCACTAAAACACATTAAAATGAAAAAGACATTTATCATCCTTGCCGCACTCATCGTCTTGAGTGGCAGCATCTTCGCACAAGGTTTCGATTTAAGTATCGGTCCTAAAGTCGGTTACCAAACCGCAAAACTCTCCTATCACAAAGAAGACATCAAGAGCGGTTTCGCAGAACATTTCACCATTGGTGCCTTCGCACGCGTTGAAATCGGCAATTTATATGTCCAGCCCGAAATCCTTTGGTTCAAGTCATCGAATGTCTTCGACCTTAACACAAACGTTACCCACGACACTATCATCGGCGACATCACCATCCCAAGCAGAGCAAAACTCGATTTCACGCTTAAAGCCATGAACATTCAGGTCCCGATTTTAGTCGGTTACAAGTTCAACGTGATTGACGGTATTCTGGCCATTCGCCCACAAGTCGGACCGACCTTGAATTTCGTCATTCCTCAGCAAACCTTAGTCAATCAATCCATTGGAAGCGCCGATCCTACCGAAATCGACAAAGAGACCTTCGACACCAAATCGATAGCATTTGGCCTGCAAGGCGGTCTTGGCTTTGACGTTCTCAATTTCACTTTGGACATCAACTACAACTTCGGAATCAGCAAAGTCTTTGGTGCCAACATCATCAACAACACAAGTTGGGGACAATACATCGATACAAACAATATCTCAGATGCTCACAACAACATGTTCATGGTGACATTGGGCTACAAGTTCTTATAATTCCCAATCACCTCTTCTACAAAAAAGGTCAGGGTTGAATTCAACCCTGACCTTTTTGTTTTCTGAAAAACCTACGAATTATTGTTCTTTACGCAAAGGCGAAACGATTTTTCCGCACAAGAATTCCCGATTCAAACGCGCAATATTCGATACGGAAATGTGTTTCGGGCAAACCGCCTGACAAGCGTAGGTATTGGAGCAATTACCGAAGCCCAACTCATCCATCTTGGCCACCATTGCCTGGGCACGACGAGCCGACTCGACCTTGCCTTGGGGCAACAAGGCAAACTGCGAAACCTTAGCAGCCACAAAAAGCATGGCACTCGAATTCTTGCATGCCGCCACGCAAGCGCCACAGCCAATACAGGCAGCGGCATCCATGGCGCGGTCGGCATCGGCCTTTGGGACCGGAATGGCATTGCCATCGGGCACGCCGCCCGTGTGACACGACACATAACCACCTGCCTGGATAATCTTATCGAAAGCCGAACGATCGACAGTCAAATCCTTGATGACGGGAAATGCGCGCGAACGGAATGGCTCAACCGTGATGGTTTCGCCATCCTTAAACTTACGCATATACAGCTGGCAAGTCGTCGTCCCCTCCCCTTTTCCGTGCGGGCGGCCATTGATGAAAAGACTGCAAGCGCCACAAATGCCTTCGCGGCAATCGTGGTCGAAATAAACAGGTTCCTCGCCTTTCAGAACCAATTGCTCGTTCAGAATGTCAAGCATTTCCAGAAACGAAGCATCGGGAGAAATGTCGCTCACATTATAGTCAACGAAATGCCCTTTTGCTGTGCGGTTGGCTTGACGCCATATTTTCAATGTGAAATTCATTTTCTAGATTTATTTATAGTTTCTTTGCTTCACTTCAACAAACTCAAATTCAAGTTGTTCCTTGTGAAGTTCAGGTATTGATTCACTGCCTTTGTATTCGTAGGCCGCCACGAAATTGAAATTCTGGTCGTCGCGTTGCGCTTCGCCTTCGGCGGTCTGATGCTCAATGCGGAAATGACCGCCACACGACTCCTCGCGCTGCAAGGCATCGCGGGCAATCAGTTCGCCCATTTCAAGGAAATCAGCCACACGAAGAGCCTTTTCAAGTTCGGAATTCATGCCTATAGCGCTGCCTGATACTTTCACGTTTTTCCAAAATTCCTTCCTCAAATCCGAAATCAACTTGATGGCTTTTTCCAAACCAGCCTTTTCGCGTGCCATGCCGACATATTCCCACATGATTTTGCCCAGACGACGATGGAACGAATCGACGGTTTCAGTACCTTTCACATTCAAGAGTTTTTCGATTTGTGCGCGGACATTCTGTTCAGCCTGCTCAAATTCAGCACTTTCGATGCTAATGCGAGGCGTTTGTATCTGGTCGGCCAGATAATTCTGCAAGGTGTAAGGCAACACGAAATAACCGTCAGAAAGTCCCTGCATCAAAGCCGAAGCACCCAAACGGTTGGCGCCATGATCGCTGAAATTGGCTTCGCCCGCAACGAACAGGCCCTTCACCGTCGATTGCAACTCGTAATCGACCCAAAGGCCGCCCATCGTATAGTGAACAGCCGGGAAAATCATCATCGGGGTCTCGTATGGATTTTCATTCACGATTTCCTCATACATGTCGAACAAGTTGCCATAACGCGCCTTTACCACGTTCTTTCCCAAGCGGTTAATGGCTTCGGAAAAATCGAGATAAACCGCCAAACCGGTTTTGTTGACACCGAAACCAGCATCGCAACGCTCTTTTGCAGCACGCGAAGCCACGTCGCGCGGAACAAGATTGCCGAAACTCGGATAACGGCGCTCCAGATAATAATCGCGGTCCTCTTCGGGAATATCTATCGGGCGCAACTCGCCTTTTCGGATTTTCTCGACATCCTCTTTCTTTTTCGGCACCCAAATGCGGCCATCGTTGCGCAGGCTTTCGCTCATCAGCGTCAGTTTCGACTGATAGTCGCCATGAACCGGAATACAAGTCGGATGAATTTGCGTGTAGCAAGGATTTGCAAAATAAGCACCTCTTTTATAACAACGCCAAGCGGCAGAGCCATTCGATGCCATCGCATTGGTACTCAGGAAGAAGACATTGCCATAACCGCCCGTTGCCAAAACCACGGCATGAGCCGAATAACGCTCAATGTCGCCCGTTTCCAAATTGCGGACGATAACGCCACGGGCGCGGCCATCGACGATGACCAAATCGAGCATTTCGCGACGAGTATATAATTTCACTGTTCCTTTGTTCACCTCTTTGCTCAAGGCACCGTAAGCACCCAGCAACAACTGCTGGCCCGTCTGGCCTTTGGCATAAAACGTTCTCGAAACTTGCGCTCCGCCAAAAGAACGGTTGGCCAACATGCCGGCATAATCGCGGGCAAAAGGCACGCCTTGCGCCACACATTGGTCGATGATATTGTTGCTGACTTCCGCCAGACGATAGACATTCGCTTCGCGGGCGCGGTAGTCGCCGCCTTTGATGGTATCAACGAAAAGACGCTGGATGCTGTCTCCGTCATTCGGATAGTTTTTCGCCGCATTGATACCGCCTTGTGCCGCAATGCTGTGCGCACGACGCGGACTGTCCTGTATGCAGAAAATCTTGACATTGAAGCCCAACTCGCCCAGACTTGCCGCTGCCGAAGCACCAGCCAAACCTGTACCGACCACAATAATGTCGAGTTTGCGCTTGTTGGCAGGATTCACCAGTTTTTGGGAAGCCTTGTAATTCGTCCATTTTTCGGCCAATGGGCCTTCAGGAATTCTTGATTGAAGTTTTTCGTCCATAGCCTTAACACTTAAAAGGATTGATTAACCAGTAATAAATTACTACCGAAACAAACAGCAGGACAATGAGCGTAGCCACCACATAGCCAATGACTTGCCATGCTTTTTTCCAATGTTCGCTGTTCCAGCCCACCGACTGCAACATGCTCCAAACGCCATGCGAAAGGTGAAGCCAAAGCACAACAAACCAAGCCAGATAACAAATGCTGAAATAGTTGTGCGAAAAGAGGAACTGTATCTGTTCGATGCCATTAATCGGTTCACGGCCAACAAGTTCGGCAAACTGCATCTTATACCAGAAATCGAATAGGTGCAAGGCCAAACCTAATAATATCAAAACGCCTAAAACCAACATGTTTCTTGACGACCATTCCACGCCTTTCGGCCTTTCTGTCTTGCGATAGCGTACAAAGCCACGCGCAATGAAATTCTCGAGGCTCAAAATGACGCCAAAAAGGATGTGCAATCCAGCCAATCCTGCAAGACCCAATGTTGCAACGACAGCATACCAATTGGCGCCCAAGAAGTTACAGATTCCATCGTAAGCATCAGGCGACAAAATGGAAACAAAATTCATTGTTCCGTGGAAAGCCAAGAAAAGCACGAAACACGCACCCGTGATGGCCATAATCAGTTTCTTCGTGATGGAAGAAAGCAAAGGTTTAAAAGTCATATTCGATTATTTATTATCTTTGTCGTGTTGAAAATGCAAAAATAAGAAAAACGATTATATGATGAAAACAAACATTCCAAATAGCCTTTTCATTCGCAACAGGGCAAACCTTATGGCACGTCTGCCCGAAAAGTCGGTGGCCGTTTTTACAGCTAACGAACCTATGCCTCGTAATGGCGACCAGTTTTATCCATTTCGCCAACAGTCTGATTTCTTTTACCTTACGGGAATCGATGCGGAAAATGCCTTTTTAATCTTGTCGCCCAACAACCCGACAGAGCAATATCGTGAAGTGCTTTTCATTGAGCCTTACGACGAGATGAAAGCCACTTGGCAAGGCGAGATGATGGATGCCAAGCAAGCCAAAGAGATTTCGGGTATTGAAGTCATTAAATCGAGCAATGAGTTTTATGCCGTGCTGAACGACATCGCCTTGACGAGCTGCGACACCATCTTCATGAACACTTACGAATATCCGAAATATGAGTGCAACGTCGAGACCATTCAACATCGTTTCGTAAAGAAAATCAAGGAGTTGTATCCGTTACATCAGTTTGGAAGGACTGCCCCAATTCTCAACGAATTGCGCATGATCAAGTCGAAAGAGGAATTCGACATCACGCAAGATGCCTGCAACATCACGGCAAAGGCTTTCCGCAGATGCTTGGAAACCGTGAAACCGAATCGTTACGAATACCAGATTCAAGCCGAAATAGAATATATTTTCAAATTGAACAATGCCTCGGGACACGCTTACGCGCCGATTGTGGCGGGCGGCAAAAACGGCTGCTGCCTGCATTATTCGAAGAACGATGACATTCTGAACGATGGCGATTTGCTGCTTTTCGACATTGGTTGCGAATACAAAAACTATTCTTCCGACCTCAGCCGCACCATTCCTGTCAACGGCAAGTTCACGGAGCGGCAGAAGGAATGTTACGGTGCCGTGTTGCGCGTGATGAAGGAAATCACCAAATTATATAAGGTGGGCGGCACCATCAACGAAATCAACCAGACGACTTACCGCCTGATGGAACAAGAAATGATCAAGCTGGGACTTTTCACCGCCGAAGATGTCGCGAAACAAGACCCCGACCATCCACTTTACCGCAAATATCTGATGCACGGCATGTCGCATCACATCGGCTTGGATGTCCACGACAGTGTTGACAAATACAAGCCTTTCCAGCCCGGCATGATTCTCACTTGCGAGCCTGGCATTTATATCCGTGAAGAAGGCATCGGCATCCGCATTGAAAACGACTTGCTCATCACCGAAGGCGAACCCATCAACCTATTTGAAGGTTTACCGATTGAAATTGAGGAGATTGAGGCGGCAATGAATAAATAACTATATTTGCAATCTAATTGAAACAATAAATACGAACGATATGTTTACAAAAGACGTTTATGCTGGCCGTCGCGCCACACTTAAGCAAATGATAAAGAGCGGTTTGGCTTTCTTCCCTGCCAACAACGAAGCTCCTTTCAACTACCCTGACAACACCTATATCTACCGTCAGGACAGCAACTTCTCCTACTTCTTCGGACTGAATCACCCCGATATGGTCGGCGTCATTGACTTCGAGACGGGCGACGAAATCCTTTTCGGCGTTGATGTCACCATCGACGACGTGATTTGGTGCGGTCCGCTACCTTCGTTGAAGGAACAAGGCGAACAGATCGGCATCACCGACTGCCGCGACTTCAACCATTTTGGCGAATACCTCCAGCAAGCCATCGCCAAAGGACGCAAAATCCACATGCTGCCTACCTATCGTGGCGACACCCAGATTCAATGCGCCAACTGGCTGAATGTGAACGTAAATAATGTTTCCAGCTTCGTCAGTCTGGAACTCATCAAGGCCGTCATAGCAATGCGCGAAGTCAAGAGCGAACTCGAAATCGCCGAGATGGAACGCGCTGCCAACACTGCCTATTACATGCACACCACAGCCATGAAGATGTGCAAGCCGGGCATGGTGGAACAAGAAATCGCCGGCGTAGTGGAAGGTCTCTCGCTTTCAGGCGGCGGTCCCGTCTCGTTCCCTGTCATCCTCAGCGTTGACGGACAGACCCTGCACAACCACGGTCACCACAACGTGCTGAGAGAAGGCCGCATGATGGTTTGCGATGCCGGTGCCGAAACCGAGAACTACTATGCTTCCGACTTCACCCGCACTACGCCTGTCGGTGGCAAGTTCAACCAACGCCAACGCGAGATTTACGAAATCGTGCTGAAAGCCAACCAGGAAGTGGCTGCCAACACGCGTCCCTACATGCCTTACATGGAGATGCACACCCTCGCCTGCCGCACCTTGATTGATGGACTGAAAGGCGTCGGCCTGATGAAAGGCGACACCGAAGAAGCCCTGATGGCGGGTGCTCACTACCTCTTCATGCCTCACGGCCTCGGTCACATGCTCGGCATGGACGTGCACGACATGGAAGGCCTCGGCGAGACCTACGTCGGCTACGACGACATCACACCACGTTCCACCAAGCAAGGCTTCAGCTGCCTGCGTTGCGGCAAGACCCTCAAGCCAGGTTTCGTGGTCACCGATGAGCCAGGCATCTACTTCATCCCTACCCTCATCGACATCTGGAAAGCCGAAGGCAAGCACAAGGATTTCATCAACTACGAAAAGCTGGAAACCTACAAGGACTTCGGTGGCATCCGCATCGAAGACGACCTGCTCATCACCAATGATGGCTGCCGCATCCTCGGCCGACCCATCCCAAAGACCGTCAGCGAAGTGGAAGACATGTGCGCCCAAGGTCGCGAATGGATCAAAATGAGCGGATTATATTGATTCCAACACTTTTCACATACGAAAAAAGCGAGGCAAAACCTCGCTTTTTTCATGTTTAGAACTCCATCACCAATTTCAGGTTCAAGTAACGCGGCGTCAGATAGCTCGGCACCGAATACGAAATGTTATCGACATTCTTCACCCAAGTATAGGAAATCGTGTTCGGGATGTCAAGCAAGTTGAACACTTCGAGGCTCAAATACATGTTCTTGACATAATTGAGCGGATTGCCCTTTCTGAAGCTGCTGCCTTCGTTGATGAGTTGTTTGGTGAAGCCGATATCCACACGACGATAGGGAGTGAAATTCCTGTAAGGATAATACCAAGGCTGGTCTTTTCTGTTGACAGGCATGCCCGTACCAAACGACAAGGTCATGTTGACAAGCCATGTTGGTGCAAACGGAATATAATCTTGGAAAAACAACGAGAAACTGACTAATTGGTTAGACGGGCGCACATGCCAACCACCAGCAACCGTGTCGGCTACATCAGCGTCATTGTGATTATAGAACGGCAACACCTTTCCCTTGTCATTCACAAGATAATAGTCGCCACGGATGTCTTCTTCAGTACGCATGATGGAAAGGCTCGCCCAGCTGTCGATGCCCTTCACAAACTCGCCGTTCACCTTGAAATCGAGGCCCGTGGCGTAGGCGCGTGCCGATTGGTCGGCATAATAGCGGATGCGCACATCGTCGATATCGTAAGGAACCACATGGGTGAAATACTTGAAATAAGCCTCTGATGTGAGAATGAACGGGCGGTTCCAAGCACGGAACTTGAAGTCGTTGCCTAAAACCACTTGATATGACTGCTGCGCCTTGGCATCCTTATAGAGGCTGCCATCCATGTTGCGAATCTCGCGATAGAAAGGCGTCTGGTTATAGACGCCGCCCGAAAGACGATACACCACTTCGCGGCCTTCGTATTTCGGATTATAGGCAATGCCTGCACGCGGACTCACATAAACCTTATGGTTGTAGCCCCAATAGTTGGCACGCAGGCCACCTGTCAGCACGATTTCGCCATCGTTCTTGCAAGGTATCGTCCACGAATTTTGCACAAAGCCATCCACATTATTGATTGACAATATGTTATTGGCTTTGTTGCAACTGTTCAAGGTAATGTCGGGCAAGACTTCAGGATAAACGCCGATGATTCCTTGCGGGTTGGGCAGATTGTAACCAGCCGAATCAATCACTTGCCATTCGTCAACCACATCGTCAACATTCTGATGCTGATAGCGCAAGCCCCATTTCAGCAGGCACGAGCCAAACTCGTAGGTGCCTTTGTGATCCAAATTATAAATCTGGGCGTAGAACGAATTGCGGGCATGTTTCAAATGCGTACCTACATCATGATTGTCAATCAACTGACCTGATGTTTCGCTGCCCAACGACGATTCGCGCTGGCCAAGGAAATACTGGCCACAGATATCATAGGTCTCGGTTTCGTAAGTCGAATAGGCCGAAGCAATCCATTTCAGATTCAAGTTATGCGAAGGCTTGTAAGTGAGAGTAAAAGCTCCCATCCCATTGGTGAAGTCATCCACTTCGCGGCCTTCAAAGAAAATATGCAGGCGGAATGCCTCGTTGATGGTGCCGAAATCGGTGGTCGCCGACTGCGGAACGAGTGCATAGTTGTTTTTCGAGAAATAACCCAACAGCGACATTTCCCACTTGTCGTTGAGATTATAGTTGAAAAGTGCCTGACCGTCAGCGAAATTTGGTCTATAATAGCCCTTGGTGTTCATCAGACTCAAGGCCAAAGCCGTGTTCTTGTAACGCGCACCCACCAGATAGCTGAACTTTTCATCTTTTGTTGTACCTTCGGCGTGAGCATCGGCACCCAAAAGGCTCAAAGCCAGCGAACCTGCCGTTTCGCGAGGGCGTTTGTAGGTGACATCAAGCACCGACGACATCTTGTCGCCATACTCGGCAGCAAAACCGCCCGCCGAAAACTCGATGTTCGAAATCAAGTTCGAGTTGATGAAACTCAAGCCTTCCTGTTGTCCCGACCCGACCAAAAACGGACGATAAATCTCTATTCCGTTGACATAGATGAGGTTTTCGTCAAAATTGCCGCCACGCACTCTGTACTGCGAACTCATCTCGTTGTTGGAGACCACGCCCGGCAAAGTCTTCACCAGATTCTCGATTCCGCCGCCCATCGAAGGGAGCAAAGTCGCCTTCTTCGCATCTAAGCGCGTCAGGCTTGAGGCATCCACTGCGCGGTCGCTGATGACAGCATCAGGCAAATTGGTGGAAGTGGAAACCAGCACCATGTCCATCTTGCGTTTCTCGCCACGACGGAGCTTCACCGAAATCTGCTTTTGCGCATAGCCCACAAATGAATAAAACACCGTCAATGTAGTATCGGCCGGGACCGAAACCTCATAATAGCCCTTGGCATTGGTAGTTGCCCCCAACGAAAAACCCGGAATGACCACATTGGCCAATTCGATGGGATGGTTCTGTTCGTCAAGCACCTTGCCGTAAATCGATGCCGTATTGCCCTGTTGGCCAAAAGCTACCACAGAGACGAGAAGCAACAATAAGATGAATTTCGCGCGCATGGAACTATAACACGATTAATGATGAATTATTGTCTGCTGCCAAAAACAGTGAAGCCAAAACAAAAAAAGCCGCTGCGCAACGCACAGCAGCTATATTTTTCGCTCACATTCGCGGAATTACCAACGGCTGAGGTTTCCCTTTTCCGAAGCATCCATGAGGGCAGCGTAGATGCCCTTCTTGTCGATGGTGCGAAGACCAGCGGCTGTAACTTTCAGGACAATCCATTCATCCCATTCCGGAACATAGAACTTCTTGATTTTCAGATTAGGTTCAAAGGTTCTCTTGGTTCTCTTGTTTGAGTGAGAAACGTTGTTACCGGTAACAGTCTTTTTACCTGTGATTTGACAAACTTTTGACATGACTCTATTCCTTTATATTTAACAATTGTCTTTTCTAACGGGCTGCAAAAGTAGAAAAAATTTCGTTACAAAACCCATATCCGCTAAATTTTCGGCAAAAATAGGGAAATTAATTCAAAACGACCACTTTATATTCCTTTCCAAATATCGTCATGATAGGGATTTGCGTATCTTTGCAGCCTAAAACAATCAATTAATTAATGATTATAGAAGATTTGAAAGTGGCGAAACTGGTCTATACCATCCAAGCCGACGACGCCACCGGCGAGATTTTGGAAGAAGCAACCTACGAACAACCTCGCGTCATGATGTTTGGCGTAGGCCGCGTCATGAAGAGCTTCACCGACGGACTCAGAGGCCTGTCGGCCAACGAAGATTTCGAATTCACCATCAAGCCAGAGAACGCCTTTGGCTACCCATCAGCACAAAACCACCATCCGCTGGCCGGGCACAGCCTTTTCGTGAAAGGGAAAGTGCTTGAGGTGCGCGACCCTTCCATCGAAGAGATGAACCAAGAGGTGGAACGCCGCATGGCCGAAAACCACCATTGCCACCACTGCCATCATCACGAACACGGTCATTCGTGCGAAGACGAAGGCTGCGACTCATGCCACAATTAGTCCCATGAATCAGAAGGTCAAAGACTTATATCAGAAGCACAGGAACTTCATCTTGTATGCAGTTTTCGGCACCATCAGCACAGGTGTGGATTTCTGCATTTTCTGGATTCTCAAGAATTTCCTTCCCTATCAGGTAGCCAATGCCATCAGCTTCCATGCTGGCATCCTATGCAGTTTCCTACTCAACAAGAACATCAATTACAAGGTTGAAAACCGCATTCTGATTCGGTTTTTGGTCTTCTATCTTGTGCAACTGTTAGGATTAGGCGTCAGTTCGTTGACCTTGAACCTATTGATTGAAAGGTTAGGATTCAGTGCCTTGCTGGCCAAGGGCTGTTCCGTCTTGACCGTCGCCTTGATTTTGTTTCTTCTCGACAACTTCATTACCTTCCGGAAAAAGGATTCATGACCTTAAAACCACTTACAATGTCTATCGAAAACATCAAAGCCTATTACAAAGACCCCAAAAACCAAAGTGTGGTTGACGTTGGGCTTTTCATCGTGCTGATTCTCAGCTTCCATTTCCTATATTTAGGTTGGCAAGCCTTGGGCTATTGGCCCATCAAGGGAACCATCGACAAACTGATGCTTTGGGCTGTCGATATGGCCTACAGCCAATCGTGTTGGCTGTTGGAAAACGTTTTCCACCTCGACCTGACCACCATGAGCGACATCCGACTCATCGCTACGCCAAACCACGATGGCGGCTGGGCACGCGTCATCATCGCACCCGAATGTGCCAGCCTCAAGCAATGGTTTCATTGGCTCTTCCTCATGCTGCTCTTTCCCGGTCCTTGGAAACACAAGCTTTGGTACATACCAGCTGGATTGGTCATCGTTGAATGGACCAATGTGGTGCGCATCTGTGGTGTCCTCATGATGCAGATACCCTGGCCTAACAGTTTCCGCCTCGCGCACGACTATATATTTAAGGTGTTCTTCTACCTCGTCATCTTCCTCATGTGGGTAATCTGGGTGGAATGCTTCAAAAATAAAACAAAAGAATCACATAGTCAACAAACCACATAGTCAATAAACCACATAGTCAACAATCTCAAACTCAACTACCATGGAATATCCAAATGCAGTCATCTTCATCCTCGATGCCGGCGGCACGGGATTCAAGTTCTCAGTCATGCACAACGCTCACGAAATCATCGAGCCATTCACCATCCCATCAGTTGCTCCAACGTTGGAAGAAGTGCTGAAGAAAATCATCGATGGTTTCCACCAATGCGAAGAAAAATGCGGTTCGAAGGCAACAGCCATCAGTTTCAGCTTCCCAGGACCTGCCGACTATCCTAATGGCATCATCGGCGATTTGGCCAACTTGCCTACATTCCGCGGTGGTGTAGCATTAAAGCAAATGCTTGAAAACGAATTCAATGTACCAGTATTTATCAATAACGACGGCGACCTGTTTGCCTACGGCGAAGCCCTCGGTGGTTTGCTGCCCGAAGTGAATGCGCTGCTCGAGCAACAAGGCAACCCGAAACGCTACAAGAACCTTCTTGGCGTCACCTTGGGCACCGGATTTGGCGCCGGCATAGTTATAGATAAGGTGTTGCTTCGTGGCGACAACTCGGCAGGTGGCGAAATCAACCGCATGCGCAACCCACTCTATTCGAACACCAGCGCCGAAGACAGCCTCAGCATCCGCGCCGTGCGCCGCGTGTATGCACGCGAAGCCGGCATCATCTTCGATGCGGCACCCGAACCATTCGACATCTATAAGATTGCCAAAGGCGACACCGAAGGCGACAAGGAAGCCGCCATCAAGGCTTGGGACGAAATGGCCATAGCCTTGGCCGACGTGCTTGCCAACGCCATCACACTGATCGACGGACTCGTCGTCATCGGTGGCGGATTGTCGGGCGCCTGGCCCATGTTCATGCCTAGACTTATCGAAAAGATGAACGAACCATTCACCGATTTCAATGGCAACGAACTGTCGCGCATGGAAATCAACGCCTTCAACCTGATGGAACCTGACGCAATGATCAAGTTCACCGAAGCCAAGGGAAAAATGATAAAAGTGCCCTTCAGCGACCAAGAAGTGTGGTACGACCCGCACAAGAATATCGGCGTCGCCGTCACCAAACTCGGCACCTCGTCGGCGGTGGCCATCGGTGCATATGCCTATGCCATTCACCAACTCGGGCTGAGATAATTTCACTCCACGACACCTATCATTCTGACATTCAAAAACAAAAAACTTATCAACAAATTGTGTTGATAAGTTTTTTAGTTAAAATCGATTTTTCTATACCTTGATACCCGCTTCTTTTCTAATTTCGCAGTTCAAATGGAGAAGTGGAAAACCCTATTGGGTCTCAATCTAAAACAATAAATATCAGCACAATGAAAACGAAGCAATCTCAACAATCGTTTGAGGAAGACCTTTTTAGCAGCATTCAGGAGCCTAGTCCGAACAAAGAAGCAGGATCAGAACACGACATGATTTTAGAGTCGCGCAAGAACACTTCTTTTGACACCGAAAAGTTGGAAAAACAAGAAGACGTCCAACTCATCGAGAAGGAAGAAATCAAGGAGAAAAAGCCTATGGAACCAACCTCCAGCGAAGCGAAAAAGACCTACCAGATGTACCCTATCGACGAGGTGAAAGCCGCAGCCAAGGAATATTTCCACGGCGACTCGTTGGCAGGCGACGTGTGGGCCAACAAATACGCCTTGAAGGACAGCGATGGCAACATCTACGAATTGACTCCCGACGAGATGCACCATCGTATCGCCCGCGAGATTGCCCGTATTGAGAAGAAGTATCCCAACCCGATGCAGGAAGACGAAATCTACCAAGTGCTGAAAGATTTCCGTTACATCGTGCCACAAGGAAGCCCGATGGCCGGCATCGGCAACGACTTCCAAATCTCTTCTCTCTCCAACTGCTTCGTCATTGGCAACAAAGGTTGCTCCGACTCGTATGGCGGCATCATGAAGACCGACCAAGAGCAAGTTCAGCTGATGAAACGCCGTGGTGGTGTGGGTCACGACCTGTCGCACATCCGCCCCACCGGTAGTCCTGTGAAGAACTGCGCCCTCACTTCGACTGGCGTGGTGCCTTTCATGGAACGCTTCTCCAACTCCACCAAGGAAGTGGCACAAGACGGTCGCCGTGGCGCCTTGATGATGAGCATCAGCATCAAGCACCCCGACTCGGAAGCCTTCATCGACGCCAAGATGGCCGAAGGCAAAATCACCAACGCCAACGTGTCGGTGCGCATCACCGACGAGTTCATGCAGTGCGTGAAAGAAAACAAGCCTTTCATTCAGCAATATCCTATCGATTCACCCACTCCGAAATATACCAAGGAAATCAACGCTCGCGACTTGTGGAACAAGATTATCCACAACGCATGGAAATCGGCCGAGCCTGGCGTCCTCTTCTGGGACACCATCACCCGCGAGTCCATTCCCGACTGCTATGCCGACCTTGGCTTCAAGACCTTGAGCACCAACCCATGCGGCGAAATCCCGCTTTGCGCCTACGACAGCTGCCGCCTCTTGGCCATCAACCTCTACAGCTATGTTGACAACCCCTTCACCCCTGAAGCCCGCTTCAACCACCAACTGTTCTCAAAGCACGTGGGCATTGCCCAACGCATGATGGACGACATCGTCGATCTCGAAATCGAGAAAGTCGATACCATCCTGAAGAAAATCGAGGCCGACCCTGAAGATGCCGAAGTGAAACGCATCGAAGTGAACCTTTGGAAGAACATCAAGGAAAAATGCCTGCAAGGCCGACGCACCGGCATCGGCATCACTGCCGAAGGCGACATGCTGGCCGCCTTGGGCAAACGCTATGCCTCCGACGAAGCCATCAACTTCTCGACCGAGATACAGAAACTCTTGGCCTATAACGCTTACCGCTCGTCAGTCAACCTGGCTGAAGAACGTGGTGCCTTCCAGGTTTACGACGCCAAACGCGAAGAGAACAATCCGTTCATCAAGCGCATGCGCGCCTTGGACGAAGACCTCTATCAGAAGATGCGCCGCGTCGGTCGCCGCAACATCGCCATGCTCACCATCGCACCAACAGGTTCGGTCAGCCTCTGCACACAAACCACATCGGGCATCGAACCTGTGTTCATGGTCGTCTATAAACGCCGCCGCAAGGTGAATCCTAACGACAAGGACGTCAAAATCACCTTTACCGACAGCGTGGGCAACGCCTTCGAAGAATACAACGTGTTCCATCACAAGTTCCTCACCTGGCTGCAAGTAAACGGCTACAACGTAGAGGAAGTGATGAACTACGACGACGAGAAGCTGAACGAAATCATCGCCAAGTCACCTTATTATAAAGCCACCTCCAACGACATCGACTGGGTGAGCAAGGTGAAGATGCAAGGCAGCATGCAGAAATGGGTTGACCACTCCATCAGCGTCACGGTGAACGTGCCAAAGGAAACCACCGAAGAACTGGTGAGCCAAATTTACCAAACTGCTTGGGAAAGCGGCTGCAAGGGCATGACCATCTACCGCGACGGCTCACGCGACGGCGTGCTGGTGTCGAAAAATGAGAAAAAAGAAAATGCCAAGGACGGGAAACGCCCCGACGACATACACGAAACCACTGCCCCACCACGCCCGAAAGAGCTGGAATGCGATGTGGTCCGCTTCCAGAACAACCACGAAAAGTGGATTGCCTTTGTCGGCAAACTGCACGGCAAACCATACGAAATCTTCTTGGGTAAGGCCGAAGATTTCTACCTGCCTCCTTACGTCGAGAAAGGCACCATCATAAAGGAAAAGAAAGAAAGCGAAATGTCGCGCTACGACTTCAGCTACACCGACAAAGGCGGCTACGAAGTCATCATGCAAGGCCTGTCGCGCTCGTTCAACAAGGAATATTGGAACTACGCCAAGCTGATTTCCGGCATCCTGCGTCACGGAATGCCAATCCAGTATGTGGTCGAACTGGTCCAAAACCTCAATGTCGAAGAAGACAATATCAACACTTGGAAGAACGGCATCGTGCGTGCCCTAAAGAAATACATTCCTGACGGCACCATCGACGAAAAGGAAAAATGCCCACATTGCGGCGAGAAGCTCGTCTTCGAAGACGGCTGCAAGCACTGCCGCAACTGCGGCTACTCAAAGTGTGGCTAACCACGAAACAACAGTTGTTTTTTTTATCTTCATAATGGTAGGTCGCCGAATTACTTCGGCGACCTTTTTTCTCAAGAATTCATCTCTGCATAATCAGGCAAATGGTCAAAAGGTGAAAGGACACCATCGTTCGCATGAAAACAATAACACTGTAGGCCATTGAAAAGCAACAAGAAATGAGGTTGCAAAGCCGAATAATAGCGAACCGCTTGGTCCAAAGTCTTTTGTGTGATTTTCACCGTTTGGGCCTTGCATTCGACTATCATCAGCGGACTGCCATCAGAAGCAAAAACGACAGCATCGCAACGCTTATCCAAACCATTAACCTTGACAGAATACTCAACCGCCAACAACCCCGCAGGAACATGAAGGTTTTCCACCAAAAGATACAATATCTTCTGCCGCACTTCCTCTTCGGGCGTAAGCGCAACGAAACGCTTGCGTAAAGGGTCGAAAACCAATATCTTACCAGATTCTGTCTTTGTCTTGAACCATTCCATAAAAGAAAAATTGAAGGACAAAAATAAGGTTATTTATCCAAATCAATCCGTTCGGAACCTAGAATAATGCTATTTTTGCCAAAATTTCAGAAAATGAAAAAGTCCATCATCTTTCTTTTGTGCCTCATAGCCATCGCATGCAACCGACCATCCGACCCATTGTTCGGAACCTGGCAAGCCTCCAAGGTCCATGTGGATTTCGATATCAAATACACCACGCCCGATATGGTGAAACAAATTGGCGAAATGGAGAAGCAGAACCGGATCGAAATCAAGGCGGATTCAACCATGTCGCTTGCTGGCAATGGATATATATTGGAAGGCCAAATCAAACTGCTTTCAGATGGCAAACTATATTGCAACGATGAACTGTTCGGCATCTGGGCTGATGGCAAAATCACTACCAGAACTCCATCACCTTTCGGTGAGATTACCGTAGAATATACAAAAGAATAAACCTTATTCCTTTTCCACCATCTTCAGGCTGTAGATGATAGACTCAAGCTGCAGCAACTGGTCGCGCTTCTTCTGGTTGGGTTCGTAATAGTAACCTTCAACCGTGACGAGGTTGCCTGAGCGATCATCAGCGAAGGTGTATGACACAAAAGGACCTCCCATGTAATCGTTTTCGACGCGCCACATGCCACGCATCTCTACCGCATAACCAGCAGGGAAATCGGGGACATAAGTCAGCAAGGGCGGCACAAATTCAGCCTCAGTGCTCATATACGAGCCTTCTGACGGACCTGGGATGTATTTCTGCATCATCATGTTCCGCATGGCCACAAGACTCTCCACGTTGAACTGGGCCGTGTCGAGATAAGGAGTCTGATAAATCACGATACACGCACTTGAACGCTCGAGTTCCTTACGAATCCACATGAAATCGGGTTCATTCTTAGCGATGTAGAAGCCCTGAGGCAAAGTGAGCTCGAAGCTCATCTTCTTTGCTATCGTATTGCGGATGTCGTTGTCAACCGAAGGACGAAACACGCTCATGATGCGTTCGCGTTCCACCTGTCTGTACCATAATTCATAGACATCTTTCTGTTTCTCAAAAAGTTCAACCCAAGCCGAACGCGAAGGTGCGGTAATCTTCACATAGCGCTGAGGTGCTGCCCAAGGGTTTTCAGCTGTTTCGGCTTTCGCCTTTTCAATGTTAGGGTTGATTTCGACCTCAAGAATGCACTTGTGCTTCTTGAACATATCATTGAAGCCACTCACATTGATGTGAGCCAGTTCGTTCATGGCTTCAGGCTGAGGCAATCCATATTGATAATCAAGGAAATAATGACGGATGGAATCGCCAATCATTCCGTTCCATTGCTCATCGTTTTGCGTGACGACAAGAATTTCGGAAGTACCGCCTGCCGAACGGTCCTTCTTTGATGTGACTGGTTTGTCGTCGCAAGCCGACATGGCCACGACGAGCAGCAATGCTGCAGCAAAAAACAAGTTTCTTTTCATAGTAATAGAGTTAATTTACAAAGACATAACGCAGAAACACGTTATTTATTTCTTGATTTTCAATTTTTGTCCCACTTTAATCGTATTGCCCTTGATGCCATTCCAACTACGGAGGTTAGCCACCGTGCACTTGTATTTGTTGGCGATGGAACTGAGCGTTTCGCCTTTCTTCACCACATGGGTCTTTGTGGAACCCGACGAATTACCCGAACTCTTTTGGTTCGAGGCTTGCGCGATTGGACCTCCCGAACGGTAAATGGTGAGTTTCTGGTTTGGCGTGATGACATCCTTTCTCAAATTATTCCACTTCTTGATGTTGGCCACCGTCACGCCATATTTCCTTGAAATGCTGCCAAGGCTCTCTCCTTTCTTAACGACATGAGTAAAGCAATCGCTCACCTCTTTCACCTGTTCCACGACTTCCTCTCGCTTCTGCTCAGCTTTCGAAGCATAGGAATAGATACTGTCTTCAAGTTGCACAAAGCGCAAGGCATATTTCATGGGCAGGCGCAAAGGATAGTACATATCCTTCGAAGCCGGAATGATTTTCTTGGTGTACATCGGGTTGAAGAACTCAATGTCTTCCATGGGAACTCCAACCACTTCGTTGATTTGGTCGAACTGGAGATAATCATGCACCATCACGGTATCGGTTCCATGCAGCAACAAGCCTGGGTTGGTGGGATAAAGATTATGTTCGGGAGCATAGTTCATCACATAGTTGACCGCAATGAAAGCAGGCACATAGCCACGCGTTTCCTTTGGCAGATAAGGCCAAATGGCCCAATAGTTTCTCACTCCTTTGGCACGCATGATGGCTTTGTTCACCGTTCCGGGACCTGAATTATAGGCCGCAAGCACCAGAAACCAGTCCTCATAGCGGGCATAAAGACTTTGCAGATACTGGCAGGCCGCTTCGGTCTCAAGCATAGGGTCGAAACGTTCGTCAACCAACGAAGTGACGCGCAATCCGTAGTCTTTTCCTGTAGCTTGCATGAACTGCCAGAGACCCTTGGCGCCCGCCTTCGAGCCCGCGACAGGATTCAGTGCCGACTCGATGACGGCAAGGTATTTCAGTTCCAGAGGCAAGTTATATTTGGCAAGATACTCTTCGAACAGCGGGAAATAGACGTAGGACAGTCCCAACATGCGGCTCGACAACTGGCGACGACGATTCGCATAAAGGTCGATGAACGAACGGACGTGATTGTTGAAAGTAAGCGGAATGGTGGTTTCGCGTGCCAAAGCCTCAATGCGCTGTGCATAAACACTATCAGGAAACACGGGCACCTCATCGCGGTCGTATCCATACAAGTTGAGCACTGCGGTATCTATCTCAATATATACATCTTTAAGATAGCTGTTGGCGCTAATCAAATCCAGCATTTCCATCACGGCCGATTCCTCAACCACAGCCTTTCCGGAATTGAGGTCTTCAATTTCCTGCTCGTCATAGTTGAAATCAAGGCTGTCAGGATCGGAATATTGCGCAAAAAGTCCAGCGAAAGGCAAGAAAACCAAAAGGATAAGATGAATATATTTCATAGGGTCGTAAAGTGAAAAATTAAAACAAAAGAATTGCAAAAGTAGTAAAAATCTGAAATCGCAGCCCAATTGCTACAGTCGTGTATGGTTATAGGCATCCAGCTTAAGGAAGACTGCCAACATGATTGTGAATGCCATAAGGCTTGATCCTCCGTAACTTAAGAAAGGCAACGGAATACCAATGACAGGCATGAGGCCGATAGTCATTCCTATATTAATGGCAAAGTGCATAAAGATGATACCCGCAATGCCATACCCATAAACTCGTGCGAAAGTAGATTTCTGCCGTTCTGCCAGATAAATGATTCTCAAAAGCATAGCCACATAAAGCAGCACTACCACGAAAGTGCCCTTGAAGCCCCCTTCTTCGCCCACCGTGCAGAAAATGAAGTCGGTGTGCTGCTCGGGGACAAAGTCGTATTTCGTTTGCGTTCCTTGCAAGAAACCCTTGCCCCAGAAGCCACCCGAACCGATGGCAATCTTCGACTGGTGCACATTGTAGCCAGCACCTTTCGGGTCCTCCTTCATGCCCAGGAGCACCTCAACGCGGACGCGCTGGTGGTCTTGCAAGACGTTATAGAACACGAAATGCACAGAAAAGACCATGACGAACATGAAGACAAAAGCCGTAATCATCTTCCCAATGCCGCGTTTCTTCGTAAGGATATAGAACAACAGGCAAAGGAGGAAAAGCGAACCAAGGACGATGTACATCACCTTTTGTGTCCATACCAAAGTGAGCACGAAAATCAATGCAGCCAACACGCCACAAACCATCAAGAAGCCGCCATAAGGCAAGCCCTCGCGATACAACACGAAGATAAACGAGACGAACACAATGGCCGAACCCGTGTCGTTTTGCAGCAACACCAGAAGCATGGGCGCAATGATGAACGCGTAGGTAATCAAACGCGAGCGGCGGTTTTCCAGTTTCACATCGTTGCCGTCAAGATAATAGGCCACCGCCAAAGCCGTCGCCATCTTTGCGAACTCCGATGGTTGGAACTTGATTCCGCCACCAAGGTCAATCCACGAAGTGGCTCCTTTTGTGGCCTTGCCATAGACTAGCACCGCGACCAACGCGAATAACACCAAAAAATAGAAGACAAGAGCGAAAGGCTTGAACAGCTTGGCATTCAGCAACAATACGATGAAACCGAGAAGCAAGGCTACGCCAATCCAAACCAACTGTTTGCCATACACTTGCGACATGTCGAAGATGCTCGGGTGCATCTCGTCATATTTGGCCGAGAAAATGCTGAACCATCCTATCAGCACCAAAGCCAGATAGATGAGAACCAACACCCAATCGACTTTCCCGATGGTTTCATTCTTCGTATCATTATTTACACCGTAGCTCATCTCTCTTTCAAATAATTGATTTTGCCTTCAAACATGCGTTGCTCCAAATCGGTACGCTTCACCTCGCCAGTGAGATATTTCTCAATCATCAGCGAAGCGATAGGAGCAGCCCAAGTAGCACCATAACCGCTATTCTCGACAATCACCGACATGGCGATTTTTGGATTGTCGGCAGGTGCAAAGGCGATAAACAATGAGTGGTTGGCTCCATGAGGGTTTTGGGCCGTTCCGGTCTTGCCGCATTGTGCCAATTCAGGCACTTCAAGACGACGCGCCGTTCCCGCCGGGCCATTGAAAACAGTACGCAAACCGCGCTTTATGGTCTGGTAATGCCTTTGCTCGACTCCCGTCACGATTTTTGTCGTCATCACCTCAGGGATAGCCGTGGTGTCGCCAAAGCACTTGATGAGGTGAGGCGGATAATAGAAGCCCTCGTTGGCAATGGTTGCAGCGATGTTGGCCAATTGCAAGGGAGTCACCAACACCTCGCCTTGACCGATACCTAACGAGCGTATTGTCAAAGCATTCCATTGCCCATTATACATCTTGTCGTAATACTCGACAGAAGGAATCAACCCATTCTTTTCGTATGGAATATCCGTATCGAAAGTATGGCCCAGGCCCATCTTGTATGTCATGTCTTTCCAATACTTATACCCCTTCTTGACCCCACCGAACTTCGAATTGTTGATGGTAGTCTTGAATGCCTCATAGAAATAAGGATTACAAGAATTCATGATGGCATTGGCAAAATCAGGGGCACCTCCGTGGTGGTGGGTGCATTTGATAGGCACCGAGCCAGGTCCGTTGCAACTGAACACCGTATTGGGAGTAATGCTGTTGCTCTGCAATGCGATGAGTCCGACCACCGTCTTGAAGGTTGACCCAGGAGGATAAGTGCCACTGACGGCACGATTGATGAGCGGTTTCATCGGGTCGTCTTGCAATTCCTTATAACGGACACCGCGCTGACGACCAACAAGAAGATTGGGGTCGTAGGTCGGGCTGCTGACAAACGCAAGGATTTGTCCCGTGGCAGGCTCGATAGCCACCACAGAGCCTACCTTGCCCTGCATCAGCTGCTCGCCATAGGCTTGCAAGTTGGCATCCATACCCAGATAGATATCCTTGCCCGGCGAAGGGTCGCGGTCGAGCTCGCCATCCATGTAGCTGCCCATCTCGCGATTGTGGACATCCACCATCAGCACCTTCAGGCCCTTCACGCCGCGCAGCTCTTCCTCATAGAATTTCTCGATGCCCGACTTGCCGACATAATCACCTTGCTTGTAGTAATCGTCCTTTTCGAGTTGCGCCGGACTCACCTCGCCGATATCGCCCAAAGTGTGCGCCGCAATGGCATTAGGATAATGGCGAATCGTACGTGTCTGGAAATAGAAGCCCGGAAAACGGCGCAACAGTTCGGCAATGTGGGCATAGTCTTCTTTAGAAATCTGCGCAAGGAAAACCGACGACTTGATGGAAGAGAATTTCTTTGCAGCCGTCATACGTTCGATATACGATTCTTTGGTGATGTTCAAAAGCTGGCAGAACTTGACCGTGTCGATATCCTTGGCTTGCTTCGGGACCACCATCAAGTCATAGACCGCTTCGTTATACACAAGCAACTCGCCGTTGCGATCATAGACCTTTCCACGTGCTGGATATTCGGTCACGAAACGCAAGGCATTGTTGTCGGCCAATTGCTTATAATGCCTATCCACAACCTGAAGCATGAACAGCTTGATGACAAAAATCACTCCCACTGCGATGAAGACTCCCATCACAAGTAACTTTCTGTCTGCCAAATTTTTATTGTATGAACTCATGCTTCTGTAAAGAAACGCAAAATTATATATTTTTTTGGCGTAAGGACAAAGGATAGAAAAAAATAATGGATTACCGCTGACCTCTTATTATTTTCATTACTTTTGCACAAATTTTAAGATAATGCGAAAACTTTCTATTTGTGTTTTAATAGTTTGCCTTTTTGGGATTTTTGGATGTAGTCACAAGGAAAACAATAAGTACATCATAGAGCGCAGCTTTTACCAAACCGTTTGGGAACGCTTTGACTATGTGAAAAATACCATAAACGTAGAAGCAGAGACCACCTTCAACCTGTCGATGGACATCAGTTTTACTGATGACTATCCCTACAACGACTTCTCGATGGTTTTTTCGGTTTTCGACAGTAACAGCAACCCATATCGTTGCAAAGCATATACGTTCAACCTGAAAGACGAGAATGGCCAGTGGAAATCGGAAAAGAAAGACGGTTGCTACACCTTCAGCCTTCCCATCAACCAAGCTTTGCAAATCACCGATGCCGGGAGCTATTGCTTCCAGATAGAATATCGCATGCCCATCACACCTATCGTGGGCGTAAAACAACTGATACTTTATAACAACAAATAAAAATGATGACTTTAACAAAAACCTTTATTCACCAGCACAAGACCCTATTTTTAGTTGCAGTTATTACTGCTGTCTTCTCGTCTTGCGTTCCGCAGGAAAAAATGCTTTTTCTGAAAGAAGCAAAGATGCAAAGCGAGGTTTTATCTGAAAACTATGTCAACGACCGTTCAGTCAACTATAAGCTTCAGCCCGGCGACAATCTATACATACGTGCCTTGAACGTCCTCGATGAAAAAAACGCCTCCATGTTCAACGGTGACAACTCAAACAGAACCGTCACTAGCGATGCCGGTGTTTACCTGCAAAGCTATAATGTTGATGAAAACGGCTGCATTGAGATGCCTTTGGTTGGTGTCGTTGAAGTAAAGAACCTTACAGTCGAAGAAGCCAAGGACAAACTCCAGACTGCCATCAACCAGTACATTAGCGGGACAACGCTGATTGTAAAACTCTCAAATTTCAACATCACCTTGACGGGCGAAGTACACAAGCCTGGCATGTACAAAGTATATCAGTCTCAAATCAACATTTTCGAAGCCTTGTCGATGGCTGGCAACGTCACCACATTTGCCAAGAACGATGAAGTGAAGATCATTCGCCAAACCGACGACGGATCGGAAATTGTCCTTGTGAATATTGGTCAAGCCGACATTCTCTCTTCGCCTTATTATTACCTGAAACCCAACGACATCATTTATGTCGAGCCATTGAAAATCAAGCAATGGGGCTTCTCGACCTTCCCTTATTCAACTGTGATTTCCATTGTCACACTCGGAATTACTCTGTTTACCTTAATCAAGAAAAAATAACACCATCATGGCAAATACGCAAACCACATCCAAAAGTCAAAACAACGACGAGCAAAGCATCGACATTAAGAATCTGATATACAATTTTCTCAGTCATTGGTACTTGTTTGCTGGAGGCGCCATCATAGCTCTCATCATCGGGTTCTTAGTTAATAGATATACGACCGATGTCTTTCAAACTACGGGAACCGTACTCATTAAAGAAGACAGAAGCGTGGACCCCACTACCATTATGACAGGCGCAAGCTTCGGCAACTATCAAAACATAGGGAACGAAATGGCCATCCTAAAATCCTACTCCTTGATTGAACGCGTTGTAAAGAAGATGGACATAGAAGTGACTTATCTCGAAAAAGGTCGAATCGCCACCACGGAAATGTACAAAAATGCGCCTTTTACAGTCGAATTTGACCATAGTGTCCCCCAAACTGTAGGTCTCATCTACGAATTGTCCATTCTTGACGAAAACACCATTTGTCTAAAAACCAAGGCAGACTACCAGAAGGTTTACGATTTCATCCTTTGCCAAACCATCAGCAGCCAGTCAAGGCACATTGATACAATTGCCGAATATACACAAGGTGATTGGATTGACAACGGATACAACCGCATACGGATCGTCTTCAACGACAGGTTCAACTATCAAAAAGACAAAAACCGCAGAATGATGTTCCAAATCAACGATTATGCTAGTCTCATCAGGCAAATGAACTACTCCGTCAGTCCACTCAACAAGCAGTCATCAATTGCCTCCGTAATCACTACAGGAACAAACCGCCAAAAAATCGTAGAATTCACTAACACACTTCTGAACGAATATGTTAACCGCGGATTGGAGAAGAAAAACATCGTTTCAGAGAACACCATTAATTTCATTGACAAGGAACTGAGTGGCATTCAAGACTCACTGACTACCGCCGAAATAGATTTGCAGGATTTCCGCACAAGCAACGACTTGATGAACCTTGATGCCCAAACCCAACAAGTGCTATCGAACATACGCGCTTTGGAGAAGGAAAAAGCCGAAATGGATGTCAACCTGAAACTTTACAAACGGCTCCAGAGTTACATCCAACTGCAGATTGACGACCCAGAAAACCTTGCGGCACCTAGTACCATGGGCATCAATGACCCATTAATCAACAAGCTCGTTGTTGACCTCGTATCACTGTCGCAAGCCAAAGCCGTTCAGGTCATCACACTCACCGAGCAGCACCCGACCATCATCAAGATGGACGAACAAATTCTAACCTATAAGAAAACTTTGCTAGAGACCATCAGCAACTTGGTTTCGAACACCCAAATGAGTCTTTCCGAAATTGAAAAGCGTATCGACAAAGCCGAAGCCGAATCGCACAACCTCCCACACAAGCAACGCCAACTCATTGGTTACCAAAGAAAATTCGAGCTCAACCAAAACACATTCAATTATCTGATGCAACGCCGAGCCGAAGCCCAAATTCTGAGAGCATCAAACACTCCCGACAATGAAATCATCGATGAAGCACGTTTGGAAAAGACTTTCAGAATATCGCCACGCACTTCGATGAACTATCTGATTGCCTTAATCATCGGTTTGCTCATCCCTGCGCTCTACTTATTCCTCAAAAACTATTTCAACGTGTCCATTAGCGAGCGTAAAGACATAGAAAAACTCACCAATTTCCCAATCATCGGACAAATCCCTCAAGTCACTTCAAAAGACCCATGCGTTGTCATCAATTCGCCGAAATCACCTGTTGCTGAAGCTTTCCGATCAATTAGAACCAATATCGAATTCATAACCCAAGGCAAAGCCAAGAACACCATTTTGATTACTAGCGACACACAAGGCATAGGCAAGACCTTCAACAGCATCAACATCGCTTCGGTTTATGCGCTGTATGGCAAAAAGACTGTCCTATTGGGCTTTGACATGCGCAAGCCTAAACTATTCCAAGAGTTTGGTTTGAGCAACAACACAGGCCTCAGTTCCTTCCTCTCAAACAAGGAAAACCTTGATGACATCATCCAGACCTCAATAAAGAGCCCGAATCTCGACATCATCACCAGCGGTCCTATCCCGCCTAACCCAGCCGAGCTTATCGCATCCAGCAAGTGCCAGGAACTCTTCGATGCACTTAAGGAAAGATACGACTACATCATCATCGACACTCCTCCTTTGGGCCTCGTCACCGATGCATTCCTGCTGATGAAACACTCCGACGTCAACCTGTTCATCGTCCGTCAAGGCGTCACCAACAAGAACATTTTCGGAAGCATCATCCAAGACCTCGCCGACCGCAACCTGAATGCTCCAATCGTCATCAACGGAATGGAGACTGCCAAGAGCTATGGATATAGCTATGGGAACTATAGATACGGTTACGGATATGCCTATGGTTATGGAAACTACGGCAAGTACGGCACTGGCGAAGGCTACTATGGAGAAGACAGCGACAATAAGAGACATTTCAAGAGCAAAGTCAGCAAAGACAAATAAAGAATCTATTGAATGATGGTCGAGAAAGACAAGAAATATTGGTATGCCATCTATGTCAGGTCGCGATCCGAAAAGAAGGTCGTCGCGCAACTCGAAGACATAGGCATTGAGGTATTCTTGCCGCTCATCACCCGAATCAAACAATGGAGCGACCGTAAGAAAAAAGTCGAAGAACCACTGTTCAAGTCGTATGTGTTCGTGCATTCAACCATCAAGCAACACATCCCGATTCTAAACGTGTATGGTGTAATCAAGTTCGTTACCTTTGAGCACCAAGCCGTGGTGGTCCCCGAAAACCAGATTGTCGCCATCAAGCGTTATATTGACGATTTTGACGAGAAAGAACGCGAACTCACGAATGCCGAACTTCAAGTCGGCGACATGGTGCGCATCACCAATGGTCCAATGCAAGGCCTGATAGGAAGACTCCAATCGGTTAAAGACAAACGCCAAATCATTGTCTATATCGAAGCTGTCGGACAATACATCCCCGTCAGCATTCCTCGCACTAAAGTCGAACGACTAAACGAAGCACAGCAAAAACAAGAATAGAAAACAAAATAGAAACACAAGAATATGGACTCAGAAAACAAAGAGAAAAAACCGATTTGGCAATATGCGACACTTGCCGCACTCCTGATTGCCATCATTGCCATCATCTTACTCATCGTCAACCTTTCGGCGAAAAAAAGTGCCTTGAAAGACCTTGAAGCCGAAAAAGAACTGCAACGCATCGACTTCCAGACCGAAGTGGATAGCCTCATGCGCGTCCACAACGAACTCAAAGAGAGCTATGGCGAACTGAGCCTGGAACTGGCCGAAAAAGACAGTATCATCCAAGCCGAAGCTGATGAAATCCAAAAGCTCCTCGATTCGCAGTGGGACTACAACCGCATCAAGAAGAAAGTGAATACGCTGCAAGCCATCTCACAAAAGTATGTGCGTCAAATGGACTCACTCTACACCGTGAACCGCGAACTGGTGGCCGAAAACGAACGCATCCGCGAAGAATATCAAGGCGAAGTGCGTAAAAACAACAACCTCACCAAGCAAGCCGAAGAACTGACCAATAAGGTGAACGTGGCTGCAACAATGAGAATCTACAACCTGTCGGCACAAGCCGTCTATTTCAAAGGTGGCACACGCGAAGCCGAAACGAACAAGGCCAATCGTGCCGAACGCATCAAAATCGACTTCACCTTGGCCCAAAACGACCTCGTTGATGCCGGCACCAAAGTGTTCTACATCCGCATTGCCGACCCGACCAAGGCAGTCATCTGCAACCAAGGCGACCAATATTCATTCGAGTCGAACGGCGAAACGCTGCAATATACCGAAAAGGTACGCGTCACCTACGACAACAAGGAAGCCAATGCCTGCGCCTACTACATCAAGCCATCCAACATACAGCTCATGGCTGGATACTATTTCATTGATGTTTACGAACAAGGCGGTAAGCTGATTGGACAAACCAACTTGGAACTGAGATAAAACAACTTAAACAAATCGATAAAAAGCCAGCCCATAAGGTTGGCTTTTTTTATTGCAACACAACTTTCAGCACCTCATGCGACTGGAAAGTCTTCATCACCGGAGCATGAAGACGCATGAAAAGCATCAAGCCATCCATCAGTTCACGACGCTGGCTCACATTGAGTTGAACTTGACAGGCTTCGTCAATACCCTTGCCCATGAATTGAAACAGCAAGGCAGCAGCCGATGCTCCCAAATAATAAGGATGCAAAGGATAATCGGGCACGAAAACGCCCTCCATCATGTCGAAGCAATAGCCTTCGGAATAGCCAAGCTTAGGATAGAAGCCCAAGAAACGCGTCAGCTCAAGAGTGAAAAACAAAGGGAAATTGGCATAACCACTATCCACCAAATCGAGCCATTGCAACGACTTGACCACAAAAGAATAGAAGTCGTCGTTTTGCTCCTGCCCTACCAATGTCTTTGAAAGCAGTTCGCTGACAAACATCATTATGGCACTCTTATTCATCTCGAAAGGCAAAGTCTGATAGGTATAGTCAAGCTGAACGTCCTTCAGATAGCCCAAGGCATTACCATTGGGTTTGCCCGCTTCCACATAATTAATAATACTGAGTGGCTGGAAAAAAGCCGCCCTGTTCTTCGAAGTATGGCTGAACGCACCTTTGACCATATACGACTTCAGGCCAAAGCCACGAGTGAATACTTTGACAATCAGACTCGTATCGCCATAGCGAACCGTTTGGATAACGATACCTTGAACCTTATCGTTCATCAGTTCATGATCAAAATCTTGGTTGCCAAGCGGGCATCGCCATCTTTGGTGCTAGCAAAGATAAGATATACACCTGGACTGACCTTGCGTCCGTCGATAGTAGTACAATCCCACACCGCCTGTCCGCCATCAGACATCAATTCGGTAACGAAAGCCCCATCGGCGGTGGTAATACGCACCACTGAATTGTCGGCCAAGCCCTTGATG
This sequence comes from Bacteroidales bacterium, assembly GCA_024400425.1. Classification (GTDB taxonomy): domain Bacteria; phylum Bacteroidota; class Bacteroidia; order Bacteroidales; family F082; genus Limimorpha. The sequence continues at coordinate 34,753 of JAKSMV010000025.1, forward strand.
CCCACATAGCCCGAATAGTCGGGACGCACAGGATTAGGATAAGCAATCACGTTTGATGGAGTTGGATCGGGAGGCGTGACCTCGCCGCGGTAGGATATCACTCCGCTGCTAGTGCCAAAGAACACCTCTCCGTCGTCGCTGATGGCCATGGTTGTCACCGAGTTCTCAAGCAATGGACTGTTACCAGTGTTGAAAAAGTGCAATTGAGTGGGTCGCGACGAAGTAGGATTCTTGAGCAGATAAACTCCCGACTCAAGCCCGAACCAAATGTTGTTGCCACCATCAACAGCCATTGACAGAACGCTAGAATTGGCAAACAGCGGGTCGGCCTGTCCCGTACCGTCGTTCCTTTCAACCAAAGGACAAGTGGCAGCATAGGAACTTGAGGTGAACAACTTACGTGTGTCGCTGAAATAACATGGACCATTGTCAGTACCTACCCATACATAGCCATTGCCATCAACTGCCAAGCAATTCACGGCACCTGGCAAATTGCCAGCACTTGCAGCATTGTTAAGCGTCACGACCTGGTCGTCAGCAGGATTGTCTAAAGTGCCATTGTCGTTAAACACAATAATCTTATTTTCTGCACCGCTACGGCGGATAATCCACTTGTAGTCGTTACGGTCGATGAGCATCACGCCAATATCGATACTGCTCAAGCCACCACCTAAGTTATAGGAATGCCAAGTTCCATTGGGTTCCATCGCCGAAAGCAAGCTGGGCGCACCTGTATTGGCTGCCCATAAGTTGCCCTTGCTATCGAATCCCAAACCGCTGATATTCGTAAGGTTCGGGTCTTGGCTCCAAGGTTGGAGGGTACTGTTTTCAGGGTTATAAACCTCAACCAATTCATCGTCCTTAAACTTCAGCACGCCACTTCCCCACGTTCCGACGTAAGTCACCGATGGATCGGAAGGATTGGTAGCCGTGCAGACATAATCGGAATAAGAATCCAAATCTGAGTTCGTGCTACGGTTAATGATGGTCCACATGCCATCGTAGCGCGCCACGCCGTCTTTCATATAAACCTTACCCCAGTTGGCAGCATGGCCACCCGTAGCCAGCCACACCTGACCGCCACCCGACTTCAACTCGAACACATTCTTCGAAGCCGTTCCGTTTGGCAACACGCTTGTGGTAGTCCAACCATCATTAGTCATCAACATGCCGCGCTTGGTGTCGCCAATCCAATAATTCAAGGCATCGTCAACAGTAGCAGCAAGCGGCTCAATGGAAGAACCTGCAGGGCTATGTATCAGATGAATACGATTCATGTTCTTGTCAAAAACCGTAACATTATAGCGGTTCGCCATTACGAAAAGATCACCACACGCACGCAACTGACGCTTTTGCGAAACATCTTGCTTGTCATAGTAGCCCCAACTATTTCCATCAAGAATGAAGAGTGTATCCTGGTTATAACCTCCATCATAATTCAAGTACAACCTGTCATTGAATACTTCGAGTTCGGTATAATCCAGATGAGGATGAATCAAGGTGTTATCGAAATGCCAAGCCGAATAGTTGGCCAGATTGGGTGCATCGAGCGAAGCATAATAGACGCCATCGTCAGTAGAGGCATAGATGCGGCCGTTATAGAAGGCGATGTCCGTAACATTCACTGCATCACCCTGGTTGCCAATGTAATAGGTATCCCTCACCTCTTCGCGTTTCAAGTCGAAGACTACGATGCCGAAACCACAGGCAACATAAGCCAAATCGCCATCAAAAAACACGTTGTTAATCGTCTTGTTGCCTAATATACTCTTATCCTTGATATCGCTCATGTTTTTGATATTCAAATTATTGTCAATCAAGTCAACATTACAGTTCGAATAGGCCACAAACAATTTGCGCTGGCTTTGGTTATAGCGGATTTTGCTCACACCGATGTCCGACAAACCATTCACCCGGTTCAAGATATTGATGGAATTGTCTTCTGTATCGTAATAGAACAACTCATAGTCGGTAGCGGCAAACACTTTCTTGCCAAACACCTCAACGTCAATGACTTTCTGATAAGGAAGATGCGTACGCCAATGGCCAATCGAGACACCATCTTGAGCAAAAAGGCTACAGGAGCAGAACAAAATGGCGGTTATTAAGGTAAAGTTTTTAAAACGATTCATAATGATATGATTTGGGCGGTAAAAATACGGAAAAAACACCATTTAAACGCAGTTTTTCGGTGATTATTGCTTTTTGGGAAAGACAAAGGCTTAAAGCAAAAACACAACCGATGCGTTTCCGTTAAGGAAAATACGCTACTTTTGCGCAAAATCAATTCACGCAATGGCCATAAAACTCAACTTCCAGAAAACCGATGCCGACCTTACGGGTCGCAGCAAATGGTGGGGTGCTCCCGACTTGCCCATGGATATGCCTTTCCCAACCGTCCCCGTTGACGATGACGGCGATGCCTACGACGACCCCATGACCTTCATCTGCCAAATTCGTTGCGAAGACCTCATTCCTTTCGACAAGGACAACCTGCTTCCGCACAATGGCATGCTTTATTTCTTCGCCGCCATCGACTATTTCCTTGGCAACCTCGATGCTTTCGTCTATCCAGGCATGGGCGAATGGAATCCGATAAACTTCAAGGTGCTTTACAGTCCAACTTGCGACGACATAGAGCCTTACGAAATCAACTATGACGACGGAACACCAGCCTACATGCCTGCCGAAGCCATCACCTTCGAACTGTCGGCCGATGCCAACGAGAGTTTCCACTTGTTGGGCAAACCTTATTACGAAGAAATTCGCGAGCAATATCCCGACGACATGATTTCGCTGCTCCAGATTGATGAGAACGACGATTGGGACTTGCGTTTCGTCGATTGCGGCATGGTCTGCTTCATGATTTCGCCCGACGACCTCCGAAACCGCTATTGGAATGGCGTCAAGTGCTACTTGCATTCGTTCTGAGGATTGGGACTTAGGGACATTTAGACTATGGGACTTAGGGACTATTAGACTTTTTGCCCTTGATCCTTTCGGTTCATTTCGTATCAAGACGAAAGGAGCAAAAACAAAATTCACTATTTTTGCACCCGTTTTTAAATACTCATCAATATGGAATCAGAAAATAAACAATTCAAGCGTTATTTGGTAACAACCGCGTTGCCCTATGCCAACGGGCCGGTTCACATTGGTCACCTCGCCGGCGTGTATATCCCTGCCGACACTTACGTGCGTTACCTGCGAATGAAGGGTGAGGAAGTCTTGTTTGTCGGTGGTTCCGATGAACACGGCGTGCCGATCACCATCAAGGCCGAAAAGGAAGGATGCACCCCTCAGGACATCGTTGACCGTTACCACGGCATCATCAAGAAGTCGTTTGAGGAACTGGGCATCAGCTACGATATCTATTCGCGCACCTCGTCGGCTATGCACCACGAGACGGCAGCCGAATTCTTCAAGAAGCTTCATGCCGATGGCAAATTCATAGAAAAGGAAAGCGAACAATATTTCGACCCTGAACGTCAGAAGTTCCTGTCCGACAGATATATCGTTGGCACTTGCCCAAAATGCGGTGCCGAAGGCGCCTACGGCGACCAATGCGAGAAGTGCGGCAGCTCGTTGAGTCCCGACGAACTCATCAACCCGCATTCGCAACTCAGCGGTGCCGCCTTGGTGAAGAAGCCTACCAAGCACTGGTATCTGCCTCTCGACCAATACGAGCCTTGGCTCCGCGAGTGGATTCTCGAAGGCCACAAGGAATGGAAGACCAACGTGTATGGTCAGGTGAAGAGCTGGCTCGACAGCGGTTTGCAGCCTCGCGCCGTCACCCGTGACCTCGACTGGGGCGTTCCCGTCCCCGTTGAAGGTGCCGATGGCAAGGTGCTTTACGTTTGGTTTGATGCACCTATCGGCTACATCTCCAACACCAAGGAACTTTGCGAAAAGACCGGCGACAACTGGGAACGCTGGTGGAAAGACCAAGACACCAAGATGGTGCATTTCATCGGCAAGGACAACATCGTGTTCCACTGCATCATCTTCCCATGCATGCTGAAAGCCTACGGCGATGGCTATATCCTTCCCGAAAACGTGCCCGCCAACGAGTTCCTCAACCTCGAAAACGACAAGATCTCAACCTCGCGCAACTGGGCTATCTGGCTGCACGAATACCTCGAAGAGTTCCCCGGCAAGCAAGATGTGCTGCGTTATGTGCTCACTGCCAACGCCCCTGAGACCAAGGACAACAACTTCACTTGGAAAGACTATCAAGACCGCAACAACAACGAACTGCTGGCCATTTTCGGCAACTTCGTCAACCGTATCTTGGTGCTCACACACAAGTTCTACGAAGGTGCTGTTCCAGCCGTCGCTAACCTCACCGAAGCCGACCAAGCCGTCATCGACGAGATGAATGGCTATCCAAAGAAAATCGGTACGCTCATCGAGAATTACAAGTTCCGCGAAGCCTTGCAAGAACTGATGAACCTTGGCCGTTTGGGCAACAAATATCTCACTGACAACGAGCCTTGGAAGCAAATCAAGACCGACCCAGAGCGTGTGAAGACCGTGATGGCCGTGTCGTTGCAAATCGTGGCCAAGCTGGCTATCCTCAGCGAGCCATTCCTGCCTTTCAGCGCACACAAGCTGCAAGCCATGATTGGAATGGAAGGCATGAAATGGGCCGATGCCGAAAACACCATCCTTCTGCCCGAAGGCAAGATGCTCAACAAGCCAGAACTGCTGTTCGAGAAGATTGAAGACAGCGTGGTGGAAGCCCAACTGAAGAAGTTGGAGGAAATCAAGAAGGCCAACGAGCTGAATGCATGGCAACCTGCCGCAGTGAAGCAAACCGTCAGCTTCGACGACTACATGAAGGTCGATGTGCGCGTGGGAACCATTCTCGAATGCTGCAAGGTGCCGAAGGCCGACAAGCTGCTGCAATTCCTCATCGACGACGGCATGAAGAAGCGTACCATCGTGAGCGGCATCGCCAAATACTACACCGAACCCGAGAAACTCGTCGGCAAGCAGGTTTGCTTTGTGGCCAACTTCGAGCCTCGCAAGCTGAAGGGCGTAGTCAGCGAAGGCATGATACTCTCAGCCGAAGATAAAGACGGACGCCTCGTGCTGCTCACCCCAAGCGACTTGGTCGCACCAGGCTGCAGCGTAGGATAAACCGTTGTTAACGAACATATAGGAATATGGCAGGCAAAGGAAACACAATCCAGACCCTACTTTTCCCTATCCTCTTCATCTGGCAACTTCCACAAAACATAGTTGCACTCGGCGTCATGCTGTTTTCGAAGAAGATAAGAAAGATTGATTTCCGCCATTGTTGCCTCGTCATGGAAGCGAAGTTGCCGAAAGGTGCGGGAGGAGTCTCGCTCGGCAACTTCGCTTTTGTCAGTCCCGGATGTGCCCACGACGAACACACCATCCGCCACGAAGCCGACGGCCACACTGTCGATTCCATGATTTTCGGACCACTCTATCTGTTAGTCATCGGATTGCCTTCGGTTCTGCATCTCATCTGGTTCAACCGTCATGGTGCCGGCAAGAGCTACTACGACTTCTACACCGAACGTTGGGCCAACCGACATGCTGGGTTAGGGTGAAATGAAAAAAGAAAACATTCAGCAATGTCCCAATAGTGCAAAACAAAAACCGCTATAACTTATCGTTTTTACAATATGTTATAGCGGTTATTTTGTAGCCCAACTAGGACTCGAACCTAGATTTAAAGTTTAGGAAACTTCCGTTCTATCCCTTGAACTATTAGGCCATTTGCGCGGCAAAGATACTAAAATTCTGCATTCTTAATTCCTATTCTGCATTCAAAATTAATTTCTACCTTTGCACCCAATACCAAACTCAATCATCATGAAGAAATTGCACAACCTCATCAGCAAGGCACAGCTTCTCACCTTGGTCCTTCTCATGTCGGGTCTCTGCGCCATGGCGCAGTTCGACCGCTATTTCGAGGAAGCCTCATTGCGTGTCGATTACACCCTCACCGGCGATGCCCGAAACACCACCTTCGCCCTGAAGGAACTCATCCGCGAACCTTACTGGAGCGGATCGAAGACCAACCTCATCGACAACCTGGTGTTTGGCAACTACATTGTGAAAGTGTTTGAGGCAGGCACCGATAACTTGCTGTTCTCGAAAGGCTACCAAAACCTCTACGGCGAGTGGCAAACCACGCTCGAAGCCAAAGAACTCGTGAAGACCTTCGAAGAATCGGTCATCGTGCCATTCCCGAAAGTGAAAATCGACATTGCGCTATACTACAAGAACTGGGACAACGAACTCATTGAAGGCTACCGTTTTAGCGTCTCTCCCGATGACTATTTCATCCGCAAGGCCGACAAGTTGGACCTGCCCGTCTATGATGCCTGGATTGGCAATGCCGACATCACCAAGGCCGTCGATATCGTCATCCTTCCCGAAGGCTATACGCAAGCCGAGATGGGCAAGTTCGTGAAAGACTGCGACTTCTTCGTCGAGAGTCTGTTCGGCTATGCGCCTTACGACCGCTACCGCAACAGCTTCAATGTGCGTGGCGTGATGGCACCATCGGCCGAATCGGGCTGCACCATGCCTGGCGACCACATCTACAAGAACACCGTCATGCGCTTCAGCTTCTGGACCTTCGACTCGGAACGCTACTGCATGAGCACCGATAACCGCGACATTCGCGACCTCGCCGGACAAGTGCCTTACGACCAGATCTACATCCTCGTCAACACCGAGAAATATGGCGGCGGCGGCATCTACAACTTCTACTGCTCGAGTGCGGCCAGCAACGGTTTCTCGTCGGATGTCATCATCCACGAGTTCGGACATGGCTTTGCCGGATTGGCCGACGAATACTACGACGATGCCGGTGGCTACGACGAGTTCTACAACCTGAAAGTGGAACCTTGGGAACCTAACATCACTACGCTCGTCGATCTCAAGGGCAAATGGGAAGACATGATTGACGCGAAAACGCCTGTCCCGACGCCACGCGAAAAGAAATTTGAACAGACAATCGGTGTCTTCGAAGGTGGAGGCTACGAGCCGAAAGGTGTTTATAGCCCGCACATGGAATGCATGATGAAGAGCTTCCGCCAACACGAGTTCTGCCCCGTTTGCCAACGCGCCATCGAAAGGATGATTCTTTACTATTCAGAATGAATTATTTAGACATCATCATAGCTATCGTCCTTTTCTTCTTTGGTTTCAGGGGCTACAAGAAAGGACTCGTCATCGAGGTTGTCTCTTTGGCCTCCTTCGTTGTCGGCATTTGGGGTGCTATGCACTTCTCCGACTTCACTGCCGCGCACCTTTCGGAGTTTACCGAAATCAATCCAAAGTACATCAACACGGTGGCCTTCATCCTGACTTTCATCCTCTTGGTGATTTTGGTCAACTTGATTGGGAAACTCGTCATGAAATTTGTCAAGACCATGAACCTGAGCTTTTTCAACAGGCTTGGAGGTTCTATCTTTGGGGCAGCCAAAGGCATCTTGTTGTGCAGCCTATTGGTGATGGTGCTCAACAACTTCCAGCTTTTGGGCATCATAAAAGAAGAAGTGAAACAGGAATCGCTGTTGTATCCCTTCGTTGAGGAATCGGTACCTTACATCTATCAAGGCTTCGATTTGGTAAAAGAGGCGATAGAAGACCTCAATGAATCGTTGCCCGACTTGGATTCTATTGCAACTCCAAAGTCGGCTCCTGAGGCAGCATAGACTCTCTCTCGGCACGAGCCTTCAGATAGCAAGCACGGCATAAGGGTTCGTAGCTCTCGGTCTCGCCCAGCACGACCAACTTGTCGCCAGCGATGGTTCGGTGCGAATACTGCGCCTGTCCGCCACAACGCACACAGATGGCGTGCACCTTGGTCACATCTTCGGCGATGGCCATCAGCTTGGGCATAGGTCCAAACGGGTTGCCCATGAAGTCCATATCCAAGCCAGCCACGATGACACGCACGCCTTGATTAGCCAACTGCTGACACACATTCGGAAGCTCGTCATCAAGGAACTGCGCTTCATCTATTCCGATGACATCCACGTCGTTAGCATAGAAAAGAATTTCCTGCGCACTTTCCACCGGAATGGAATGCAAAGCTGTGGCATTGTGCGACACCACATCCTCTTCGCTATAGCGCGTATCGACGCCCGGCTTGAAGATTTCGACCTTCAACTTGGCGATTTTGGCACGCTTCAACCGACGAATCAGCTCCTCCGTCTTCCCAGAAAACATCGAGCCACATACTACTTCTATCCAACCTTGCGTTCTATTGTGAGAATCTTTTTCGAGAAACATAGCTTCCGCTTTTAGATTATTTGTACTTTTATCGCAAAAATAAAGATATTTCAAATATGAACGACAAATTCGACAACCAAAAAGAAACATTAACTGCTTTAAGCCACGAAATCAGCTTATTACAGCAACAAGTAAAATACCTTTTGAGGAACGAGAAAGCCGCCGAACTGCTCGATTTGGACGTGTTGATGAACCGCACGCACACCATTTACGACATGATTTGCACCATCAGCGTGAACGAAAACGACGAAGAACAAGATTTCGACATCGACCCAGAAGCCCTTACCGCCCTATTCGGTGGGATGGATGAGGAAGTGGAAAGTGGAGAAACGGAAAGTGAGGAAGTGGAAAGTGGAGAAACGGAAAGTGAGGAGATTGCACCCGCTTCGCGTCTTTGCGAGGAGGAACGACGAAGCAATCCAGAAGAAGAAACAGAAGAAAACACCGATGAAAAGTTTGAAGAAGAGAATATTGAAGAAGAGGTTCCAGAAACAGATGAGATTCAAGAACCAGAGGAAGAACCCACCATCGATGACATTCCTGAAATAGAGGAAGAAGGGCACTTCGACTCCGCTCAGCAACCCGAAGAGGAGGAAGAGGTTCAGCAGTCCGAGGAGGAGAAAGAACCTATCGCTGAAGAAGTGAAACAGCAAGAAGGTGATGAATTCGGGTTGTTTTTCAGATTTGAAGACATTCCTTTGAGAGAGGGGAAAGTGGAAAGTGAGGAAGTGGAAAGTGAGGAAGTGGAAAGTGAGGAAGTGGAAAGTGAGGAAGTGGAAAGTGGGGAAGTGGAAAGTGGAAAGTTTTTAAGTGAAGAGGTGGAAAGTGAAGAAGGGCGCTTCGACTCCGCTCAGCAGCCTGAGGAAGAGGAAATAATTGAAGAAGAGCAACACCCTGAATATGAAAAGACTCCTGATATGGTTTGGGACTTTGGGCCAAGTGAAAGAGTGGAGAGTGGTGAAGTGGAGAGTGGAGAGTTAGAAAGTGGTGAAGTGGAAAGTGGAGAGTTAGAAAGTGGTGAAGTGGAAAGTGGTGAAGTGGAA
>JAKSMV010000026.1 GCA_024400425.1 Bacteroidales bacterium
GCGGCATGAGCGTTGACGTGGTGACAAACAGCATGAGCAATCCCGTAACCACCAATGGCGGCCAGCCCGTTGTGGATGCTTTCATGCGCATTTACGGAATTGACATTAGAAAAGCCGGAGCGTTGAATATGGTGTATTTGGATGTAGAAAGAATTGGATAACAGATTGTTAAGAATCGCCTGGCCGACACGAACCACTTTTGAAAAAAAGTACTAATAAAATAAATAATCATCAACAAAATGGAAGACAAAAATTTGATTAAAGAGTTGGAACAATGGTTTAAAGACATGTTCCAAAAGATTTCCGATCTTTTCAAAGGCAAGGAAAATGACTACGAAAACGACAACGAACTTCTTGCCAGCATTGCCGAAAATGATGAAGAGAAAGCCGCTATCGCACAGATTTGCGATGAGATAGACGAAACCAACAAGGCTTTCGATGAAGTGGTTGAGGCTTCTAAAAATGGCACTGATTCAAGCGACTGGCTGGTTTCAGAGTTGCAAGACATCGCCAATGAAAACGGAGAGACTCTGACGAAAGAAGACATCAAGGACGCTATGGAAAAAGATGCTGAAAACAGAGCTGAAGAACTTGCCGAAATGATGGCTGACGAAGAAATTGATTCGAAGGAATTTAACAACGAGGAGGAATAAGACCATGAAGAAAATAGCTGAATTAAGAAGGATTCTCGGTGAATTATTGAGTTCAGGACAACTTTTGTCAGAACCTGCATCGCCAACACTCTTCAATCTGCCTTACATCAAGGAGTACTTTAAGAGAACTTTCCAAGAAAACATGAAAGCCGATGGAAGAGTTGAAAAAATTCTCGCCACCGCAGTCGTGAAATACTCCATGGGGAAAATGGGCATGAACAAGGAAGAGGCTCTTCAAGCCGCTCGAAATGCCGTATCGTTTTTGCGAGATTCGCGTGCCAAGAAACTCTTGCAAGAAGGAAAAATCACGGAATATGGCTATGAAATGTATGGCCGTTTCATCCATTCGGCTTGGGTGAAAGGTGCGGTTAAGGCAGCCGTAAAACACACTGCCCAAAAAGTGAAAAAAGTTCTGAATGTCGTGATTGAGAAAACACCGTTGAGGGTGTTGAAGCCAGCCATCGAACTTGTGAAAAGTGCCATTCCTGAAGAAGTGAAGGAAAAAGCCAAGAGTAAAGCAAAGGAATTGGTAAAAAAAGCCGCCGAAAAATTGCCGGAAGTTGTCGAACCGCTTCTTGAAATGGGATATAAGGTTGCAAAGAAAGTGACCACTGCGATTGCTGTTGGAGTGGAAAAAGCCAAAGAAAAAGGAAAAGAGTTCTTGGAAAATCACCCTGTCGCGAAAAAAGTTTACGAAGGCGTTAAAACTGTTGCAAAAACATTTGCTAAACGCATTCCAATTCTCGGAAGATTATTCAGTTAAATTATGAAAATAATTGTCAATCAAAAATTTAAGGATGCCCTGATTACGGGCATCCTAAGTTCTCCTATCGTTTATATTCCGCATTTTCATTACGCCTATGTTGATCAGGCTTTGAAAGAGATTATTCCTGCAAACGATGATGTCAATAGCGTTTTAGGGCTGTCTCGAAACCAAATAGTTGAATTGTCGAATGGTGACGGGAAAGTTAATTTTGAACACAAATACAAGTCCGAAACATCAAGATACCAATTTGTTGAGCTTCTTCGCCGTTTGGTGGCTTCGGATGGTAAGGCTAAAATCAAAGGCAATGAAAATTTCCCGGGGTTTGACCAGCCTAAGCCAAAGGCAGATGAGTTTGCGGTTGAAGAAAACGAAATCTTCCATGAAGAAAAAATCTTCGTTGTAAAAAACATTGCGGAACAATTGCTTGACCCCAAAGTGCAATATTGGCTTCAGATATATGCCTCAAAATATGAAAATGGTGACTACGATTGCGAAACCACATTGATTCTTGTCGCGCCCAAACCAGTGGCTGAATTGCCATCAGAAATTGAGAAATATGTATCAATTGTTGAAATTCCTGCACCAAAGCAAACCGAAATTGAGCAACTTGTAAAAGGAGAGTTGCCTATTTCAAAGCAGTTTGAACGACAGGAAAAACAGTTGACTGACAGCTTGGTGAGAACAATGATGGGCTTGCAATTGTATGAAATTGAGCAAATCATCCGCTCAATTCAGGTCAGGACAGGAGGGCGTTTGACAGAGAAAGCCATAACATACGCTCTCGAAGAGAAGAAATCCATCGTCAAGAAGTCAGGCATCATCGAAGTGGTCGATTCTGATGTTTCTTTCAATCAGGTTGGTGGTCTTCAGGCATTACGCGATGATTTGGAACAAAAGGCAATCGTTTTCAAGCATCTTGACGACATCCAAAGAATGAAGTTTCCGTTGCCGAAAGGTGTGCTTATTTTAGGCATGCCGGGTTGCGGCAAAAGTCTGATTGCGAAATCAATAGCAAGTCTGTTTGGCGTTTCGTTGTTGCGTCTCGATGTCAACCGGCTGATGGGACAATATGTTGGTCAAAGCGAGGAGAATCTTCGTAAGGCATTGGCAACTGCCGAAGCTGCCCATCCTTGCGTGCTGTGGATTGACGAAATTGAGAAAGCTTTTGCTGGTGTCAATAGCGGCAATTCGGGCAATGACATTATCATGCGTCTGATGGGGCATTTCCTCACATGGATGCAAGAGCGCAAGACTGCCGTGTATATTGTTGCAACCGCTAATGACGCTTTACGTCCTGAACTGATGCGTAAAGGCCGCTTCGACGAGGTCTATTTTGTTGACTTTCCAAACCAAAAAGAAAGAGAAGACATCTTAAAGAAAAAAGTCAATAAGTATAGGGAATCGACCGACCAACAGAAAATGTTCGACTTTGATGATGTTGACAAAAATCTTGCCGAGATTGCCAAACTAATGAATGGTGGCAAAAAGAAAAACTCCCAAAAGGCAGATTCCGAATATGAATCCGATTCTAAAGCAAGCGGATTCTCAGGGGCTGAAATTGAAGCCGTTGTGAATGCCGTGATGGAAAAGAAATATGTAGAGTATTACAGGAAACAGGATGAAGAGAAGGAAAAATCGGCAAATGATGTGAATGGCAGCACGAAGGACGATGCCGAACAGAAACCATCGGAAGCACCAAAGCTGAAAGTCGAGAAAAGAGATTTCGAAGAAGTAATCAACGCCATGCGTCCTTCGGTGATGTGCAACCAAACCGGCGTAAAGGACGAAAATGGCAAGGCGGAGAAAACACCTATCGAAAGAATCCGTCAGATTCAGGAAGTTTACAAGTTCAAGTTAGCGACAAAAGAGAATTAGACACATGGCTCATGCAACTTTATATATTAACGGCACATACGTTTCGGATTTGGAGAACTTGCGCCAGATGGTGAGAAAAAACCAGAAAGATAGGTTTTTCAGATTGGAACTGCTGACTTTGTTTTTTGACAATATCCTTGAAAAATGGTTTGAGGAACGGAACTTGCCATTTGTCGTTTGTGATTATGATTCACATTCTGCCCTCGATTGCTTTAGAGCTTTGTTTAAGGCGATTGTCGGGGAGCCGTGCAATGTGGATTTATCATCGAAAATCAACGAATACATCGAATTGGATAGGGTATTATTTGGCATGAATAGCTATCCGTTTAATTCTCAAAATGTTGGTCTTCCATTTGTTGACACTGATGATAAATTGACATTTGTGTTTCGGCAACAAGGAAGTAACGAAGTCTTTCATCTGTCATTAAGGAAGAAGGGCGAATTGCTATGTGAACACGACTTGTTACTCGATCAATTGATTGGCTCTCACACAGAATGTAGCATCGAATTTGAATTCAAGAAGTCGTGGATGGAAATAGGAGAAGAACTTGAATTGGTTGAAGGGGAAAACAACCTGCTTTGCCAAATCACATTTGAACCAAAGTGGAAGAGGGAAATCCGCAGCACTGATGGCAATGGCTCTTTGTACCTTTACAAGATTCCTGAAACAGGTTATTGGATGACAGAAATCATCAAGCCCGACCATCCTCAACTTGACAGGATAGGTTTACCCCAATACATTGGTGCATTTTCGTTTTCAACCTTGGATGTCGATAATGTTCGCCAAACACTTAACAGGAACTACTTTGTAGGATTTAGTTGCCCTGACAAGGATATTGTTGAAAAGGCAAGAGAAACCATGTGTCTTGATTCTGTATTCGAAAACTATACATTGTTATTGGTGTATTTTAATCCGAAGGGGGGATATTCTTCCAGTATTGTGGGAAACGACATCGGCAGATATGCACATGATAAAAATTATGCGACCGTGTTTGTGGTTTCAGACGACAAAGTTAGGCATTACCTCGGATTTTGCAAGAAATAAGACATCGGTATGAAAACAGTATTATTTTTAGATGGCACCTATTGCGACAGCATCGGAAAATTCACTAAAATATTATGTGATAAATTGTTGAACAAGTCTTTTAAGAAAGAGTTGCTTGCAGCTTACAAAGATGGTGTTTTGTATGGTTGGTTAAATGATAGAGACGGAAACAAAGCAAAGCTGCTTTCTGGCATCTCCAAAGACTCCGACGACAACGATTTGCTCCGACAGATTTACAAAGTGGTTACGGGTAATGAATGTACGGAAAACCTCGACTCGAAATTTTCTGAAATAGCGGAACTGATTCGCTGTGAAGTGGATGGAAATGAAGTTCAGATTACGGACAAATCTGTCAAAATCACAAACTATAAGGCCAAGGAAATAAAATTCGTGTTTAAGACAGTCGAAGAAAATCAGGCAGATTTGAGATTTGAACTTGTCGGTGATTTCGCTGCGTCAAAAACACGCAAAAAAGGTTGGTATCTGCCAAATTCCGAGTTTTCCATATCGTTTCCATTGGATATCAGAAAAGTGAAAACAAACAATGTCGTTTCCGAATTCGAATGCTGCCAAAAAGATGGTAGGACATCCATTTGCAGTATAGAAGTTCAGCCCGAAAGGCGAGCAATTTGGGTCAAAGCAAAGACAGTGTATGTTTATCATATTTTTGGGGAAAACAGCGACTTTTGGATTACTGAGCCGCAATCTAAATCTGATGCAACTGCCAAATACAATTGGCTAGACAGAGAAATTCGTTGGTACCTCGAAAACCCTAGCATTATATCTTCAAGATTTTTGGAATTTATACAAAAAAACACCCATCATGCACTAAGAATTCCAACGAAATCAGAATTGGATGAGGCATATAAATCAGGGAAGATAGGTTCAGGTGGTTGTTACGCTTATTGCCAACCAGGATGTCAAACTCGATTTTATGATTATGGCAAATCAAAAGACCATTCTTCACAATGGGAAGGGAGAAAAGGAAGTATACCTGTTGACTGGAAACTTGCTCTTGTTGTCACGGATTTCACAGACGAAGATTGTAAATAATATCACACCATGCAAACCTTTACCCTCACTTTTCCGCACAAAGAGGGTGAAAGTGGTGGTTGCTACAGCACTTTACACTGAGTTGTAAAGTGCTTGTTTGTAACCATTAATCAATACAAAAAACCGAAAAGCCAAAGCGGAATCCTGTTGCCGTGGCCAGTCTCGATGTCACCGATGGAAAAAAGTAAATGGAAAGACTAAAATTGAATAAAAAAAGTAATTGGAAGGACGAAATTTGGTGCCTTGTCCTTCCAATTACTTTGTCATTTTGCAGGTTTTAGATTACGGCTATTCCTTTATCTCCACATAGAAAACAGTCGGGTCGTCTTCTTCATCGAAGCTTTCGTCGGTGTAGTATTGACCAGGTTTATCCTCGTCTTGGAAAAGTTTCAGTACGACTTTCTTGAATGGGATGGGTTGCCCGTTGTCGCTGTATTTCTGGATGTCTTGACGTGTCAATCCTTCCATTTCCATCATTTTCAACATCATGGCGAGGTCGAGGTTGACATTGAGGAAATCCTGTTTCCACTCGATGCTGATGACAGCGGTGGTGTAGAGCTTGAAATTCTTTACTTCTATGGTTTTCATTTTAGCAAGTGTTTTATGGCCGCAAAATTGCAAAATATTCTGCAATGCCCAATAAAATGCACGATAATTGTATGTGATTCATTTATATTTCATACCTTTGTACCAATTAAAAATACTACAAATTATGCGTAAAAACTTGATTATTACCGCTTTCGTGATGCTTTTTTCAGCATCATCATTTGCACAAACCATTGAGACTGTCGATGTCAGCAAAGCTCATGATGGCAAGTTCTCTGTTACTGCTGCCGATTGCATAATCGAAGGCGAAGTGCTTAATGGCCAAAAGGTTGGCACTTGGATTGAATATTTCACAGGTGACAATTATTTGCCTCGCAAGATTGTGAGTTATGTCGATGGTAAGAAAAATGGCGCCTACGTTGAGATTGACAAGACGGGTTCGATCACCAAAAAGGCTGACTATAAGGACGACCAATTGGATGGTCAATGCAGCCAATGGTATCGTGGTGGTCGCCTGTCGAAGATGAACACCTACAAGAACGGCCTTATGGATGGCAGACAAGTTATTTGCTACGATAAGGGCGGTTTGCAGGAAGAAAGCAATTATAAGGATGGTAAGCGAGAAGGCATCACCACATGGTATAATGAAGAAGGTGGTGTGAAGATGTCTATTGAATACAAAGAAGGCAAGTTCGAAGGTGAGCAAAAGACCTATTATCAGAATGGCCAGCTGAAGTCATGCAAGAGCTACAAGGCTAACAAACAGCATGGCGATGCCAAGGAATACTATGAAAATGGCGCTTTGAAGTCGGAAGCCACTTATAAAGACGGCAAGCTTTCTGGCAAGGAAAAGACCTATGAAAACAAAGGCGGAAAACCTGCTGAAAAACAAACTGCCAAGTCAGCCAAGAAGAATTAATGTTGGCTATATTGAAAAAAGATTTGGGGCAGTTTCGGTTGCCCCATTTTTTTGTCTATTTTTGCAGCGCAATAGGTGTCGATGAGCGACTCAATAGGGAATCGGGTGAGAGTCCCGGACAGTTCCCGCTGCTGTGAACTCCGATGTTTGGTTGCCGGAATACCACTGTTCTACGGAATGGGAAGGTGGCAATCAGGGAGTAAGTCAGAAGACCTGCCTGTTAGTAATAATGCTTTCGGGTAAAAAGATGAAATTTATTAGAGAAATCCTTTTTTCGTTGTTTTTGGCGTCGTGCATGACCTTGTGCGCACAAGATACGATTATGCTTAATGTGGTGAATGTCAGTGCAGAAAGCGATGGGGTAGAGGCTTTGAAACCATTGGTGGCTCGCAAACTCGACACGTTGGCCTTGCAGTCGAAAAGCACATCTGACCTCTCACAATTGCTGATTCAACATAGTCCGGTCTTCATTAAGACATACGGTCCTGGAGGTGTGGCAACAGCATCGTTTCGTGGCACAACGGCAAGTCACACCTTGGTGCTTTGGAATGGTTTTCAGCTTAATACCCCCAATCTTGGTCAAGTGGATTTCAGCACGATACCTGTCTTTTTGGCCGACGATGTCAGCCTGAATTGGGGTAGCGGGACATCCAACAACAGCGGAGGTTTGGGCGGTACGGTGAATATCGACAATGCCATGCAATTTGGCGAAGGCTTCTTGCTTGATGCAAAACAAACCTACGGCAGTTTCAACACATGGGGAAGCTATCTCACCATCGGGAACCGCGGCAAGCACTTTTCGTTTCGGGTGAAAGCCTTTCGCGACTCTTCTGATAACGATTTCGAATACAATAATATAGCGACCATTCCACACCAACAAATGAAACAGCAGAACGCCTCGTTTGTGGATTACGGTCTGATGCCCGAGATGAGTCTTCTTTTTAAGAAGAGCATTCTGTCGGTCTCGTCGTGGAACCAATGGAACCATCGCAACCAACCGCCCATCATGACGAATATCGGCAACGTGAATTCCGATGAATGGACCGAAAATGATTTTTCGCGCAACTTTCTGTCGTTCAAGACTTTCTGGAATACTGGTAGCCTACAGTTGAAATCGGGGGCTTTTGTGGAAAGCCAACATTATTTCTTGGAAACGCGTAATTTGGCCAACGATGCCGTCATCACAAATATCAATTCGGAAAACAAGTCCTTGATTTTGCATCAGATTGTTGCTTTGGACCAGCAGGTTTACAAGTCATGGAAACTCAACGCCAAGTTGCAATGGGACAACGAGCGCGTAGAGTCGAACAACTATGAAGGTGTGAAACAGCGTGATGTGCTGTCGGCCTATGCTTCTTTGTCGGGCGAACCCTTTAATAACGCAAAACTTGATGTAACAGCCCGTTACGACTGGACTGATGGTAAACCGATGGGTTTGTTCCCGACAGCCTCGCTGTCATATCAATTCCCGTTCTTGAAAGCCTTGAGTGTCACGGCTGGTTATAGCCACAACTATCGTAATCCATCGCTAAACGACCTGTATTGGTATCCCGGAGGGAATCCCGATTTGCTGCCCGAAAATGGTCGCACGGTGGATTTCGCCTTGAAATATGGTGTGAAGAAAGAACATTTTGGTCTTGAACTTCGTTCGGGAGCCTATTTCTCGAAAGTGAAGAATTGGATTCAGTGGATGCCGACTTCGTATCGTTATTGGGTACCCGAAAATGTTTCGTTGGTTTATGCGCGAGGCATTGAAAACCATGTAGATATGAGTTTCTCTTTGGGCAACTGGAAAGCAAATCTCTCTGGAAATTATGTCTTCAGCGTCACCACCGACGAGGGCGACAACGCCATCGCACAAGGCACGAACGGCAAGCAGTTGATTTACATTCCGCGTCATCATGGCAACTTGTTCGCCAATGTGAGTTGGAAGACTTGGAGCATGAACTACACTTTGGAAATGACCGGAAAACGCAGCACTTCCTATTCAGAAGAGCAGTTCTTTGCCTTTGATTTGCCTGCCTACACTTTGCATCATATCGCTATTGGTAAGCAAATTAAGCAGTTTCATATCGAGCTGAAATGCAACAATCTTTTCGATACCGATTATCAAAACGTGTTGTGGCGCGCCATGCCTGGAAGAAGTTTTGAGTTGTTGCTTTCCTTCAAACTCTGAGTTCAGTTTTTGAAGCCTGCGTTCCAATCAATTTGCTTGTATTCATCATCTTGGCTTGCCGAAAATGTGTTGTTTCCGTTATCGCCAAACGTGTTGCCATTCTCATCCAAATCGTCATCTGTTTGAGAATATTCGGCTTGCAAGCGTGAGTTTTCCTGTTGTTTTCTGATGAATTTGACTCCAAGTTTCCACAGGAAAAAGTCACCGACCAAGAATGCAATGGTGAGGATGACGGCAAATCCGTCGCCGAGAGCGTCAGTCGCCATGAGCAACCAGTCGAAGAGGCCGTGGCATGTTGCGGCAAGAAGAAGTCCAAGGAAGATGTACCGAGAACCTTGCGCCTTGCTCTTGCTGAACTTCGCAAGCGACAAGAAATAGCCAAGCACGACGCCAAACAAGAAATGGCCAGGAACTGAAAGCAAACCTCTCACGACGCTGGTGGAAATTCCTGCCGCCCATGACTGTTCGGCTGCGCCAAATACATACATGATATTCTCGACACATGCAAAGCCTAAACCAATGAAAGTGGCATACACAATGCCATCCATATATTCATCGAAATTCTTGTCATGCCAAATGAAGATGAGGAAAATGATTAACTTGGAGAATTCTTCTGGTAGTCCAGCTTCAAGGAATGCAGAGTAGAACACCGTATCGGAATACCATATACTATTTAATACGCCAACTGTAAACAAGTCGGTTGGAATGGCTAGAATTCCAACAAGAAATGCTTTCAGCAGACTTTTGATTGGTTCTTTTTGATACTTGTCTTGCTTGTTGATAAAAATCATCAACAGAATAACAGGCAAGATAGAAAGTGCAAGAAGCGTATAATCCATCGTATTTATATTATGTGAGGCACAAAAATAATAAAAACGTGTGTGAAAATAACCTATCTTTGCGCAAATTTTTACAACTATGCAAGAAATGATTCTTATCCTAGACTTCGGTTCGCAGGTTACCCAGTTGATTGGTCGCCGCTTGCGCGAACTGAATGTATATTGCGAAATCCATCCTTATAACAAGATTCCCGCCATTGGCGAAAATGTCAAAGGCGTGATTCTCAGCGGCAGCCCGTTTTCGGTGCGCGACGAAAAAGCACCTTTCGTCAACCTCGAAGGCATTAAAGGCAAGTTGCCGTTGCTGGGAATTTGCTACGGCTCCCAGTTTATGGCGCAGCATTTCGGTGGTGAAGTGAATGGCTCCATCGCTCGTGAATATGGTCGCGCCATGTTGACGGTCGTTGACGAACAATCGCCTCTGTTCATGGGAGTTAGCAAGAGCAGCCAAGTGTGGATGAGTCACGGCGACACCATTGCAAAGTTACCTACCAATGCCCGCGTCATCGCTTCTACAGAAGATGTCGAGAATGCGGCATATCACATTGAAGGTGAAGAGACTTACGCTGTACAATTCCACCCTGAAGTGTTCCATACAAAGGAAGGCCCGAAGATGCTGGAGAATTTCGCCATGCGCATCTGCGGTTGCAAGGGCGATTGGACCTCTGATTCGTTCATCGACAGTACCGTTGAGAGCCTGCGCAAACAACTGGGTGACGACAAGGTCATTCTTGGCCTCTCGGGCGGTGTCGATAGTACTGTGGCTGCCGTGTTGCTTAACAAAGCCATTGGCAATCATCTGACTTGTATTTTCGTTGATAATGGCTTGCTGCGCAAGAACGAATTCGAAGACGTGCTTGATTCATACAAGGAAATGGGACTCAATGTGATTGGTGTTCACTCTGGAGCCTTATTCCTAAAGAAACTGGAAGGTGTCACCGATCCTGAAGCCAAGCGCAAGGCTATCGGTTCGACCTTCATTGAGGTGTTTGATGCCGAAGCCCAGAAGATTGAAGGCGCTCGTTGGCTGGCTCAAGGAACCATTTATCCCGATGTCATCGAAAGCGTGAGCGTGAACGGCCCGAGCTGTAAGATCAAGTCGCATCACAATGTGGGTGGCTTGCCCGAGAAGATGAACCTGAAGATTGTGGAACCGTTGCGTACCTTGTTCAAGGACGAAGTGCGCCGTGTGGGTCGTGCCTTGGGCATCAAGCGCGAACTCATTGGTCGTCATCCTTTCCCCGGACCGAGCCTTGGAATCCGTATTTTGGGTGAAGTCACAGAGGAGAAACTCCGTATCTTGCGCGATGCCGACGACATCTTCATCAAGGGATTGCGTAACTGGCCTTGTGAGTTGCCGAGTGCATCATATCCTAACGAAATGGCTGATAACCTATACGATAGCATCTGGCAAGCTGGCACAATGTTGTTACCAGTGAAGTCGGTCGGCGTGATGGGCGACGAACGCAGCTACGAATATACCATCGCCTTGCGTGCTGTCATCTCAACCGATGGCATGACCGCCGACTGGGTGCATCTGCCATACGAATTCATGGCCAAAGTGTCGAATGACATTATTAATAAGGTAAAGGGTGTGAATCGCGTCTGCTACGACATTTCGTCGAAACCACCTGCGACCATCGAATGGGAATAATTGAAAACGAGTAAATCAATAACTTGAAAGTTGGCGTTCCGATAGATTCGGCGACGCCAACTTTTTTTATCCAAGCAAGTTGTCGATGTTTTCAATCAATTCATCGGCTTGGTTCATGAATTGTGTGGCGTCGTCAATCCAGTTGGGATAGGATTCAGCCGCGTCTG
Source organism: Bacteroidales bacterium (assembly GCA_024400425.1). GTDB lineage: Bacteria > Bacteroidota > Bacteroidia > Bacteroidales > F082 > Limimorpha. The sequence goes on from JAKSMV010000026.1 coordinate 11,694, forward strand.
TCGTGCCTCGCAACTCGTTCATCTTTGAAAGGAAAGAAGTGTCTTGTTCCAACTGGGTAAACATTGGTAACATCTTGTGGCACAGCGCTTGTGCGCCGACGAAATCGTTGTTGTCGATGCAAGTGTTCAAGGCGAGCAAATCGTTGGCAGTGGAGGAGGAGAAGACTTCCAAAATGGAACGGATGGCTTCGCTGTCGTTACCCATTATTTCGCAAAAAACTGGGAAATTTCCCTTAAATGGACTTTCTGAAGTGTTGCTTGACGATTCAGTAGTTCTTCCGAATAATTCTTCTAAGTCTTTCATGTTGAATGGCTTATGGATGAAGCCGTCGAAACCTTCCTCGTTGGCTTTTTCGCAGTTGTATTCCATGCGAGCTGTCATTAGAATCACAGGCTTGTCAGCGTTTACATTTTTGAATAGATGAAGGATTTCGTTTCCGCTGAGGGCACCCATCTCGCGGTCGGTAAGGATGTAGTCGTAGGCGTCGATTTGCTGCAAGGCATTTTCGATGTCGTCTTTCGAGCGACATGGAATGCCAACGTGCCCTAATTTTTCAAGAAGACCTTCAACAACCGAAAGCAAAGTATTGTCGTCGTCAATAATCAAGATGTTGAGTGACAGATAATTGTGTTGTATAATTGCATTCGTGATTTCCGGTTCGTCATGTGCGATTTCTACAGGTATCCTAACGCTGAAATGGCTTCCTTTCCCGACTTCCGACTCGACCTTGATTTCGCCTTCCAGCAAGTCAACGAGACCTTTAACAACGGACAAACCATAGCCGCTGCCTTCGGCAAATTGGTTGTAGGTATCGATGCGGGCAAATGGCTTAAAAACCTCGTCGATTTTGTCTTGTGGAATGCCTAAACCAGTATCAGTAATGTCAAAGGCAAGTCTGTCACCATCCATTTTAGCGAAGAACTCCACAGTCCCTTCCAAAGTGTATTTAATACCGTTTGAAATCAAATTGCTTATTATCTGCTTGATTTTCAGCTTGTCTGAATTGACAATGGTTCCTTCTTTTAAATCGGTGTCGAAAATGAATTGCAGCTTTTTCTGTCGGGCAATGGGTTCGAACATGGCGGCTGTCTCTTGGCAAAGTGCAAGCGCATCGAAAGGTGCATTTTCGGCTTTCAGCTTGCCTTGTTCCAGACTCGAAAATTCCAGAAGGTTGGTGAGCAAGTTGAGAATATGGTCGGCAGACTGTTCTATTGAGTTAATTTCCTTCTCGTTGACTGTCTTATCCATGAGTTCGGCATTGCCAAGAATGGAAGTCAAAGGGGTTTTGATGTCGTGCGAAACCGAAAGAAGCAGTTTGTGACGACTTTCAAGCACTTCTTCGGTCCGCTTTTGTGCTTCTTCTGCAGCGCGTCGCATCTTCGAAATCTTGTTTACATCGCTGATAATCAATATTATGAATATGATTATCAAAATCAATGTGGCAAATCCAATCAAGGATGAGATTTTGGTGTTCTTCTCGATAAAGGCTTCGCTTTTCGCAATTTCCGATACGGTCGAGTCGAGGATTTCCTGATTGAGCTGCAACAACATGGTCGAGATGTTTTCCGATAGTCGGTTGTCATCGGCAATCAGTTGGCTGGCTTGCTTCTCGTATTCCTTAATTTTGTTTTGATATTCGCTTTTGGCTTTGTCGGACAGCGAACGTAAGTCGTAGAGAATCGGAAGACTATCAGTTGTGTGCTGTGTTAAAGTGTCGTGTTTCACGACCGAGACTTGCACAATGCTGTCTTGTTCGGGACTGAACACATTGCCCAACCTTTGCCAAAAGTTGCGTTTCTTGCCTTGGTGGACAATAGTGTCTTTGATAGTCGTGGTTACGAGAGTGGGCTCTTTGTGTTCGGAAGGTTGATAGTCGTCAATGGTGCGGTCGAATTCTGCTAAAGGATCGAAATTGTAGAATTGCATTGAAAGTGCATAACTGACTTTGCCTTTCTTTTCAATGAGTGTCGCAATCTCCTTGATTCTCTGTTTGTTCTGGTCGCTCATTCCGGTAGTCGAAATGGAGTCGGCAATGGCATGCAGTTCATCGCGTTGCTTAGCGAATGTAGTGATGAGTTGGGAGTTGTTGGAAAAGGCAATGAGATTGGATGAGTTCTGAGCTTCGTGAACTTTCTGCGTAAATTTGCTGGCCCACTCAAGGGCTGCAGTCTGTGACTTGATGTTAGTTCTTTGATTTTCAATGGAGTGTCGTAATCCATGAATATAAAAGAACATGGCACAGCATAGTGCGATTACGAAAAGATAGGTCGCGATAATTTTCCAATTCGTATGCCGTTCAGCGGAATTCTTGTGTTTTTCTTCTTTTGTCATGACGCTGCAAATGTAGGTTTTTTCTTATTTTTGCGCAAATTATTTAGTCATGAAAGTTTTTGTCAACGACGTAGAAGTCAACATTTTCGAGGGTGCTCGCGTGATTGATGCCGCCCATAAGTTCATCCAACAATTCGAGTTGTTCGAAAAGCTCCGCCGCTTATCCGTGCGTGATGCTTTCGGAAACCATATCGGCCTTGATGGTGCCTTGCGTGAAGGAAGTAAGATTTATTTGGATTAAAACATTCGTATTATGAAACGTTTCTTATTTTTCATTGTAACTATTTGCTTAGTAGTTCTTTGTGGCTGTGAATCTAATCCTGTTTCCCAAAAGCAGAGCATTAATGATGAGGAGGTTGAAGTGGCCATATTGGCGGTGAACGATGCCCATGCCAATATAGATTTGTTCCCCAAGTTTGGGGCGTTGGTTGACAGCTTGAGGAGTGTTTATCCTGATTTGCTGGTGTTTTCGGGTGGTGACAACCGTACGGGAAATCCGGTCAACGACCAATACAATCCTGTAAATTATCCAATGATTGAATTGATGAATAAGGTGGGCTTCGATGTCTCGGCGGTTGGCAATCATGAGTGGGATGCCGATGTCGTGAATTTGCAGAATAGCATCGAGCAGGCCAACTTTCCGTTTTTGTGCGCTAATGTATTCATTCCTAATTCGTTGAATCTCGATATAAAGCCATTTATGATTATTGAAAACCAAGGAGTGAAGATTGCTGTCGTAGGCATGATCGAACTGCGTCATGATGGTATTCCTGGAGCTCACCCAAAGAACCTGACCCAAGTGAGTTTCAAGCCGGCATCAAAGGTTCTTCCTGATTACAAATACCTTAGTAATGAAAACGACTTGATGATTTTGCTTTCGCATTGTGGCTACGAGGATGATGTGGAACTTGCCCAAGCTAATCCATATTTGGATGCCATCATCGGCGGCCATTCGCATACTTTGGTGGAAAATCCTCGTGAAGTGAATGGCGTTCTGGTCACTCAGTCGGGGTCGCATCTTGAGTATGCAACCCTACACCTTTTTAATATAAAGAACGGAGAGGTCGTCAAGAAGAGCGCTAAAGTGCTGAACGTGAAAGATTCAAAGAAGAAAGATGCCGAACTACAGACCTTGATTGATAATTTCAACAATTCACCGAGTTTGAATGAGGCTATTGCTATTGCCACGACGAAATTCGAGAATAGGGAAGAGTTGGGTTGCATGATGACCGATGCCATTCGTGAGATAAGCAATGCCGATTTTGCTTTCCAAAACACGGGCGGAGTGCGCGTCAACTACCTGAAAAAGGGACCGATTACGGTGAAGGATGTCTATATGATTGACCCTTTCAACAATGAAATCGTGGTCTATCAGATGACTGGCGCCCAAGTCGAGAAATTCATCATCAATTCATATAGAAAAAATGGTCGTTATCCCTCGCACGTTTCAGGCATGAAATATGAGGTTGTCGGAAGTGGTAACAAGCTGAAAGCCAATATTGTGACCGACAAAGGGAAGTTTTCGAAGAATGCGACTTACAAGGTTGCGATGAACAGTTATATGGCCTCGACGGTAAACATCGAAAGCCTTGATGAAGGCCAAAGCCAATACATGACTTCGGAGGAGATGATGATTGAATTTTTAAGGAAACAAAAAACGGTTGATTATCAAGGAGTAAGTAGAGTTAAGTAAATTTCCTTTGTGTAGTTCAATTACATTTTGTATTTTTGCCGCCTAATTTTGACAGATTGAAATCGAAAAAAATGAAAAAAGCATTATCGATTTTCGCAATGGCTTTGATATTAGTCAGTTGCGGCCCAAAGAGAAAAGAAGTTCAGTTGATTGACGCTGCTAACTTTAACACTCAGATTGATGGAAAACAGGTGTCGCTCTACACGATGCGCAATGGCGACATCACCATGCAAGTCACCAATTATGGTGGCCGCATCGTTTCGTTGTGGATGCCTGACCGCAGAAATAGCTTCGAAGACATCGTCTTGGGTTATGACAACATCGACAAGTATGTAAACAATCCTGGCGAGCGTTATCTTGGTGCCGTTGTGGGTCGTTGCGCAAACCGTATCAGCAATGGTTCATTCACTTTGAATGGACAGACCTATCAACTGCCAAAGAATGATGGCGAAAATACGCTCCATGGCGGTATCATCGGTGCCGACAAGATGGTTTGGGACGTGGTTTCGACCAACGACAGCGTCATCGAAATGCACACCATTTTCCCTGACGGACAAGATGGTTTCCCAGGTAATTTGGAGGTCAACATGAGCTACACCTTGACGGCAGCCAACACTTTGGAAATCCGTTATGCTGCCGCTACCGATTCCGCCACCTTGTGCAATCTTTCCAACCACTCGTTCTTCAACCTGAAAGGCGAAGGCAATGGCAACATCCTTGACCACGAGATGCAAATCCACTCAAGATACATGACTACCATCAACGATCAAATCCTTACTGATGGCAAGTTCTCGGGTGTGAAGAACACTCCTTTCGATTTCCGCGAAAAGCACACCATTGGTGAACGCATCAATACTAATGATGAGCAAATTGCAAACGGTCATGGCTACGATCACAACTGGATTCTCGACAAGAGTATTCCTGATGAATACACTTGGGCAGCTACCGTGTCGGACCCAAAATCAGGTCGTCAGATGGAAGTGTGGACCGACCAAGTCGGTTTGCAGTTCTATAGTGGCAACTTCTTCGATGGCAAAGGCATCGGAAAATGGGGTAACCCATTGAACCAACGTGAAGGTTTCGCCCTTGAAACCCAATATTTCCCGGATGCCATCAACCATCCGACATTGGCTCCTATGCCAATCCTTAACCCTGGCGAGGAATATCACCAACTCACAATCTATAAGTTCAGCGTACTTCCAAAAGAAAAGAAATAGTCAAGTTCTAATAAAAGCCAGCCTCGTGTCGGAAGATGCGAGGCTTTTTTTATCTTTGCAGCATGAATTACTTGTCGGTAAACGGAATCTCCAAGTCGTTTGGTATCAAGACCTTGTTCGACGATGTCACTTTTGGCATCGAAAAAGGCGACAAGACGGCTTTGATTGCAGCCAATGGCTCGGGAAAATCAACGATGCTTAAAATCCTGGTCGGGAAAGAAAGTCCAGACACGGGCACGATTGTCTATGCCAACGACTTGAAAGTCGGCTATTTGGAACAGCTTCCTGTGTATCCCGCTGGAAGTACCATTGCTGACTTGCTTGACGACCTGACTGATGAACAACACCTGAAAGCGCGTCAGTTTCTCTCGCGTTTCGAATTGAATGACTTGACGCAAAGTGTCGATACACTTTCGGGCGGACAAGTGAAGCGTTTGGCTTTGGCCTTGGTGCTGCTTCACGAGCCTGATTTCCTTATCATGGACGAACCCACCAACCACTTGGACGTAGAGATGGTGGAATGGCTTGAGAAATATCTCACCCAGACCACGATGACACTCTTGATGGTGACGCACGACCGCTATTTCCTCGACCGCGTCTGCAATAAGATTTTCGAATTGTATCAAGGCGTGATGTACACACATAACGGTAATTTCGACTATTATGTCGAGAAGAGCCGCGAGCGTGAAGAAGTGAAACGAGCCACAGCCGAAAAAGCCGGGCAACTCCTGAAGCACGAACTGGAATGGATGCGCAGCACGCCACAAGCCCGCACGGGCAAGTCGAAGAGCCGCATCGATGCCTTCTACGACCTGAAAGACAAGGCCAAGATACAGCAAGTGGAGGACAAACTGCAGTTTGGACTGAACATGCAACGCCTCGGCGGAAAGATCCTGGAACTGAGCAACGTAACCAAATCGTATGGCGACACGACTGTGCTCAAGGATTTCGACTACGTCTTCAAACGCGGTGAGCGCATCGGTCTGATTGGTAAGAATGGCGTCGGCAAGTCGTCGTTCCTCAACCTGATTACAGGCTCCGTTCTGCCCGACAAGGGCCAAATCAAGACGGGCGAGACCGTCACCTATGGCTATTACCGTCAGGAAGGCATACGGTTCGATGAGAGCAAGACGGTGTTGAGTACCATACGCGACATCGCCGAGGTGGTGTATTACGGAAAAGACAAGGTATATACAGCCGACCAGCTTCTGGCGCATTTCATGTTTCCCTACAAGATGCACCGCCAGCCCGTGTCGTTGCTGAGTGGCGGCGAGAAACGACGTCTTTATCTGCTTACCGTCCTCGTCAGCAACCCTAACTTTCTCATCTTAGACGAGCCTACTAACGACCTCGACTTGCTCACACTGCAAAAACTCGAAGATTTTCTTCAGGGCTACAAAGGCTGCTTGCTAGTGGTCTCGCACGACCGTTACTTCATGGATGAAGTTGTTGACCAACTCTTTGTCTTCCAAGGCGATGGAGCCGTGAAAGGCTTCATGGGCAACTATTCGCAATACAAGGATTACCTTGATGCCAAACTCAAGGAAGAACGCAAGGAACAGAACGCCCAAAAGAGGGAAGAGGTGAAGCCAGTGAAGCAACGCGAAAAGGTCAAACGCTCATTCAAGGAAGAACGCGAATACAACCAACTGGCTGCCGATATTGCCGCTTTGGAAGCCGAGAAGGCACAGGTCACCGAAACATTGAACACCGAGACCGACTACCAGAAACTCCAGCAAATGGGTAACCGCATCCAGGAAATCAATGATTTGTTGGATGAGAAGGAACTGCGCTGGCTGGAACTGGATGAGATTGGTTGTTAGAATAATCGCTTATATGAAAAACCACTTTCTCCATCTGCTTGGAATATGGACTGCCCTCATATTGTCTTCTTGCACAAACTTGGCAGTATATGACTTGACTTGCGAGGGACTGAAAGAGCCTCTCGGAATCGATTCTGATGCTCCGCATTTCAGTTGGAAGATAAAATGCGACAAGGCCATGAGACAGGAAGCCTATCAGATTGAGGTGGCGTCTTCCGAATCAAGGCTATTGGCTGGAGAAGCCGACTTGTGGCAAAGCGGTCGGGTGGAATCAGATGAACAAATCATGGTCCCGTATGATGGTAAACCTTTGATATCGAGGCAACAATGTTGGTGGCGAGTGAGGGTTTGGAACAGCAACAAGGCATCGGAATGGAGCGTTCCGCAAAGATTCGGCGTTGGCATTCTTGACCAGATAAAAGGCCGATACATTGGTGCCGCACCAGGAAATTCATCACTTCTGAGGAAGAAATTCAATGTGTCGGGCGATTTTTCTCAGGCCTTGCTGTATGTGAACAGTTTGGGTTATCACGAAGTCTATCTTAACGGGCAGAAGGCGTCTGATGCCGTCTTGACTCCTGCCGTTTCGCAACTCAGCAAGCATTCGCTCATAATGACTTACGATGTTTCTAATCTACTGAAAAAAGGCGAGAACGACTTGGTGCTATGGACTGGCGCAGGGTGGTATAGAAAACATTTCGATGCAGTGTATGACGGTGCCGTGGTCTGTGCCGAACTCGACATTGACGGGAAAACTACACTCACCACCGATGAGAGTTGGCTGGGACGCGAAAGCGGCTACCGCGACTTAGGAACCTGGATTCACGATGACTATACGGGCGAATGCATCAACGCGATGTTCGTCCCAAAAACGCTAACCGGCGAAGCCCTCGACACCTTGCAATGGGTGGCGGTTGATACCGTTCCTGTCTCCGTAAAAGCGGTGCAGCAGATGTGTGAGCCTTGCACTGTTCAGGAGACTTTTTCGGCCGTAAGTGTCAAGCCTTATGGCGAAAATATGTGGATTGCCGATATGGGCCGCGTAGTAAATGGCCTGCCAGAAATCACGTTGCCGCAGCTTCCCGCAGGTCATGAGACCACTGTCGGCTTTTCGGACACGCGATTTGATGATGGCACAGTCTTCACCTTCTTGCACAACACGCTCATCAGCTCTGGCGCGGAAGGTGGCGACGTCTTTGCCGACAAGTTCCTTCAGCAGGCCTGCCAATATCTTGTGTTTGTGAATCTGCCCGTCGCACCAAAACCAGAAGACATCAAGGTGCATCGGATGCGTACCGACTATCCGAGAAGATCCAGTTTCAGCTGTTCCGACCCCGACCTTTGCACCATTCATGATATGGTGGCCTACACTACCGAGAACTTGGCTTTCAATGGTTATATGGTGGATTGCGGAAGCTTCGAAAAGCACGGCTATGGTGGCGATGGGAATGCCTCGACGCTGACCATCCAGACTCTTTACGATGTCGCGCCGCTCTATTACAACTGGTTGCAGGCTTGGAACGATGTCGTTAGGGACGATGGCTCACTTCCGAATACAGCTCCAAGCACTCATCCGGCAGGAGGCGGGTCTTACTGGTGCTCGTTCATCATTCAGGCGCCTTGGAGGACTTATATGAGTTATGCCGACGACCGTAATCTTGCCAAAGGCTATCCGTATATGAAGCAATGGTTGGCATTCGCCGAGCAATCGCTTGAGGACGGCTTGTATTTCAGAAGCACCGACGGAAAAGACTGGGGATTGGGCGATTGGCTGGCTCCGAAAGGCGTGGATGTCAAGGATAAGGAATCGGTCGATTTGGTCAACAATTGCACTATGAGTCAATGTCTTAGCGATATGGCGCATATTGCAGGACATCTTGGCATGAAGGAAGATAGCATTCGTTATGCCGCTCAATTAGATGTGCTCAACCGAAACATCCATCGTACTTTCTATCATGGTGATGCGACATACGGAACCGGTTCGCAGATTGACATGGCCTTCCCGCTACTCGTGGGAGTCGTCCCCGACACTTTGATTGAACAGGTCGAAAACAATCTGATTGAGCGCACCGCCAAACTGCATGGCAACCACATCGCGTGCGGACTCGTTGGTGTTCCCGTGCTGACGGAATGGGCCATGCTGGCCGGCAAGAGTGATTTCATTTATACCATGCTGAAGCAGACCGATTACCCGGGCTATTTGTTTATGAAGAACAGCGGAGCTTCGGCCGTTTGGGAATCGTGGAACGGCGAGCGGTCGCGCCTTCACAACTGTTACAACGGCATTGGCAGTTGGTTCTATCAGGCCTTGGGCGGCATCATTCCGACCCAGCCTGGCTACAGGCGTGTGACCATCCAACCGCAAACCCCAGCTGGAATTGACTGGGTGGATGTCAGTGAAGAAACCCCATACGGAAACCTAAAAGTGCGTTGGGATCGAACAGGGGAGGGGTATGTGATGAAAGTGACCATTCCCGTTGGCATCACGGCTGACATTCTCGGCAAGACCTACGGAAACGGCACTTATAGTATTGAGCTTTGAAATATCATTGTAGGTGTCTTTGAAAAAATAAACCTCAAGCTTATGCAGAAATTCGTCATAACACTCGATGGAGAGCTTCGTTTCGGAGATGTCAGGCTTCACAAGAACCTTTTGCCATGGGGCGATGATGCTTGTTTTGGTGGCGGCTTATGGAAAATAGGTGGCAATGGCGCTTGGATAGAACTTTACGGCTATTCTTACGATTTCGGTGCTCCCGACTTCAATCAAGTTAAGCGTATCGACTGGACGGGGATTGGCGGCGTCCCTGTGCGGCTTTGTTACCTGCCGAATTATCCCGATTCCGATGGTGCCATCGAAGTGAATGTTGGTTGATGCCTGATGGACAAATCCATTTTTTAAGCGAAATGTCGATATCGAAAATGAATATGTTTTTTTGTATCGCAAAAGTATCGACATGTGGGATGACAGCAAAGTCTGGTTTTTGTTTTTCGGAATGCTGCATTGAATAGAGTTTTGGGTGTAAAATAAAACTCGCTGAAATTCAGCGAGTTTTATTTGTAAATTTTGTGGAGATGGAGGGAGTCGAACCCTCGTCCAAACAAGGAACCCCCATGCTTTCTACATGCTTATTCCGTCATTGTTTTTCGTGTGGCGCAAGGGGAAGGACACCCTAAACGCAACCTTATCTTCTGAGTTTCGCCCCGGCGTCGAAGCACCGTCGGGACTATCCTGAAATTGCTTAGCACCTCGGACTCAGACCGGAATCAGGCATGTCCATCTGCGAGATGTCTCGTCCGCTCACCTTGTGTGCGGATTGAGCCTTAACTTACTGTGCTTCGGTTAGGCAGCGAGAGCGTAGTTGTTTTCGCCAATTACTTTTTTGCAGTCAAGATTTACGAGCGTCACTGCGAGGCTCGGCATGCTTACATGACAATTCATCTTGCTGTCAAAACCAAGCATCCCCAAAAACGGGTGCAAAAATACTGCTATTTTCCTTAGCCCGCCACGTTTTTTCAATTTTTTATCGTTTCGCGAGAAATGGGAAGCCTATAAGTGTCAGTTTTGATTTTTCAAAAAAAGCCTATGTCATACCGACGAAGGAGAGTATCTATTGGCTTTTTTTGAGTGAGACAAATAACAATAGATTTCTTCCCTACGGTCGAAATGACATTGTTATTTGTTTCACCAAAATCAAAACAGACTCTAAGAATTCGTTAGTGTAAAGGATTCCCGAAACGCAACACATCGTTTTTCGTGATTTCGTTGCCACCTAAAATCACCAGTCGTTCAACGACGTTGTGCAGTTCGCGTATGTTGCCCGTCCACTTGAATTTCTTCAGTTCCTCCAATGCCTCATTAGTAAAGGTTGGTGTGGCTTTGCCCATGTTCTGTGAGATGATTTCCACGAAGTTGTTGACCAACAGCGGGATGTCGTCTTTTCTTTCGCGCAATGGCGGCACGCTGATGACGATGACGCTCAGGCGGTGGTAGAGGTCTTCGCGGAAGTTGCCTTTCTCGATTTCCTCTTTGAGGTTCTTGTTGGTGGCGGCCAGGATGCGCACGTTGACGGGAATTTCCTTTTCGCCGCCGACGCGCGTAATCTTGTTCTCTTGCAAGGCACGTAGCACCTTGGCTTGTGCGGCAAGGCTCATGTCGCCGATTTCGTCCAAGAATAGGGTGCCACCATCGGCCAGCTCGAAGTCGCCCTTGCGGGTCTTGATGGCTGAGGTAAACGAACCCTTCTCGTGTCCGAACAGCTGGCTTTCAATCAGTTCCGAAGGGATGGCAGCACAATTTACTTCGATGAACGGACCGTAATTGCGACCACTCAGTTCATGCAGTTGACGTGCAACAAGTTCCTTACCCGTACCATTCTCGCCTGTGATGAGTACGCGGGCATTGGTGGGTGCCACTTTCTGAATCATGTCTTTCACATTCATCATGGCATCCGATTCGCCTATCATCTCGTTTTGCACCTTCACCGCCTTCTTTAGTGCCTTGTTTTCGGTAGCCAAGTTACGCTTGTCCAAGGCATTGCGCAAGGTGATGAGCAGACGGTTCAGATCGGGCGGCTTCTGGATGAAATCGAACGCACCTTTTTTAATGGCGTCGACAGCCGTGTCGATGGTTCCGTGTCCCGAAATCATGATGACAGGCGTGTCGCAAATCTGCTTGACGGCTTCCAAGACTTCGATGCCGTCCATTTCTGGCATCTTGATGTCGCAGAAGATGGCATCAAACTCTTGTTCCTTAATGAGTTGAAGAGCTGCCATTCCATTTTCTGCATCGTCAACTTGGTAACTTTCGTTTTCCAAGATGTCGCGCAAGACGCGTCGGATAGGGGCTTGGTCGTCGATGATAAGTATCCTTGACATGGTATTGAAATTTGCGCAAAAGTAGTGAAAATCGACAAAATAACTTACTTTTGCCTTCTCAAATCAATTGTAGCGATGAAAAAGTTAGCATTAATTCTTTCTGTTTTTCTCCTGAATTTGTCGGCTCTTTGGGCTCAAGACACACTGCCTGCTCCATCAACTTATCGTGTCAATGGTGTGACTTTCAAGATGGTAAGGGTTGAAAAAGGCGATTTCTGGATGGGAGCTCAACACCTTGATACCGCCGATTTCAATTTCGATCGGTTAAGTCAGAGCGACGAGATGCCGGTGCATTTTGTGAGCATCAAGGACGATTTCTATATCGGCCAGACCGAAGTGACGCAGAAACTGTGGAAAGCTGTGATGGGTAACAATCCGAGTAAGAAGAAATGCCCCAAACGGCCTGTGGAAAACGTATCGTATTATGATGTTATGGAGTTTATCGAAGTGCTTGATAGTCTGACAGGTATGCATTTCCGTCTGCCAACGGAAGAAGAATGGGAGTTTGCTGCGCGTGGCGGAAACCATTCGCGACATTATATCTATAGCGGTAGCGACAAGCTGAAGCGTGTGGCTTGGTTCAACGGCAACGCTCGAAAGACGAAGAAAGTAGGCAAGCGTGCAGCCAACGAATTGGGCATTCGTGACATGTCGGGAAACGTATGGGAATGGTGCTCAACGAATTACCATTATTTCGACAAGGCACGCAATGCTAAACTCGGCAACGATGGTAAGATGATGTGCATTCGCGGCGGCGCATGGCAGCTTCCCGCCAACGCATGCCGTGTGTCGTGGCGTGGCAAACGAATGCCTGACGCAAAGAATTCCTTTGGCGGTTTCAGACTTTGCCTTGATGCGAAATACGTGAAAGAAGGTGAGGAGTAATTTTTTCCCTAGCAATGAATGTTGTAAAAGGTATTTCTCTGGTTATTATCTTGATAATCCATTTGACGTTGTCGGCACAGACGGTGCGTCAGGGCGATGAGGGACTGCTGCAGTCGCCCTGGTGCGGTGGGTTGAATGCCTGTCAGTTCGGGCAATTCGACTTGAATGGCGATGGCAAGAACGACCTTGTGGCTTTCGACCGTCATGGCAACCGTTTGTCGTGTTTCATCAATAAAGGCGCGATGGACGAGGTGGATTACGAATTCGATAATTCCTACGTTAAATTCTTTCCACGACTCGACGAGTGGGCCGTTTTTACCGATTACGATGGCGACGGAAAGACCGATATTTTCACCTATTCAAAAGGTTGGGCGGGCATCAAGGTGTTCCGGAATGTCACGACCGACACGTTGGCTTTCGAGCTGGTGGCCTATCCTTATCTCACTTCGTGGCAAAGCGGGGGAGAGGTGAACATTCTCGCCACCAATGCCGATTATCCGGCCATCGTCGATGTGGATGGCGACGGCGACTTGGACATCCTCACGTTCGGTGTGTTGGGCACTTTCGTAGAGAAGCACCTTAACCTTTCGGTCGAACGATACGGAACGCGCGACTCTCTCGTGTTTGAGCGGACTGACTATTGCTGGGGACGTGTGGCCGAAAGCGAAGAAGACAACCTCATGTATCTCGACACTTGCTTGTTTGGCAATTCGTTGATTGTCAACAAGGATGACTTTCGTCATCGGGGCGCCACTTTGACTGTCCGTGACCTAACGGGGAATGGACTGCCCGATTTGCTGCTGGCAGATGTCGATTATCCAGGATTGACTTTCTTGCAAAATGGCGGCTCGCCTGATAAAGCCTTGATGGTTAGCCAAACGTCGCAATTTCCTGAAAATCATCCGATAAATCTCTATTCGATGCCTGTGCCGTTTTTCGGCGATGTCAACAATGACGGCCTTGACGACTTGCTTGTCTCGCCATTCGACCCCAATCCGATGGTGTGCGAAGGTCATCATTCCGTTTGGCTTTATCTGAATCGGGGAACCAATCAAAGTCCTGATTTCCAGTTCTATTCCGATTGTTTTTTGCAGGACCAGATGCTGGATTTCGGAACGGGTGCCTATCCCGTTTTTACCGATGTTGATGCCGATGGCTTGGTTGACCTCGTGGTGGGAACGGTAGGTGACATCGATTCAACCTATTATCATTACGGCAGCCTGAAAGCGCATCGTTCGGCTCAACTCTATTATTATCGGAATGTCGGAACGGCTCAAAATCCATCATTCGAACTTGTGGATGATGATTTTGCACAACTGAAACAGATGAAAAAAATGGCACTAGTACCGGCTTTTGGCGACATCAATGGTGACGGGAAAAATGAAATGATTGTGGGCTGCGATGAAGGTAAGCTATTGCTATTTGATGCAGATTTTCAGTTGGTTGACGATGATTTCCTCAACTATCGTTCAGCCTTTTCTGTGCCATTCGTTTTCGATTTCGATAGGGATGGAATCATGGATTTGGTGGTAGGCAATGCTCAAGGGAAGTTGAGTCATTTCCATGGAACCGAGACTGGTTTGCAGCTTGTAACTGACGATTTTGGTCAGGTGGATGTGCATAATGCTTCGATATCTTATTATGGCTATAGTGTTCCGTTTGCGTTTCGCGATGGAAACGAGACCTTGTTGGCAGTAGGTTCAGAACAAGGTAAAGTGTTTTTGTTCAATAATATAGATGGAAATCTGAATGGTTCGTTTGCCGATATTTCCGACCAATGGAATCGTTTTGTAGATGGTTTCGACAATCGTTTTGGGCTACGTAGTTCTGCCACTCTCGCCGATTTAAACGCCGATGGCAAGTTGGAAATGGTTGTCGGAAACTTCGCTGGAGGCTTGCAGCTTTTCAATGCGAATATTCCCGTAAATCAGGATGTTAGTGAATATGGGCTTGAAACGGTTTCGGTCTTTCCCAATCCAGCAAAGTCGGAAATCCAGATTGCCTTGTCAAATAATACTGGAGCTGATGTCAAGATTTATGACCTTTTCGGCAGGTGCATGAAAAAACTCACATCAACATCGCGCGTTGATGTGAGTGGGTTAAAATCTGGAATATACTTCTTGGAAGTTTCTTCCGATGAAAAAGTCTATCGCGGCAAGTTCATCAAATCTTCTTGATGCCACCAGGTTTTGGCTTGTTGGTGGTGCCATTGCTGCCACTATTGTTGCCGCTGTTAGTCGTGGTTTGCTTTGGTGCATTTCCGCTCTTGGCATGATAGGTGTAACCTGCGGCTTCGGCCATGCTCTTGATTTTGGCAGCACGCTTGGCACTGTCGGGGTGGGTCGAGAACATCTGCGCCACCTTGCTTTGGGTGCCGCTGTTTCCATTCAAGCTAATGAGCACATTAAGGGCATCGTACATGGCGAAGGCATCAACGCCATTGGTGATGCAGAATTGGAAAGCGGCTTCGTCGGCTTCGTATTCCTGCTTGCGCGAGTAGGCGTTGGAGGCAAGTTCTTGTGCCAAGTCGCCCATGAAACCTTGCGAAATGGCACCTGCGGTTTGGCTGAAGGCGCCAATGCCATAACGGGCAGCCACCATCAGATAGGAGGTGCGGTAAGCATCACGGACGTCCTTGTTCTTCAGGTGACCCAATTCGTGGCCGATGACGGCAAAGATCTCGTCGTCGGTCATCACGTCCATCAGTCCGGAATAGACACGAACGCTGCCATCGCCACTGGCAAAGGCGTTGACGGTGTTGGATTGATATACCTTATAGTTGACATTCATGTCGCCGATGTTCTTGAAACGTGCCATGATGCGCGACAAGCGTTGCGTGTATTCGTTTGATGCGGGCAATACCGTGTTTTCGGCATCTGTCGTGGCCATGTATTCGACGCAAAGCTGTGCGACTTGCGAATCGGAAATGGTAAGGGCTTGAACGGCGGCGGCACCAGCGTTCATGGCTGCATTCGGGTCAACGACTTTTAAGGTTGAGCAACTGGCCATCATTAATAAGGTGGCGGCTCCAATGATAATTTTCTTCATGGTGAATCGGTTTAATTTGTTCAATGATTTGCAAAAATAGGCAATTAATGAAAAAAAACTCCGAATTAATTTGCATATTCCAAAATTGTTGTATTTTTGCGCATCAAAATAATATCAAAATAATATCATTTATGGAAACAAAAGAATTTGAATTTAAGGGTTTTGCGATGAATGGATTCGTCGCATTGTTTGTTGAAATCGCACTCGTTGCCTTGTGCATTTTTGGCTTTGCTTGCTCGCCAAGTGAATCGAGTTTCACCTTCATCTTGTCAATCGTTGGCATCATTTTGGCCATTTTCATTCCCATCGGCTTCCGCAAATTGGAACCGAATGAAGCTATGGTGATGCTTTTCTTCGGTGTCTATAAAGGCACTTTCACGAAAACCGGCTTCCACTGGGTCAATTTCCTGATGACCTCAAAGAAAGTCTCGCTCCGTGCGCGCAACCTGAACCCCGACAACATCAAGGTCAACGACAAGACGGGCAACCCGATTATGATTGGCCAGATTCTGGTCTGGAAACTGAAGGACACCTACAAGGCCATGTTTGAGATTGACTCGCAGACCATGGCGGGCGGCTCAAGCACTACGCCAGTGTCGGTGTCGAGCCGCATGAGGGCTTTCGAGAGCTTCATCCAGGTGCAGAGCGATGCCGCTTTGCGCGAGGTAGCAGGCATGTACGCCTACGACGAGACCGATGGTCGTAGCGAAGAACTTACCTTGCGTTCGGGCGGCAAGGAAATCAACGAAGTGCTGAAGTCGAAACTGAACGAGCGTCTCGCCATGTCGGGTCTCGAAGTCATCGAAGCACGTATCAACTATCTGGCATATTCGCCTGAGATTGCAGCTGTCATGTTACGTCGCCAGCAGGCTGCCGCCATCATTTCGGCCCGCGAAAAGATTGTGGATGGCGCCGTTTCGATGGTAAAGATGGCTTTGGATAAACTGAAAGACGAAAATGTCGTCGAACTCGACGAGGAACGCAAGGCCGCCATGGTCAGCAACTTGCTCGTGGTGCTTTGCGCCGACGAATCGGCTCAGCCTGTGCTGAATACGGGTAGTCTGTATTAATTTGTTCAGCCATGGATATTGAATACATACTTTTCTTTCTTTTTGGGCTTGTTATAATAGGTTTTGGCATCTATTGTAAGTTTCATCAAGAGAATATGTCTGTTAATGCTAATCCCGCATGGCCGATAGAAGGGCAGAAGAAATTCGTTGTTGCGTTGTATTTTTCCTTCGGGCTCATGATTACTATTGTAACTTTACTTTTGATTTTGTTTCAATCGTCAGAAAACATTGATCTTGTGGTTGTTCCTGTAATTGCTTTTTTCACATTGCTGATGTTGTGGCTTTCGTGGAAATTCATTTTCAGTCAAGTTGAGAAATGGAGAGTCATAATGCTGGTTGTCATTTCTGTTTTGACGGTCGCAGGCATTGCATTGGTTGTTTATTACATCTGTAGTTTTGAACCAACGGCAGAAATAGAAGCGGTAAATGAGGTGAAAGAGGCAACCGAAGTGGATGAGATACCTGTGAATACATGGGCACCTGATCTTTTCTTATTGGCATTCGTTGAATTGGTGGTTTTCATTAGGATGATATTTTGTCCTGAGAAAACTCGAGTTTTCAAGAATCTGACCGAAGAGCAACGGGCTAAAGCAGATTTGGCGAGTTTTCAAAAAGCAAATGCACTACTTTATTTCCTTCTTTTTGCCATACTCATGGCATTTGGAATCACTGCATTATATGTTAAGATGAATATGTTATGTATGCTAATTCCAGTGGCTGTCTTTCTGCCAATTTATTATATCATGAATCGCAGAATGAAAGTGTATTTGGGAGAGGATTGATTGTTTATAATTTAACTGTTTAATACTATGCTGTTTGCAAATATTTTTGTAGGAGTTTTGATAATCTTGGCCGGAATCCTCTGCTATAAGTTCCCCAATCAGATTAATCCATACGGTGGCATGTCGCCTGAAAGAAAGGCTTTGGTTGACATCGATGGCCTAAGACGAAGCATTTTGTGGATTATGGTGGCTACGGGAATTGCTTTTCTGCTCTTGGCAGTGTTCCATAAATACCTTGCCGCTTATCCTATTCTTGACTTTTGGGCAATTATGGGCATTTGCGTAGCCATGCTCGTGGCCGTGCTGATCGCCATGAAGAGGCATAACGGTTGGGGCAAGGACAAGGAAGGAACGACTTACCGCCACGATACCAACCGTTCGCGTATCATCGTGATTTCGGTATGTGGAGCGATTGCAACCATCGCCTTCGTGGTGGTGACGCTGTCCGCGTCCAACAAGCCTAGCGTGATAGACATTCAGGACGATATGTTGCACATTGCAGGAATGTATGGCCGCGACATCCCGGTGAATGATATCGTAACGATGGAAGTGCTCGACGAGATGCCTGTCATGGCCATGCGCACCAATGGCTCGTCGTTCAAGAATAAGAACAAAGGCCATTTCCTGACCCAAAACGATGAAAAATGCCTGTTGTTCGTCACTTACAATGGTGGTCCGTACATCGAATTGCGCACGGCTGACGACTTGATTTACCTGAATCGGGAAACGCCCGAAGAAACCACGAAACTAATTGATGAGTTGAAAAGAGCAATGCAATGAAAAGAGCAATTAAATTCTCGATAGCGGTCTGCCTGTTCAGTTGGGCGATGTTTGCCATTGTCCGCTTCGGATTTGGGATAACCAACGAGACTAACAAGATGGCTTTCACCATTTTCGAATCCATCTACATGCTTTTCCCGATGCTGGCGGCATTGGTGCTTCAGGCTTTCAAGATGGAAAAGTTCAATCACACGGGTTTGGTCAACTTCAAGATTTCGTGGACTTGGGTCGTGGCTTGGCTGCTGCCGGTCGCCATGGTGTTTTTGTGCATCTTGATTAACGGATGCTTCCCTGGCATCAAGCTGGAATACAGTGCTGAACAGCTCATCAGCCAATATAAGGTTCCCGAAGAACAGCAAGAGCTGGTTCGCTCGCAGCTGTCATCCATGCCCGCCTCGCTGATGGTCATCTCGACTGTCGTTTCAGCGCTTTTGGCGGGTGCCACCATCAATGCGGTTTTCGCCTTTGGTGAGGAATACGGCTGGCGCAACTACCTCGTCAACGCCTTGCGTGGGAAGAAGTTTTGGGCTGCGGCCTTGTTCATCGGCGCGGTTTGGGGCATCTGGCATTTCCCGCTCATCATGTCGGGTCACAACTATCCCAACGAGCCTTATTGGGGCGTGTTGCTGATGGTCGTCATGTGCGTGTTGTTAGGTGCCATCGAATTGTATTTTGTGTTGAAAACCAAGTCGATGGTCGTGGCAGCCATCATTCACGGCACGATAAACGCCATCAGTGGCCTAGTCATCTATTTCGTTCAAGGCGGCAACGATTTCCTCAACGGAATGCCCGGCTTGGCTGGCTTCATCACGATGGGTATCGTCATCCTATGTCTTTGGATATTTGACCATTATGTCTCGAAAGAGGATATTTTCGCGCATACGTTAGATGAATCACTAAATAGAACAGACCATGGCAAAGGAGAGTAACGGAGCGACGAAGACTTTCCTCTTGCGCGTCGATGAGGAGACGATGGCGGCCCTTGAACAATGGGCTGCCGATGAGTTCCGTTCCGTCAACGGACAACTGCAATGGATTATCGCCGAGGCTCTGAAGAAAAGCGGGCGAAAGAAGAAATAGCATCAGTGCGAAAAATGTTGCCGCCTCTCATTGCCTTGGGGTAGAGACGTGCCATGGCGCGTCTCTACCTCACCACGTTTTGGAAACTAACAATTTATAGGCCTTCGCTACCTTTTATCTACCCGTTCTCTACCTTTTCTCTACCCATTCTCTACCCATTCTCTACCATGAACTCGATGAGAGGCTACCCATTCTTCGATGAAACGGTAGAGTTTGTTCGAGTTCATGGTAGCACTTGGTCGAGTTCATGGTAGCGTCACGACCTTGTTATAGTATGGAAAGATGCTGGGTTGAGACCAAGAAGCCTTTTCTTGTTTGGCGCAGGTGAACGAAGGTGTAGGCGCCGTGTGGGAGGGGAGTGCTGACGATTATCTTGTTCTCAACCTTGTTGATTATCGTGTCTTGAACCATTGCTTTCAAGTGGGTAGGAGTGTCGGCTGAGGATTCCTTGCTCTCAATCCTAATTAGTCGGAGGACGTCGAGGGGCTTCCAATCTTCGTCTTTCATCTGAAACTGTATGGTATCGTTGTTGACTCCAATGTCGAGGGGTGGGAGAGAACCGTGCGATACGATGTAGGGTGCGAGGAGGCCGAGTCGCATGTCGTAGTCTTTCTTCGACAGCTCGATGGCAGGAAGGAGCAGGTTGTGGTGCACGAAACAATTATAGGGTCGTTTCATTGACGTCGCCTCTTCAAACTGTTCCTTGATGGCAGCTTTGAGCAGACGGTAGGTGGCAAGGATGTTCCTCATGCCGCTTCGTTGTTTCAGTTGTGCTTCCGATTTCGCGTCATGATACTGCGAAGGCATGGCTTGCGCCACCTGCATGCCATTCAACTCTCGATAAACAATTTGGCCAATGTGCCCCGAGAGAAAACCGTTGTCGTTGACTTTTGCCATATATACGTGCAAAGATAGATAAAATACCCGGAAAATGCCAATAGATATAGTAAAGTTAAACCATAATGTTTTTTTTCTCTATTTTTGTGCCGATAAAATATATTTGCAAGCAGGTGGTAACTATGCCAAAAGTATCGGGTAATTTGTAAAAATGAACG
Source organism: Bacteroidales bacterium (assembly GCA_024400425.1). GTDB lineage: Bacteria > Bacteroidota > Bacteroidia > Bacteroidales > F082 > Limimorpha. Next base: position 32,337 of record JAKSMV010000026.1, read on the forward strand.
AGAAAAGAATTACATACTATAGTCATCTTTCAGATAAGGACATCGTCAAATTGCTACTGGCAAACGATGCAGAGGCTATCGAGTACGTTTTCTTCTGCCGTTGTGAAAACCTCTTTTCCCATATCTCCAACACTGTCGTTTGTACACTGAACAGTAAAGATGAATTGGTCAATGAGTTCTTCCTCTATTTGAGTTCCGATGATTGGCGTCGCTTGAGGCAGTTCCAATTCAAATCATCTATTGACACTTGGCTTACCATCGTTGCTATTCGTTTTTTCAAAAGTAAAGAGGAGGCCGAACTGCCTAAAACAGTTGAACTCAACGAACAAGACCTTTGTGCCGTAAAGAAGAAGGCTGATGATTTTGACATCATCTACGAGCTTTCAAGGGTCGAACTCTATGAGGCTATTGAAAAACTGAAGAATTCACGTGAGCGTTGTGCCTTGTTGGGCGTTCTCGCAGGGAAAAGTGCCGATAAGGTTGCTGGAGAAATGGGATGCAGTGTCATGGCTGTATATAATTTGATAAAAAAGGCGAAGAAAGCCTTGAAAAAGATAATGAAAGGAAAATGGGAATGAAAAAAGACGACTTTGAAGTTGATGACGAGATGCTGGCCTGTTTCCTTGAAGGCAAGCTGGCTGGGGATGAAAAACGTGCAGTGGAGGCTTATCTCGCTGATCATAGCGAGACGATGGAGGCCTTGATGTTGGCTCGTTACGAGCTGGGACTTCGCAGTGTAAAACGTCGCTTTTATTTACATAGCATCATCGCATTGGTTTTGATCGTCGTTCTTAGTTTGCTTGCCTGGAGACTGTTGACACCTATACAGATGAAAGTCAATGTCACGGAAGATGCGACATTTGCCATTCCAAGGCTTCCGTTTGAGAGTGGTGTATTGCAGTGTGAATATGCAGGCAACGCCTTGCAACGTATCACTATCACGAACGAGAACAGGACGGTGTTCTTGAACGACATACCCTATCTCAATAAAAGGCATCCCGTGCATCTTGTCTTTGAATCTGCGGGTTATCAGACCATCGATACCATCCTGAAGGCACAGAAATCAGTCGAACTTCACATCCGTCGCAATAACGACTTGGGTGTAGTGTTTGGGAGGGTGTGCGATATTGAGACCTGCCAGCCTGTTGAAGGGGCAACCGTGAGCTTGCTTGAATTTTCGACCACAACCGATACGTTGGGCCAGTTTAGGATTGAAATTCCATTTGCAAAGCAGGATGAGTCGCAACGTGTGCTGGTCACAAAAAAAGGTTATCTCACTTGGGATGCCATGTACCGACCTTCGGCAACTGAACCATGGCTTATAAGCATGGAGAAAGGAGAGAGACCATGAGAAACCTATTGCTATTCTTTTTGCTTTTCAGCATGCCGATCTTTGGACAGGTGGTCCAATATGGTCGGGTTGTGGTGTCTGATGATAGAGGCACCCCTTTGTCAGGCGTATCGTTAGTCGTTCCCTCTGAGCACGACTGCCAACCGACAATGAGCGATGGCAATGGCCGTTTTCGCCTTTGCTTCGCCAAGCATCATGTCGGTGATGTGGTTGAGGGAATTGAAGTGAAGAAACCTGGCTACGAAGTGGTGAATGTGCACGTCGTGCGAAATTGGACACTGACCAATGCCGATACGCTTGATATTTTCATGGCCGATATATCAATGGTGAGAACGGCAAGAATGCGTTATTACGGTTTGAGTGGATTGTATTCCAATAGCGGTTACGAAGGCATAGATGGGCAATTGTTCGAAGTTGAATCGCCTGTCTATAGTTTCAACATCAGCCGATATAACAAAGGTATCGTTCCTTCTGACGTGGACCTCGACATCCCCATGACCGATGTGGTGAACGACAAGACTTTTGCGGTTATCATCGCCAACGAAGACTACCAGAAAGAACAGGACGTTCCCTTCGCCATTCATGATGGCGAGGTCTTCAAGGAATATTGCATGACGCTTTGGGGCATCCCCGAAGAGAACATCCATCTAGTGACCAACGCTACACTTAACGACATGAGGTATGAGGTAGATTGGCTTGAGGCCACTATTGAGGCCTATAATGGCGAAGCTCGGGGCATCTTCTACTATTCGGGGCATGGCATCCCCGACGAGATGAGCCGAAGCGCCTTCTTGCTTCCTGTTGACGGCTATGGCTCCAACATGGAATCAAGTTTCGGATTGGATGCCCTCTATGCCCAGTTGGGTTTGGCCGATTCGGAGTTGATGATGTATTTCTTTGATGCCTGCTTCAGTGGAGCGACACGTGAAGGTAACATGCTGGCCGAAAGTAGAGGAGTGGCTATCAACTCGACAAACGGCAAACTTTGTGGCAATGCCTTGGCTTTTTCTGCTGCCTTGGGCTACGAAACGGCCAATGCATATAAGGAAAAGTCGCACGGGCTCTTCACCTATTATTTGCTGAAGATTCTGAAGGAAAGCGCTGGAGAGGTCACGGCTGGCGAACTTGCCGATTACCTTAATGAGAATGTCGCTCGCATGTCGGTCTTTGAGGGCTTCAAGGCACAGCATCCTTCGGCTGAAGGCGTGATGAATGAATGGAGAAACATAAAACTAAAATAAGCCATGAGAATATTGAACTATTTTTTGGTATTGCTGGCTTGTTGTCTGGGAAAAGCACTCACCGCCCAAGAGGCTGCATGTATTGTCAAGGCTTATCCGCGAGGGAAGACCATAGCCGTGGAATACGACCTTAATGCGGATGCCGACTTTGTGCGATTGTCCGTCTCGTTGGATGGCGGACTCACTTACCGTGGACCATTGCAACAGGTGGAAGGCGACGTTAGCGATGTCAAAGCAGGCTTTGGCCGTCTTATCGTGTGGGATGTACTCAAAGAGTGGGGCACCGATACCTTCGAATACGAGAATGTGCGTTTCAAGTTGAGCGTGAAGCTGAAGGAACGTTGGCGTCGTGAGACCTTTGTTACGCTCAATGCCGCTTTCGCTCCGTATCCGCAATGCTCGTTCGGATTCACCGTAGGGCAGTTGCGTCGCTTTGGCTGGTTCGCCAGCTTGATGTCAAATGGCAACTTCTCAGGGTTCCAGTCTGACGGCACTTGTGATGCGCAAGGTTTCTTGCCCGATGGCCATCTGATGACCTACACGGGAGAGGTCTCGAAGATGCGCCTTTCTGTCATGGCGGGTGGTTTGATGCGTGTGACTGGACCTTTGGTGGCGCGTGTCGGTATAGGCTATGGTAACCGCACCGTGAGATGGCATACCATGGACGGAGGGTGGTATCGCAATACTTCCTACAGCAGGCAAGGCATCGACCTTTCGGCTGGCGTTCAACTGCATTGGCGTGGGCTTGTCGTCACCGCCGAAGCGGTCACCACTCAATTTCAATATGTAGAAACTAAAATCGGATTAGGATATGCGTTTTAAAACATTTATCATCACATTTTTGTGCTTGGTCTCTTTGTTTTCGTGCGTCAAAGATCAACAACCTGTTACACAAAGCTTCTCTATTGTGGAAGAAAAGGAATTCATCATGGTAGGTGCCGACAGCGCGGCCATTCATGGCGAATATGTTTATCCCGGTATTGTCAACAGCATGAAGATTCGGGTGAGTACTGACCAAAACCTACATGGATCCGTAGATTACCCAATTTTATTCAGTAACGGAACGTATATTGTGACAATCAATGATTTGCAAGCGGGTACCATTTATTATTACCGATATATTGTTAATCTTGGTGCTACGCAAGACTGGCAAAGCGAGGTCTTCTCGTTTGTGACGGCTTCTGAATTTCCCATTGTCGAAACGTTGGAAGTGCTGATGATTGACAGTTTGGTAGCTCGGGTAAAGGCTGCGGTAGTCTATGACGGAGGCGCAGAAGTGACGGAGCGAGGAGTGTGCTGGAACGACTATGGCGACCCGACAACCGACGACTTCAAAATCGCACATGCCGAAGGCGGGTTGGGCGAATACACCTGCCGCTTGACGGGATTGCTTCCTTTTGTGAAATATTATGTTCGTGCCTATGCCAAAAACGAGCACGGTACTAGTTACGGTGCGGTTATCGAATTTGTGACCGGTGAAGAGATCAACCTTCCCACCGTGGTGACTGTGGAAATCACCGATGCAACTTCAACGGCAGCTTCATGCTTTTGCCATGTTGTTGATGATGGAGGTGCTGAAGTATATGAACGTGGTGCATGTTGGAGCACTTCGGCGCATCCCAACATAGCTGATTATGTTTTTGCTCACGGCAGCGGTTTGGGTGATTATGTTGTTATCATGAGGGATTTGACACCCAAAACAACTTATTATGTCCGCGCATACGCCAAAAACAGCAAGGGGGTCAATTATGGTGAGGAGTTGAGTTTTGAAACCAATGAGAATTTGACACCTCCACCTGGCGCGATGCATGGACTCATTACTGTTGGCGAAGGCCGGAAGGTATGGTTTTCGCAAGGCAACCTTCAGTATCAAGCATCCACCAACACGTGGCGTTTTGCAGAAAATCAATATGAATATGTTGGAAACGACAATGTTAACATTGCACCAGACTATGAGGGCTGGATTGACCTTTTTGGCTATGCAACGAGCGGCTATGAACATGGCTCGGCGTGTTATCAACCATGGAGTACTTCAGATAATCCTGATTCATATATGGCTTATGGCGTTGAAGGTTCCCAATTGTATGACATGTCGGGTAAGGCTGACTGGGGATATAACGATATCATGGGAGATGGTGAAGGCAAATGGCGTACATTGACGATGGAAGAATGGGACTATCTATTACATCAGCGCAACACTCCATCAGGTATTCGTTTTGCCAAAGCCCAGGTGTATGGCGTCAATGGTTTGCTTATTCTTCCTGATGAATGGAGCAATGCAGTGTATTACCTGAATAATGTCAACCAATTTGCAGCCAGTTTCAACTGTAATGTTATCGGACACGAATGGATTTTCTATCTGCAACCGAATGGTGCGGTTTTCTTGCCGGCAAGCGGGATTCGAGAAGTATGCACTGTTTCGGCGGCAGGCGCATGTGGTTATTACTATTCCTCTGAATGTGTCCGTGATAAATCGTATGGAATCAACTTTGATTTTGACGACGTCTATGAACAAACCCTTTTCCTCAACTATGGAAAGGCCGTTCGTTTGGTTCGGGATGTTGAGGGAAAATAAATTTTTCGTTTAAGGGGACTAAATTTTTATTTCCTGCCCTCTAATGCTTCATATAAGGGGTGTTTCCCATAAATGAAGCAATATGGCAGAGGACAAGAACATTCAGAAAGACCAATCCATTCATATTGGTCAATGTATTAAAGCCGAGCTGGAACGGCAAGGTCGTTCCATTACTTGGCTTGCAGGTGAAGTGCATTGCACACGCGAAAACCTTTACAAACTTTTACGCAACCCTTGGATTAGTACGGACATGCTTTTCAGGGTGAGCGAAGCTTTGAGTCATGATTTTTTTGAGGAATATTCAAAATTATTAAGTTTTAATTGTGCAAAATAATATGATTTTTGTTAATTAAATAGATAATCTATTGTAATAATTTGCTTAATTCATAGATGCTAAAAGTTACGCATCTTCAGGAATCTTCAAATAACATTATTCATATTTTTGAATTCGAAAAGTTAACTATTTCGTATAGGGATTAATTTGATATGGTTGAGGTGATTACGATACTAACGGATAAGGAATTCCACATTGGAAAATGCGTTACAGAGGAGCTTAAGATATCAAACCAAGCACAAAACACAAAATAATAAATATGTAATTAAAAAAACTAACTATGAAAAGTAAAGTTTTACTAATGGGGAAAACATTGCGTTTCGCCCTACTCATCTTGTTGTTTGGGACTGTTGGGGTGGCAAAAGACATGGCGCAAATTAACACCTATGCATCGACAGTTCCGATAAAGGACACAATTGAAGCGGAAATTGTAGGAACCATACCCTACAACGAAGATTTCATGACCCAAGAAGAGGTTATGGAACGAAATTATGCCATCACTTCATTCAGAATGATAGACGCAGGAACTGTGGCGGTTCTCACGGGTGCTTCAGATATGATTCTCTTGTATTCGCTGAGTCAAAATCAAATACTGTGTAAAATTCAACTGCCCATTACTGCTAGAGCATTTGAATATGACAATAATCTCTTTCATGTGATAGGGGACAGAACATATTTGTCAATAGACTCAGATGGAAGGGTCCATGAAAGAGAGGATTTTCAGCAACCGAACAAGGAAATCTTTATTATTACGGATTTGAAAATTATTGATGGTCAGCCTGTTATTCATGAATGCGATGCAAAAACCTATAGCATAACTTCAGACGGGTTGCAGGAAATCGATACGTTCTATTATCATCATGAAAGAGGTTCTAAGATTCATCCAAAATACATTGATGAAAATAGTTTCGTTTTATATGGTGAAACACCTTCTAGAAGGGGAAGTATCAATGTTTCGATGGAATCCCTAGGACTGGAGGGTAAATTATCATGTCTCGATTACGTAAGTGTCAATGATGATTATATTGCAATAAACCTGCAAACAACTTGTAACCATATAGGTGGTTTTGTAAAGAGCTATCTGTTGGTGCTTAATCCTGACGGGGAACTGATTAACCTCGTTGAAGTCCCTATTAATTTCCTGTCATATATACATAAACCATTTCTGTACAAGGACAATGCTTGGTATTACGCATTTTCTGGACAAGAAGGCATCTCTATCTACAAAATTGACAAGAACACGAACAAAATAGATAGTCCTGACCCATTTGTGTTGTCAGACGAGAATTTAAACCATTCCTATTGTGCACCTGAAAATAGAATTTCTCGTGAAGATACGCACAATGACTCTACGAGAGGAAATTGGAGAACCATCACCCAAGCATGGTACAATGCACATCAATATTGCACATTGGAGTGGACTCCTATACCGGCTAATTTGGCCACATCATGCACTTGGGTTGGTGGGTCAGGTTATATTATAACACCTATTACAAATTATTATTACACAGAAACCGGAGTCCCCTATAAATGGGGTGGGTTTACGGATCGTATGTCTTTTAAGTCTCTTGCTTCTGAAGGTAAATACACGGGAAATCGTGTTACCAGTTCGTCGACCTGTGGAGGAAATGCGTATTCATCAAACGCAGATACATATGTTATCGGCGTTGACTGTAGTGGATTCGTTTCTAATTGTTGGGAAATAGAACGTAATACTACTACTACTATCCCCAATATCTGTAATGATTATGGACTTGTTACAACAGCGAGTAGCAGCACTTTCCAGAAGGGAGATGCGCTCAATAAATACAATAATCATGTGATGTTGTACACGGGACATAATAGTAGTAATCAAATTACCGTATTCGAGTCTAGTGCCGCGGACTGGAAAACATCTGATAGAACATATAACACCAGCTATTTTTCAGGATATCATATTATGCGGCACCCCTATATGAGAAACATCATCCTGCGTTTAGGTAGTGACATTGTGTTGAGACAAAATGGTTCAACCGTAACAACTGTTACACGTGGTCAACCTTTAACAGTGAATTACAGTGTTAATAATGCCGGCAGCCAAACCTGGTTGGGATATGTTTCCTTATGGATCGAACAATCGGATGGGACTCTGTCTTGTATTCAAGGTGAATCACAAAACGGTGTGACGTCGCTGGAGGCAGGTCGCTCGCAAAGTTTCACATTTTCAAATAATGGTGTCATTTCTCCTGTTGGTACGACAAAGTTATATGTCAAAGTGAAAAATTTCAATGCTGGTGGTTATTATGGAGAACGAGATTATGATGTTGGTTCACTAACGGGTGCAAACCCTTTAGTATTTCAGATTGTTGAAGGAGGTGGTGGCGGTTCTGATTGCACTGTTGTTCCCGATTATGACTATTCAAGGACAGTATCCACTTCGTGGAACACCCATACTTCCTCTATAGAATCGGAATGCTGGAAAATCTATAGATTTAGCGTCTCTCCGGATTATTCATATTGCTTCAAGACTGGTTGCGGTGATGGTGCTTCTGCTGATTTTGATACGAAATTGTTTCTTTACAACTCAAATGGCACGCAAATAGCTTCCGATGACGACGGATGCAGCAATTATACCTCCAAAATTGAATACACTCCAGATGCGTCTGGATATGTGTATCTTAAAGTCGCTGGCTATTCTGATGAATATGGTAATTATACATTGGCTTATATAAAGAATTCCAATCATAATTGCACTGCTATTCCAGACTATGACTATTCTAAAACGGCATATACTACATGGAGCACCCATACTTCCTCTATAGAATCGGAATGCTGGAAAATCTATAGATTTAGCGTCTCTCCGGATTATTCATATTGCTTCAAGACTGGTTGCGGTGATGGTGCTTCTGCTGATTTTGATACACAATTGTATCTTTACAACCAAAATGGCACGGAGGTAGCTTTCGATGATGACGAATGCAGTAATTATACCTCCAAAATTGAATACACTCCAAATGCATCAGGATATGTATATCTTAAAGTCGCTGGCTATTCTACCGAATATGGTGACTATACGTTGGCATACAAAAAAGAACTATTAACTCCTATTACATATACAATATCAGTTTCGGCATCACCATCTGCTGCAGGAACCGTGTCGGGTGGTGGCCAATATGCTAGTGGCAATTCGTGCACACTGACAGCCACGGCCAATACAGGCTACACCTTCACACGTTGGACTAAGAACGGCAGTTCTGTTTCCACCAACCCTACCTACAGCTTCACCGTGACTGAAAATGCAAGTTATGTGGCGGTATTCAGTCAGAACAGTTATACCATCTCCACTTCGGCCAACCCAACGGCAGGCGGATCGGTGAGTGGAGCAGGAACATATAATTATGGTAGCACATGCACCTTGACTGCCACGGCCAACACAGGCTACACCTTCACACGTTGGACCAAGAACGGCAGCTCCGTATCCACCAACCCAACCTATAGCTTCACGGTGACAGGGAATGCTAGTTATGTAGCAGTGTTTAGTCAGAATAGTTATGCCATCTCTGCCTCTGCTAACCCAACGGCAGGCGGATCGGTGAGTGGAGCAGGAACATATAATTATGGTAGCACATGCACCTTGACTGCCACGGCCAACACAGGCTACACCTTCACACGTTGGACCAAGAACGGCAGCTCCGTATCCACCAACCCAACCTATAGCTTCACGGTGACAGGGAATGCTAGTTATGTAGCAGTGTTTAGTCAGAATAGTTATGCCATCTCTGCCTCTGCTAACCCAACGGCAGGCGGATCGGTGAGTGGAGCAGGAACATATAATTATGGTAGCACATGTACCTTGACAGCCACGGCCAACACAGGCTATATCTTCACAAATTGGACGAAGAACGGGACGGTGGTCTCAACCAATGCCAATTATGGTTTTACTGTGACAAGTAATGCTACTTACGTAGCAAACTTTGAGTCCAATGGAGGAAACTACCATTGGATCGTTGACGGTGGCCAATATGCCAGCACGATGACGGTTTTGGGCGTTATCCGTGTCAACGGTGTGGAGCAGACGGAGACGACCTTAGAGGTTGGAGCATTCTGCGGCAGTCAATGTCGCGGACGTGAAAGAATCACTTATGTGCCGCAAATAAACCGTTATCTTCTGTTTCTGACTATCTATGGAGAAGACGGTAACGGGATAACCTTCCGTCTGTATGACCATGCTCTCGGTCGAGAGTTGACGCAGAACTGCACCACCACGGTGAACTTTGTCACCAACGGGACTTTAGGAACTGTTAGCACGCCTTACCCGATAGAGTTCAGTGACGCTATTGTTCAGACGACAAGCCTTGAAGAGGGTTGGAATTGGTGGAGCACATACATAGAGCAAGAGGGCATAGACGGTCTTGAACAGATGGAGGAAAGCCTTGGAGAGAACGGCATCATGATTAAGTCTAGGAACGACGGATTCGTAACCAATTACGGCGGTTTCTGGTTGGGATCACTTCTGGACGTTAACAATGAGAACACATACCTCATCCAGACCAACTCGGCATGCGTGATGTCGTTGACTGGCGGAGCTACTGCAGCATCGTCTCATCCGATAGCATTGCCAATGGGATGGAGCTGGATAGGTTATCCCAACAACACGGCGATGAGTGTCAGCACGGCGATGTCCGGAATGTCGCCGAAGGAGAACGATCAACTAAAGTCACGTGAGAGTTTCTCTGTGTATTATCCGGGTATAGGTTGGATAGGATCCCTTCAAACCATTACGCCAGGTATGGGTCTGATGTTCGAATCACACAATACATCAACGGTTACGCTGACTTATCCTAATGCATCGAAGTCGGAAGATTTGAAGGAAAATGTCACAGCGAGAGACAACCACTGGCAACCCTCCATGGAAACGTATCCCGATAATATGACGGTGATTGCTGTTGTTGAGGCTGATGGAGTTGAGCTTGCAAGTGAAAACTATGAGATAGCTGCATTTGCCGAAGGTGAGTGCCGAGGTAGTGCAAGACTGCAGTATGTAGCATCGACAGGCCGGTATATGGCTTTCTTGACCATTTTTGGGGAGAAAACGGCCGAGCTCGGTTTTGGTTTGTATGACATCCATACGGGAGAGGAACGCTATGATACCGACAACGTTATGGTGTATGAATCTAATGGTAGTGGAGGTGCCCTGTTTGAGCCCTACAAGATAAGCTTCAGCGAATATACTGGAGTGGACGAATTGGAGAGACTAGTACAAGTATACCCGAACCCCGTGGATTGCGGCCAAACATTGAGGGTTGGTGTAATTGTGGAAAAGTTAAGCGAGGTGCGTATTGAAATTGTGGATGCGCTGGGCGCAGTGGTTTCGGAATCGACTTCGACTAAAATGCCAGCTACCATCAAAGCACCAAATGCTGCTGGCATTTATATGTTACGGATTTTTGTAAAGGGCAAGGGTATTTGCTGTAGAAAATTAGTGGTAAAATAAATCAACCTGTCACACACGCAATATGATATAATATTAGAAAATGTAAAAATTATAAATTAATAAGTTATGAAGAGACTAGTTTTATTAGCGATGTTAATGGTTGTTGCATTTTATGCAAACGCGTATCATTGGACACCTGTTTCAGGACCATACGCGAACACAGCCACGGTGATTGGCCTCATTCAAATCAATGGTGAGGAGCAGAGTACGACGACTCTAGAGGTTGGAGCATTCTGTGGAAATGAATGTAGAGGCTGCCAGACGCCACAGCATGTGCCACAATTGGATTGTTACCTTATTTTCATGACTTTATATGGTAATGAAGGTGACGAGCTCGGTTTCCGATTATATGACTCCACGGTCGGTCAGGAATCTGAGTTGACTTGTGCAACCACAGCGATTTTTGTGGCAAATAACACATATGGATCGGTATCCTCGCCCTATGTGTTGAATTTCGAGGGCACTACACCAGAATACACAATCACAGTCACGGCCAACCCTTCCAACGGAGGTACGGTAAGTGGGTCAGGCACCTATAACCATGGTG
>JAKSMV010000027.1 GCA_024400425.1 Bacteroidales bacterium
GAGTCGCAACAGTGCCGTTTGGCATCGCTGGGGGTATGAAAACATTTGTGCAATGGCACCTATCCAATTGTCGGAAGCCCATTGCAATTATTTCAACAAACGCCCCCACACCGTCTCAACGGTGCGGGGGCGAATTTGCTTTATGCTTCAAGCCTTGCGGCCTTGATAAAGATGATGCGTGCCGGAAGCAGCATCAGGTCAATCGCAATCTGTAACAAGACGGATGCCAACTGCCCATTCTCTTAGACCATCTAAATTAAGTTTTACGTCTAAATATGATTGATTACTATGCCACTGGAAGAACATGCGATAGGCATTTCCTGAATTAGTTTTATGTGCAGTGCTTGTCCAGTAAATACATGATTTATCAGTTTCTCTAATGTATAAATTTTCGCGGAATCCCGTGTTCGGAAGGAACACAAATCCTGCGTCTTCTGCTGCTGCCCAATCAGCGACATCAGCGTCACTAATCTCGCCAGAGAATCTGTCAGGAGCAATGACAATACCATACTTAGTATTTACACTTATATATTTATATGAATGATGAGTAAACAAATACTCCCACTCCGCTTGAGATAGCGTACGCCACATCCCCGTTTGTCCATTGACAGTAAAGCTGGCATTCGGAGTCGTTTCAGTTGCATTGGTGAAGAGGACATCTGTTGTTGCAGCACTCCCATCAGAATACGAACTGCCTGAATAAGTCACAGAGGCAGTCTTCGACCAGTAAAAGTTGGAAACATGGGATTCATCCCAATTAGAAGCTATGGAATACTGATAGTTTTCAAGGCAGAACTTGCTGCCATCGTAATACAGGTTACCTTGCGAGAAACAGACCTTTTTGCCATCTTCGTTAACGGTAAACAAGCCAGGAAGGGCACCTTCACGAAGTACCTTTACGCCATCGACAGCCAAGGTGGAGATGATGGCACGCTGCATGATGTTGCCTGACACCATATGCTTGTCGATGGTATAGCACTTAAATGTAGCATTGTAAACATCAATGCTAAAGCCTTTGCCGTTTTCGCCAAGTGTTTCAACTGGCACCACGAAATAGAAACTGGTAGCTGTGGTTTCGTTCAAGGTCACACCGTCAGGGCAGTTGAGAGTCAAGGTGTTATTACCACCTGAAATAATGCCTTCCGAAAGCAGCTCGGGTGTATCGTTGGCAGCGGTCATAGTCACCGAAGCCTTACCCCAAAGCTTAGCGTTTTCATTGCCATCTTTCAGCACAAGTTTTCTAACAGTGCCGGTACCTTTCATGTCAACCTTCAGAATGGCCATCATGGTGCGGAAGGTGAACCTGTCGTCCTGTGTGGAGTAGGCTATCATCGGCAACAAGCCTTCGCCCATAGTAGGGTTGCCGCTCACTGGGGCAAGGTAGGTCTGCTCGCTTGGCAGGTTGAAGGTCACGGTGTAGTCGTTGCCATCACGCTCTGCCGTAGGTTTCAGGCTTTCTTCAGCATTTGGGTCATAAGGATAGAAAGCGCAGTAGGCTTCTGTTTCGGTGGGAGTCTGAGAGCAGGAAAAATTAGCGCTAGTGGTGTTAGTGCCATTTTCTAATGCAAAATCATAACGGTTTACACCATCGAAGAGTGCGAGATGGTCGTTGGCGCTCCAGAGGATAGGAGTCTGACCATCAGTTGTCGGTCCGAGGTGGGTCTTTTCGCCACCATTGTAATTTGGGCAATCCATTTCGGCCTTAATGATATACTTGGCGCCATTTTCGTCGGCAGAAGTGTTTTTGTCTTTCTTGCAGCATGGCAGCATAACGAGGGCAGCGGCAAGAACAGTAAGGATCATGAAATTTTTCTTCATTGCTAATATTCTTTTTTTATTATTGTTTACTAATTAATTACAATTCAATTACTTATTATCTTGTTTCTTGCGACGCGTCAAGGCGTATGCTCCAGCCATGCCAGCCAACAGGAAAAGTCCCGAACCGAGAGGCGAAATCTCGTTGTTGCCAAGGTTTTCGGTGCCCGTGCTGCTCGTATGGCCGTCAATGATGTTAAAAGTGCCTAGGCTTTCCGTACCGAAAAGGTCGGTCTGGTTACGCATATTGTTGCCATCGGCTTGCGTGTTGAAAATCTGCGCTTGAACGCCACCCGCCATAACAAGCGACATAATCAAGGAAAGAATCTTTTTCTTCGTTTTCATTACTTAAGTGATACTTTATAATTCTAATTATTTAATTATTAACTGATTGCATACATAAATTTTGTATTGAAAGGCTTGAAATTTGAGGCGGCAAAGTTAAGAAAAAATAGTTTACAGACTGCATAGAATATTACTATATTTCCCTTTATTCCGCAGCACTCTATAGTTTTTTGTTTTTAGCGTCTGCTCCAAAAATACATGGACGCAAACGACGTCATCTGGCTCCCCGAAATAAAGAGACAATACAGTTGTGACATTCTTTTGTGTTTTTTCCCACATAAAACGTATCTTTGCAGCCGAATTCAAAACATATTAATATGAAAAAGTATTTGTTCCTTTTTGTGGCCGCTGTGCTTTCTTTCGCATCGGCCTTTGCTCAAGAAAAGACTAACGTGGCACGCGAATGCGTCTTGTTCGAAATCTTCACTGGCGTGCGCTGTCCATACTGCCCAGCCGCTGCCAACGGTATTGCACAACTGCTTGAAGAAGGTAAGGCCATTGCGCCTGTGGCTTATCACACCGACGCTTTCTCTACTGCCGAATACTTTACCGCAGAGACGAATGCCCGTGCCAGCTATTATGGCGTCAACAGCTATCCAACCTTGAAGGCTGACGGCATTTTGTCCAAATCGGGCGGTGGTGGCGCTTCCGAGACCATGTATTCGTCATACCTTAATTATTACAACCAACGCATCAGCCAAACCAGCCCGTTCACCATCGACCTGAGTGTTGAACCCGATGGCGACAAGTGCCGTGTGAACTGCGTCGTCGAGAAGGTCGGCGACTGCGCTGGCACCGACGTGCGCGTGTTCATCGCTCTCACCCAGTGCAACCTCGACGTGAGCTGGCAAGGCATGCAAGGCCTGCACCACGTTTGCCGCGACATGATTCCTACACAGACGGGCACCATCTTCACTGGCACCTCGATGACCATCAGCGAGACCTTCGAGATGAACTATCCTAAGGAAGACTGCTACCTCACCGCTTGGGTGCAAAACTACAGTGGCGGCACCAAGGAAGTGTATCAGGCAGTGCGCCTCTCAACGGCTCTCGATGTCGATTACGACCTCGTCGTGAAAGGCATCTCGCAAGTCGTCACCAAGAACTGCTCGGGCAAGCTTTCGCCTGTGCTTCAAGTGAAGAACTGCGGTAACGCAACCGTCAACACTTTCGATATCGTTGCATCGGTCAATGGCCAAGAGGTGAACCGCTATACCTGGAACGGCACCCTTAACCATTTGGAGATGGCTGACGTGGAAATGCCAGAATTCGATTTCGGTTCAGCAGACAAGCTGACTTTCAACGTTGTGATGCCTAATGGCCATGAAGATGATTTCTCGGCCGACAACAGCATTAGCGTCGATATTGAAGGGGTGAGCACCATCGATGGTTACCTGAAAATCAGAGCCAAGTCGGGCGCTCACTATGAGAGCGAATCCATCGTGATTACCGACATGACCACTGGCGAAGTGTTTGACACTTTCACTTTCGACAAGCCAAGCCATTCCTATACCTTCGAAGTCGTGTTGCCTAACGCATCATGCTATCGCATCTCTGCCATCGATACGGAAGGCCTGGGTTGGGGCAATGGCTTCTTCCAAGTCACCGATGCCAACAACCAAGCTGTCATGCAAGGCGGTGGCTCGTCGAACCATATCGACTACGAGCTGTCGAGCGAGGTGTATTGCGATGGCGAACTCAACGTCGATGAAGTTCCAGAAAAGGAATTGGAAATCTATCCTAACCCCAATAACGGCATCTTCAGCCTCGATTTGTGCGAAGGCCAATGGCAAGTTTCGGTTTATGATGCTATCGGACATCGTGTTTATGAAAACGCACAATTCACCGAAGGCCAAATCGACCTGCGCCAATATGGAAACGGTGTCTATTTCGTGAAGGCGAAGAACGGTTCCGACGAATTGGTGAAGAAGGTCGTCGTCCTGTAAAGACGCGCATGTAGAGACGCGCCATGGCACGTCTCTGACCAATAAAATGACCATGTCATTCCGAGGGCTTCGCCCGAAGGAATCTATGGTCATTTTATTTTTTTTATGACATGGTCATTTTATTTTTTGCACGATTTTCTTGAGTGACTGAAAACCTTGTGGAACGGGAAAGAGAGGGAAGGTGTGGAACATGCCTTCGTATTCGTGGATTTCAGCCGTCTTGCCAATCTTTTTCAAGGCTTCACGAAACAGTTCTACATCCACTTTCAGGATTTCGTTGCTGCCATAATACACACCGATGTTGTTGAGGCATTGCAAGTCGCCGAATATCGGGCTGACCCAGGGATGACTAGCGGGCAGTTCGCCACGCCACACGTCGGTAATCATCTTGATGCGGTCGAACTGGAGCATGGGGTCTTTGTCTTGCAAGGCTTGCATCTCTTGCTCGTGGGTGTAGGTGAGGTCGAGGCAAGGGGAGAGGAGGGTCAATGAAGTGTGCTCCTGCCATCCGCGCTTGTGCATCTCTTGGGCTATCACCATAGCGAGGCAAGCGCCTGCCGAATCGCCCATAAGGTGAATCTCATCGTATTGCAATGGCTCGACGACGTTGTGAAGGTAGTCTAACACCATCGTTACAGAGAGACTGGTGTGGTATTCAGGCGACTTCGGATAGATCGGCATCACGATATCGGCTTTGGTGCGCAAGCCGAGGTCGTGTAGGAAACGCCAATGGAAATAGACGGGTTGGTAGATGGTGGCACCGCCGTGCAGATAGAATATCAGCTTGCGCGAGTGGTTGTCGCGCTTGAAGACTTGCATCTCGAAACCGTCGCCGGAGTGGAATTTCTCTTCCGAAAAGTAATCGCGGAACATTCGTGGCACACGGACGGGACGTAGGTTGTCGCGGCGGCAATGCTCTAGTTCTTGCTCTACTTGCTCGGGAGTGGCATCGCGCAAGCCCTTGAACATTAAGCTAATATACCGCTTGGTTAATTCAACGCCTGCATTCATTATGGTCTCTGATAGAGTTTAAGGTCGAACATCTCGGTAGCGGCCAGGATGTGGTCGAAGAGGTCGCTTTGAATCTTCTCGTATGATTCCCAATCCTTGATGCTGCTAAAGGTGTAAATCTGGATCGGCACGCCAAATTCGGTAGGCTGAAGCTGTCGGACCATCATGGTCATGTTGTGGTTGAGCTTCGGATTGTTCTTGAGGTAGGCCGTCAGGTAGGCGCGATAGATGCCTAGGTTGGTCTGCTGCCGTCCGTTGATGATGCAGCTGGTGTCGATGCGGTTGGCCTTGTTGTATTCGACAATCTCTTCTTCGCGCTCGGCGACATAATCGGAGATGAGGCTGTAACGCTTGTATTTCTCCATCATCTCGGGCGTGCAGAACCGGATGGTGTTGATGTCGATGTTGATGCTGCGCGAGATGCGCCGCCCGCCCGATTCGCTCATGCCGCGCCAGTTGGTGAACGGATTGGAGACCAGCGAATAGGTCGGTATCGTGGTGATGGTGTTGTCCCAATTCTGCACCTTCACGGTGGTGAGGTTGATTTCGAGGACATTGCCATCGGCGTTGCCCATGACAATCCAGTCGCCGATGCGGAGCATGTCGTTGACCGAGAGCTGGATGCCGCCCACAAAGCCCTTGATGGTGTCTTGGAACACGAGCATCAGCACGGCTGAGATGGTACCTAAGCCGATGAGTATCTTGCTGACCCTTGTGTGCAGGAGGAAGGCGACAATCAGCAAGAAACAGATGATGTAAATAAAGATCTTGATGAATTGCACCAGTCCTTTGATGGGCTTGGCCTTTGAATATTGTAGCGATTCGTAATAGTCTGATATCGTATTTATTACTGAGATAATAATGAGCACGAAAATGATGATTTCGTAGATGGTGTTCGCCTTTAGGAGTGTGTTTTGGGCACCCGCAAAATGATGTAAGACGTCAGTTGCGTAAGTTTTGATTAGTATGGCGGGAATGAGCAGACAAACGCGTATCAATACCCTGTTTTTGATGAGGAGGTCGTCGGCTTTTGTCTTGGTTCTGGTAATGGTTTTGTAGATGAAACGGGTGATGATGAACTTGGCGAGGAAAATCAACAAGATGCTCAATACGAGGAGTGATAGTGTCGCCAATCCTTCAGCAATGGCCAATGAGGCTTGGTCGCTGAGGTTCATGTTGTGGCCGATGGTTTTCAGTATGTCGATATATTTCTTGATCATATTCCGCTGATTTTTGTCTTCGTGTAACCTTTATTGATGAGCAAGTCGCGTACTTTCTCGCGGAAGTCGCCTTGCAGGATGATTTCGCCGTCTTTGGCGCTGCCGCCTACGCCGCAAGCGGTCTTCAGTTCCTTGCCGAGAAGGGCCAAGTCGAAGTCGCTTCCCTGAAAGCCTGTAATCAGGGTGACTTTCTTCCCGGCACGTTGTTTCTTGTCGAGCATCACGCGGAGGTTTTGCTTGGCGGGTTCGAGGGTCACGGCTTCTGCTTCGTCATATTCGAAATGGAAGTCAGGATTGGTGGAATAGACGGTTCCGTTGTTGTCAGCTTTGTTTTTCATTGCAGATGATATTAAGACTCAATGGGTTAACTTTTAGATGGAGATCTTTCTCCATGATGATGGATTCGCCGTCGAGGTTGATGACGTCGGCTTGTGGGCGGATGATGTTGACTTCGGGTGTCTGTATGATGTTGACTTTCGGTGCCTTGTCCATCATGCCGTCAATCATGAAACCGCCCATGATAGGCAGCTCCAGCGGGTTGGGTTTTTCGACGATGCAGAGGTCAACCAGACCGTCCCAAAGCGAGGCCTTGGGCGAGATGGGCACGTCATAGCCCATCTGGTTCGAGTTGGCGAATGAGATGAAGAAGGCCTTCGTTTCAATGGTCTTGTTGGGTAGCTCAAGGATATAGTTCTGGTCTTTCAGGGCGAAGAAATCGCGTACGATATATTTAAAGTAGGTGTCGAAACCGCGGTGCTTGTCGTTGCTGTAGTCTTCGGCAACCTTGGCGTCGTAGCCTGTTCCGGCAATGCTGATGAAAGTGCGGTCGTTGATGTCAACAGTATCTATTTTCCGACAAAAGCCTTTGTTGATGAGTTCGAGGGCCTTGATGGGATTGAGTGGAATGTCGAGGCAGCGCGAGAGGCCGTTGCCCGAACCACACGGAATGATAGCCAAGGCAATGTCGGTTCCGATGAGTCGGGTGCCCACTTCGTTGATGCTGCCGTCGCCACCAGCCACCGCCACGATATCGCATCCGCCGTCGATGGCTTCTTGCACCAACACCTTGGAATGTCCTGCATATTCCGAGATGGCAATCCCGTAATCGAACAAGTCTTTGTTGAGGTGCTCGTCAATCTGCTGGGGCAGGTTCTTCCTGTGCAGCTTGCCCGAAATGGGGTTGATGATGAAGCGAATCTTCTTCTTGGTCATATCTTAATTTATTGTTTATCATCCTGTTGTTATACTCTTGGATGAATTGGTATAGCTTTTCGAAAATATCGTGGCATTGCATGTATTCGATGAGGTTGTTGTTCAGTTGGGGGTCTTTGTTCGGACGGAAGATGCCGAATGGGGTGGTGCCGTCAGACTGAACGAGATATTCGCCATTGAAATATTCGTAGGTCAGGTTGAAATAGTTGACGTAGGCTTGGTCGCTGAGACTGTCGAAGAGGTTGCGTCCAAACGAAAACAGCGTGTCGTTGACCCCCATGGCCGACAAGATGGAAGGCCCGAGGTCGATTTGCTGGGCAATTTCCTTGCTGCGATGGGTTGGAATGCGGTTGGGATGGTAGAATGCGATAGGGATGGCTTTCGAACCCCATACGTTGTTGTATTCGGTTTGGAAATGTTCGCTGTTCGAGAAGTCGGAGGTGATGACGAACAGGGTGTGGTCGAACCAATCGCTGTTGGCAGCCTTGGCGAAGAAGTCCCTTAAAGCGCAGTCGGAATAATAGACGGTCTTTTCGAAACCGGTCCAGAAATAGCTTTCCTCGGGCAGCTCGAAATCCTTGGGGACTCTATATGGATGGCGCGACGACAGCATGTAGATGGCTGAGGCAAAAGGCTCGTAGGTGTAGCTGAGCGTGCGGGCTGCATATTGTAGGAATGGGCCGTCAAAAATGCCCCATTGCTGGTCGTAGTCGTGGTCGTCGTCATATTCGATGCGGCCGTAATAGTGCTTGAATCCCGACTTGTAGGCAAAGCCATCGAAATCCATGGTGCCGTTGTCGCCTCCGTGCATGAAGATGGTCTTGTAGCCACGATGTTGCAGGTGTTGGGCGAAGGCGTCAAAGTCGTTGTCGGCATAGCTTGAGGTGGCGAAGTCGTCGTCCATCAGGTCGGGGATGCTGGCCAAGATGGCGGGCAGCGACTGGACGGTGCGTTGTGCATTGGCACGGCCATCGAAAGTGAGGCTTTGGCTGAGCAGACTGTCGAGGAATGGAGTCAACGAATAGCGATGCTGTGGATTGTAGTAACCAATCATCTCTTGCCCGATGCCTTTCATGATGATGAGCACCAGATTGTCTTGCATCGTGTCGCAGCCGATGCTATCGTTGAGGTATCGGTTGGCATTTAGGTCGTAATGAATCGGTGAGTAGGGATTGTCGTCGAAACGATGCCATTCTTCAAGCGTTGAATTGTATTTGTATAGCAGACTGAAAGGCGTGTTGAGAAGAATGGGGGCATTTTGTGGGTCGGCATACTCGAGTGCGGTCTCCTTGCTGATGGGTTCTTTCTGGAAGCTGCCTCGAATGGCGATGAAGGAAATGAGTAGGGCTATTGGTAAGGATATCATCTGGTTGCGTTTCCAACGGCTGAGGTCTTCGTCTTTAGGTCGTTTGATTCGCGTGCGTTGGGTGACGACCATAATCAATAGGATAAAGAGGGCGAAAACAACGGAAATATACCAATAGTCGAAAAAGATTTGCCTCATGAATCCGCCAGTCACTTCGTCGGAATTGCGAAGGAATTCATGCGAATGCAAGGTGATGTGCTCGCCAATGTAGTGAAAATAGACGATGTCGGCGAAATTGAGGGCAATGGCAATCCCGTTGATGGTGATGAACAAGATGTCAATGATCCATTGCGGTATCTTGTTAGTGATGAATCTTGTTGGAAGACAGTAGTATATGATGAGAGGAAGGTTGAGCGACATGGTGATGACCATATCGAAACGCATTCCATAGACGTATAGCTTCAGGGCTTCGCCAAGACCAAGGTGATGGAAAAACTGAAGGTTGAAGATGTAGAGCAACCATCGGCTAAGGCTGAAGGTGATGATGATGGATATTAACCTATAGACCAACATCATCTGCGGTGATGTCAGCCATGCGGTCTTCTTCTTTTTCCTTGCGTAGTAGCTCACTTTGTTGTGTCAAATAATGCGGCAAATGTAGGAAATTTTACCTATTTTTGCGCAACAATTCTATCAATATGAAAATACGTTTCATCAATATCGCAGTTTTCTTCTTCTTGGCTACCACAATCATGGCCCAAGAGCAATTTCCAAAATATGGAAAACCTGTTGACATTCCGATTTATCTGTCAGCCACTTTCGCCGAATTGCGCCCCAATCATCTTCACTCGGGCATAGATATCAAGACGCAAGGCGTTGAAGGGAAGGCGGTGTATGCAGTCGCCGATGGCTATGTGAGCCGGATTGGTGTGTCGCCCTATGGTTATGGACTTGCCCTGTATATCACTCATTATGATGGATATACGTCAGTATATGGTCACTTGCAGCGCTTTTCGCCCAATATCGCCAAGTATGTGAAGAACTATCAGTATAGCCACAAGACATTCACTTCGCAGATTTATCCGTCTAAAGACAAGTTCCAGGTGAAGAAAGGCGACTTGATTGCCTATTCGGGCAACTCAGGTGGTTCGGGCGGACCGCATCTGCATTTCGAAATCCGTCATACCGATAGCGAGAAACCTGTTAATCCTCTGTATTTTGGCTACAAAATCGCCGATGATGTGAAACCGAAAATCATTGGCGCGGCGGTCTATCCTGTGGGTGAGACAACCATCGAGGAAAAGATTGACCCGATGTATTTCTCCTTGTCGGGCGACAACGGGAAATATGCCTTGAAGGACCGTAAATATGTCCACGCCAACGGCGAAGTTGCTTTTGGTGTTTGTGCCTACGACCAAGTGGGGACCTCACCAAATAAGAATGGTCCCTATCTTTATGAACTTTATCTTGATGGAACATTGGCCTATCAGGTGGAATGCGACAGTTTCTCGTTCGACGAACAACGTTACGTGAACAGCCTTCTCGACTATCGCCATTACAAGGAAAAGAAATCGAGTTATGTGCGCACCGAGGTGGATCCTTTCAACAAGATTTCGGTGATTTCGCGAAAGAACGGAATCGTTGAGGTGGCTGAAGGCGACACGGTGGCTGTCATGTTCAAGATTATCGACTATGCGGGCAATGCTTCTACCTTGAGTTTCAGCTTGGTAGGCACGGCTCCTGTCAAAGTGGAACTCCCATCACACCGTCGTAGCGAGTATTTCGTGAAAGCCGATGGTTCGATGAATGCGAGCGTCGAAATTGAAGCGTTCAGCGTGAAGACCACCAAAGGCACTTTCTTCCGCGACGAATGGGTGCAAACTGGCCAGCGCGACCGCTCTGACTGTTGCTCACGCATCTATCGTTTTGGCGATGAGGGTCTTGCCGTGTTCAAGAATGTCACGGTGAGCATCACGCCTGATGAAAAGTGGAAGAAGCAAAAGGGCTTGTTTATCGCTTCCATTGGCAAAGACGGCAAGGTCTCGTCTCTTGGTGGCTCGATGAAAGAGGGCCGCATGGTGACCGAAACGCGTACCTTGGGCGAATATGCCATCATGGTCGATTCGATAGCGCCTAAAGTGACGGCTTCCAATTTCAAGACGGGTCAGTCGATAAAGGAACTCAACTCGTTGCGCTTCAAGATTTCTGACGACATGACGGGCATCGATTCTTACAACATCTATCTCAACGACGAGTGGGTGTTGGGAAAATATGATGCCAAAAACAACCTCCTGTATTATGAGTTCGACGAGCATCTGCCCGCTGGAAACATCAATGTGAAGGTGGTGGTCAAGGATGCCGTTGGTAACGAGAAGACCTTGAAAGCCAAGGTAGTCAATTAATTCTTCGGAACATATTGGTAGGCTCCCATGTCGGGAATGCCTATGCGCGAAACGCCGTCCAAGTCGTGTGGTATTTCGTTGCCATACAGCGGATTGCCTGTCCCGATGACGGGTGATGCGATGCTGTCGATATGGAAATTGTTGCGGTTGACATCAACGAACAATGGTTCTTCATTAAAGATGCAATGGTTGAATCCGCTTGTCGAGTGGGCGAATCGGTTGCTCTTCAGCAGGCAATGATTGAAGACGAAGGTGGAATCGGCGCCGCCATCAAAGCCTGTGACGAACTCGTTTTCGAGCGAGCCGGTGATGATGCAGTTGTCCATCTCCATGTTGAAAGGATAGTAGTAATAATTGTGTTCGTTGCCCATCTGGTAGTTGCCAACTTGAATGGAGCCGGTCTTGCGGGCCGTGGTGCTGGCATGCCAATGGTTGTCGAGTGTGCAATGCACGAAGCGATAGTCGCCGCCTAAGGCGAAGAAAGTGCTATAGCCACAGTTGGCTATCACGCTGTTTTTGACTTCGATAGGGTAGATGAGAGAGAACAATCCATAGCTGGAGTGGTTCTCGATGATGGTGTTGTCGATGCGCATGGCGCATTCCGTGACTTTCAACGACGACTGGCAGTTGACGCCAATCAGCGCATTCTTGATGATGGCATGGCTGATGCGGTGGTCGGCACCAGCGCGTCCGTCCATCAGGATGATTTGCTCCCACTGTCCGGGCAAGTCCTTGTAGTTAGCTTCGAGTCGGTCGCCTTGAATGACGACGGGGTTGGCCTCGCTGCCGTCGATGATGAGCTGGCCGTCGCTCCACGAGAAGATGCCGCTGCCTTGGTGACAATACACGCGCGTGCCTTCTTCGATGCGCAAAGTGCCGTAGGAGTTAATCATGGCGTAGCCGTAAATCACATAGGGACGTTCGTTGGTCCAAATGGTGGTTTCGAGGCTGTCAGCGACGATAGTATATCTATATGGTGTATCGCCAAGAGTGATGGTCTTGTCGGCCACGATGTAATGTGCATTTTGTCCCCAAGCCATCAGTTTGACAGTCTGAGTGTTGCCGTTGGTGATAAATTCAAGTTCGTCTTCCACCACAAAAGGCGTGTTGGCATCGGTCGGGTCGATGGTGACGCGCAGGAAGCTATAAAGACTATCGGTGGCAGGAATCACCTTGTCGTAAAGTTCGGTGGCAGCTTCGCCGTCCAGATTGAGACGGAATGGTGAAGCCTCGCCTTTGACGAGTCGTACAGAACTGATTTTCAACGGGTCAGAGTGCCTGTTGTAAATCATCAGATGATGTGTGGCCGAGCCAAGAGAAGTGAAGACGGTGTCGAACAGAATGGTATCAGCCGAAAATTCCAACTTGAGGTTCGAGTCGGGATTGATTTGAACATCTTTCTTGCACGAATAGGTCAAAACGACCAGCGCTAATGTTATAAGGAGTGCGATTCTGCTTTTCATAGTGTGATTTTGCGGCTGCAAAGTTACAAATTTATCGTTTTTACGGCTTTTTCTGGCTTTTATTGTATTTTGGCCTTTGTTAAGAGAAAAAATCATCACTGTTGTTTGACAAAATGTAATAATGCTTACTTTTGCAAACGAATGAAAATGAAATGTTAAACTAAATGATTGAAGATGAAACGAATAATACTTGTTTTTTGTCTTTTAACGATGTCTGGTCTTACCCATGCACAAGGTTTTGTTAGAGATAGATTTCTAATAGAGGGAGATTATTCTCGTTCAACAAGTTTTAATCCTTCGTGTGTGCTCGCTTTTGATTGCAGATTACCCAAGGAACACGGCCTTACTTTTGGATATAAAATTGGTCTTGAAAGATCTTTCAATTTTGCCTACCAAATTGCATTAGTTGAAGACTGGAAAGGAAAAGGACTGTTTTACATTGAAAACCGTTACCTATACCGTCGTTTTAAAGATTTCGGACTTCAAGAATTCAACGGGATGTTTTGTCTTGGCTACCGAAATACCCACTGGGACTTTAAATTGGGCCTTTACAACCGTTATATTGCAGAAATCCCGCTTCGGAAGGACGGAGGTATGGGCACCATTCTTGAGCCAATGAACGTAGTCTTTGATATTCAGTATCAATTGTTTTCTGAGTATGATAAATTTTCCCGTGAGTATAATAAATGGAACATTGGGGCAGGCATCTCCAACCAGCGTGAATTCATCATTGAACGCGTGACATTGTTTTTTTACACACTTAACGGCTATTTCGCTATAGATGAACATTGGCGTATTGTCGGAGAAGCTGGCTTGCATCCAAGTGGGATACTTAATCTTTCTTCGCAATACAATGGGTATTTCATTAATTTAGGTTTTACTTATCAAAACTGATTGCCATGAGAAACTACTATATTTTTATTATTTCAGCACTGGCTTTATTATTGAATACCGCTTGCAACCATTTGGATATTCCGGGCATGGTCATCAACCGCAGCGATACGGAAGAACGCGTGAACGACTGGATTGACTATAATGTGCAAAATGGCGAACCTGTCATCGAGAATGCGCCTGATACTTATTTGGTGTATTCCTCATCAGATCCGCATTATTGCGCTTCAGACAGCATTATCCCGCAAGGCGAAAACGACCGCCTTTACCAATACATCACCGTCGAACGCAACGATCCGCAAGCCCTTTTTTCCATGCTTGTCGGCGATTTGGCGAATGAAAAAGGTGAGACACCTTATAAGATGGTAAAGGCAGCCATGCAGTATGATTCTTTGAATCAGATAAAAAACGATCCTTGCTTCCCGGTAATGGGAAATCATGACGCATATTTCGATTGCGCCCAATGGTACAAGGAATATTTCCACACTTCAACCTACACGGTGACTGTGAAAACTGTCAGCGGTTTCAAGGACTTGTTCATTTTCCTCGATTCGAGCAATGGCACGCATGGCAAACGTCAGATGGATTGGTTAGAAGAAAAGTTGTCGCATCGTGATGAATATCGTAATTGTGTGGTTGTCAGCCACTGCTGGTTGTTCCGCACGAGTTACAACTACACGACGACTCCGGCGGCCAATCTTCCATTGGATGAGCAATACGCTTTCATGGACTTGATGAGCCAAAACAATGTCTCGCTGGTCGTCATGGGCCATTTCCACATGCGCGAGCAGCGTCAATTCAACGGCATCACCTACGTTATGACCGATAACCTGAATGAAGGAACGCTGAAGCCAAGTTATATGGTGCTAAGTTGCGGCGACAAGGTGAACTACGAATATCGTGAACTTGTTTCTTCGGCGTTATAATCAACTATACACAGCCGAATCATACTGAATTTCTGATAGTGTGTGTTAGTGCATTTGAACACGATGCCTTTTCATTCCAAAGGACTCGTAAAAGTTTTCATGAAATCAAAATGGCTTTTTGAATAAAAAATGTTATTTTTGCCATTTAAAATGCAAGTGAGGCGAAGAATTGATAGAATTTGCAATGATAGATTAAAAAAGTAAACAAGAAAGAATGCAGTAATGGCCTCTGTGATGAACGACACGATTAACATAAGAATAGAAAGATTATGCCACAAATTAGCGATTTCTATGGTATCATAATTTGGTTGAATTACAACGACCACATGCCTCCGCATTTCCATGCATGGTATGGCGAATACAAGGTTATTGTAAATATTAAGGATGATGTTGTTAAAGGAGAAATGCCTGGGAGGGCCTTGCGCATGATTCTCGAATGGTTAGACCTTCATCGTGACGAACTAATGGTTAATTGGGAACTAGCGCAGAAAGGTGCTGTCCTCAATAAAATTGAACCACTTAAATAAAAAATTGATATGCAGTTTCTTGAAATAACCAAAGCTGAGTACATGGACAATTATCGTCTGAGATTGTATTTCAATACAGGCGAGGTACGCATTGCCGATTTGGAATCATCTCTCGTTGGTGAAGTGTTTGTTCCACTTCGCAACATTGAAATGTTTAAACGGTTTACCGTCAAGTTTGCCACTGTAACTTGGGAGAACGATGCAGATTTTGCACCGGAATATCTCTACGACATCAGTATTGCCGCTTGATGATTTCAAACTCCAAAACCTTATCATAATCCCTTGCCATGCAGATTTTTACGGTTTTCTTGGTGAGGTTGTAAACCGCTGACCATTGTGTGTTGCTGGTCTTTTCAGCCGTTGCGGTTTGCGACACTTCTTTCAGCAGTTGCATGGCTTCTTCTTCGGTGAAGACACCGTTTTTTGCTTCGTAAACATCCCTTACTTTTTCATAGCGGTCGGAGCCGTGGCCGATGTGTTGCCATCCTTCGTTGAGATAGGCGTTTGTGACATATTTTGCTTCAACAGGACTCATTGTCCACGACTTATCACCTTCATTATGAATGTATTCCAACACTACGGAATGTCCTTTTGCATCGGAAATCAGGAAATGGTAACTGTGCGGAATCTCGCTTTTCGTTTTGTCGGCAAACATATTGTATTGCTGCATCAAGGCAAGGGCTTCATCGGTGTCGGCGGCTTTATCCAACATGATGCGCATGGCGGAAAGCGTCATAATGTCGTGTTTATCAGGGTCGTATTGTTCCGTTCCTTCGCCATCGAGATACAACACGCTGACGGCCAATCCTTTTTCGTTTATTCCGTCCATTAAAAGATAAGGTGCAACGATGAGCAGTGAATTGTCTGATTTTTCGTCATCCAAATCGCCTTGCTTTTTTCCGACCAATGAAAAAGGTGCCATGGAAATGGACGCGTAGCCATTTTCGGGTTGCGTCCTCACCAAAACCGAAGCCGATGGCTCGGAAAAAGTGAAATCGAAGTTACGGGCATAAATGATGTCGCCATCGGGAGTGACGGCTTGAAATGCGCTGCAGGCTGGCAAAAGGCTTTTGATGTGAAAGACGGCCTTGAAAGGATTCATCATTTTTGTGACCGCATACTTGACAAATGACGGAACGGAAGTGACATCGTTTTCAATCAAGCGGTCTAAATCGTAATCATATTGATAATCAAGTTCGTAGAGTAGTCCTTTGTCAACGTTTTTAAGACTAGAAAGCATTTCAGCCTGCGCCTTTTTCAAGGCACAGGCTGGATTGCTGTTTTGAGCGTTTGCTGCCATTGCAAACAGCAAAACGCTGAAAATTAAAGTTTTCTGTAAAAGATTCATTCAGCTGGCTTATATTCCAATCCCATATTGTAAAGGATGAAAGAATAGATGTCGGCCTGTTCTTCCAAGACCTTTGAAATCGGTTTGCCACCGCCGTGACCGGCTTTCGAGTCGATGCGGATAATCTTAGGTTCATTGCCAGTTTGGGCAGCCTGAAGCGTAGCGGCATATTTGAATGAGTGTGCCGGAACAACGCGGTCGTCGTGGTCGGCAGTCGTGACCATAATTGCTGGATAATGAACATCTTCGCCACTCTTGATGGTGTGCAAAGGCGAGTAAGCATACAGTGCCTTGAACATTTCTTCGCTGTCTTCGCTGGTGCCGTAGTCGCTGGCCCAGTTCCAACCGATGGTGAACAGATGATAACGCAGCATGTCCATCACGCCGACTTGTGGAACGGCAACACGGAACAAATCAGGGCGCTGATTGACGACAGCACCGACCAAAAGGCCACCGTTTGAACCGCCATTCAGGGCGAGATAATCGGCTGAGGTGTAATTGTTTGCAATCAGATATTCAGCGCAGGCGATGCAGTCGTCGAAGACATTCTGCTTTTGGAGTTTCGTGCCGGCCAAATGCCATTCTTCGCCGTATTCGTTACCGCCACGCAGGTTCATCTGTGCATAGATGCCGCCGTTTTCCATGAAAGGAAGGCGTGAGGTTGAGAAGCCAGGATTCAGCGTGATGTTGAAACCGCCGTAACCATAAAGCAGGGTAGGGTTGGTGCCATCTTTCACAAGGTCTTTCTTGTAAGTCAGGAACATAGGAACTTTTGTGCCGTCCTTCGACTCGACAAAAACCTGTTCGGTGGTGAAGTCTTCAGGAACGAAATCGACTGCTGGAGCGCGGAAAACGGTCGAGGTGTTGCTCTCGATGTCGTAGCTGTAAATCGTGGTTGGGAAAGCGAAAGATGTGAAGGAATAGAATACTTCCTGGTCATCGTAGCGAGTGCTGAAGCCGACAGCGCCAAAGGTCGGGAACTCGATTTCGTGAACGAGCTGTCCATCCATGGTATAGACGAAGGAGTGGTTGGCGGCATCTTGGTCGTAGGTGACAATCATCTTGCCGGCAGCAAGGTTGATGCCTGCAATGACGTTTTCGCTTTCAGGAATGACGGTCTCCCAGTTTTCCATTTGCGGAGCCTTGGCCGAAACGCGGCAGATGCGGCCCTTTGGCGCATCGTAGTTGGTGTAGATGTAAAGCACATCGTCGATGACATCCATAGGGCTATACGAATAGTTCATGTCGCTGGCGATTTGGACGAACTTGCCGTTTGGGTCTTGCATGTCGCGAATCCAGAGGGTGTGGCCTGCGCCTTGACCGCTTTCGAAGAGGAACATATAATGCTCGTCTTCAGTCAAATC
Source organism: Bacteroidales bacterium (assembly GCA_024400425.1). Taxonomy (GTDB): domain Bacteria; phylum Bacteroidota; class Bacteroidia; order Bacteroidales; family F082; genus Limimorpha. The sequence goes on from JAKSMV010000027.1 coordinate 17,777, forward strand.
GACTTGGTGGAAATAGCGTGGCTGTGCCGGATTTTCGTAGAAGAGCTGGTCTTGGTCTTGCGGTGTGCCAAGCTTGTGGTAATAAATCTTATGGTTTTCGTTGACATTCGAGAATTCCTTGCCTTCTTCCGGACGGTCGTATGCGGCATAGAAGAAGCCATCCTGATACCATGATGCGCCCGTGAACTTGGCCCATTCGATATGGTCGGGTAATAATTCTTTGGTGGCAATGTCCATCACATAGATTTCGACCCAGTCGGAACCGCTGCGCTGAATGGTGTAGGCGTAGTATTTTCCATCGTTGGAGAGAGAGCCACCGCCAAAGGCGACTGTTCCGTCTTCCGAAAGCTTGTTCGGGTCGAGAAGCACTTCGGCTTCTGCGTCAAGTGCTGACTGGATGTAAATCACGTTCTGGTTCTGCAAACCATCGTTCTTCGAGAACATGTAACGTCCAAAGCGCTTCGATGGCGCGCTGTAGCGTTCGTAGTTGACGATTTGAGTGAGACGGTCCTTGATGGCGCCACGGAAAGGAATGTGACTCAGATAGTCTTGAGTGACAGCTCTTTGTGCTTCGACCCATTGCTGGGTTTCAACGGAGGTGTCGTTTTCTAGCCAACGGTAAGGATCGGCGACTTGGGTACCGAAATAGTCGTCAACGACGCTTGAGTCTTGACGCGTTTGGGGATATTCCTTCACGGAATAACGCTCAGCAGGCTGTTGATTGCAGCCGAATAGGGTAATCATGCTTCCCATAATCAATAAGGTGGATTTTTTCATTATTTGAAGATTTAAAGATTCGATGTTTCTTTTTGCCGCTTCGCGTCACTGCGAGGCACGAAGCAGTCCAGGAATTATTTGTGGACAAAAGTACGATAATTTCGGCGAAATGGTAGTGTGGCTGATTCAATTTTTCGTATTTATGTTGATAGACTTTATTTTGTACATGTCAGAATAATTGTATCTTTGCACCGAAGAAATTTCTTTTTAAAAAGTTCAAAATATACGCAATGAAAGCGAAACCATTTATCAAATGGGTAGGCGGGAAAAGCCAACTCATTGAACAACTTGAAGCGAAACTTCCTGCTGACTTTGATAATTGGGAGAATGTCACTTACATTGAGCCTTTTGTTGGCGGAGGAGCCATGCTCTTCTATATGTTGCAGACGCACTCCAATATCAAATCAGCCATTATCAACGACATTAACGTTGATCTCACGACTTGTTATAAGGTGGTGAAAGATAATCCTGGACAATTAGTTGAGGCGCTTACAAATATTCAAAAGGAATATTATACATTGAAGACGGATGATTTGCGCAAACAGTTTTATTTGCAGATGAGAGCAGAGTTTAACACAAAAGCGTTAAATCCTATTCGAAACACTACTTTATTCTTTTTTCTCAATCGCACTTGTTTTAATGGGTTATTTCGAGTGAATAAGGCTGGTCTTTTTAATGTGCCTTTTGGAAAATATGAAACACCTACAATATGTGACCCGAATACGATTTATGCTGACAGTGAGTTGCTGCAGAATGTTGAAATCCTCACAGGTGACTATCAGAGTACTTTGGCTCATGCTAAAACTAATACATTGTTTTATTTTGATCCACCTTATCGTCCATTAAACAACACGAGCAGTTTTAATGATTATACCAAAGATGCATTTAATGACCTCGCTCAGTTTCGTTTAAAAGAGTTTTGCGACCAAGTAGAAGCAGCAGGGTATAAGTTTATGCTGAGTAATTCAGATTGCAGCGATATGTTTTTCGATGATTTGTACGCTCAATACATCATTGAGCGTGTTTGGGCATCTCGTAGCGTAAATTCCAATCCTCAAAAGCGTGGCAAACTAACTGAAATATTGGTCCATAATTATCAAGCAACAAAACAAACAATAAGGGCATAACATGGTAGCACACACACAAGAACAATTTGATTTGTTCATTTCTCAGTTACGAGAAACTAATGCAACACTTGATTTCTATTGTGACTTTTCGAAGATTGCAAACAATGTGGCAGAAATCGAAATCAGTCTTAACACTTTGAATTATCTTATTGGAAAAGAAGATTTGAGAGCTGCTGTACAATCGTTATGGGATAGAGATAAACGTGTATTTGAAGTGATGGATATCCTTATCGCTACACGCAAAAAGGATTGCAAGAAGTACATAGACAACGACGGTTCAATGCATTCGATTCACTCGCTATTTAGTTCCGTTGATGGTGTGATGAAATTCATTGAAAGCACAGGGTTGGATAAGGTATTTAGAAATAAGGAAGTTAAAGACTTGGTTGATTATGTGTTTGGAGTTGAGACTGGATTGGACACCAATGCTCGCAAGAATCGAAGCGGTGATATTACAGAAACGCTTGTGGCGCGTATTTTTGACAATTCTGGAATTTGTTATCGTGAACAAGTCTCTTCAAAAGAATTTCCCGCCATTTCAGATGTTTTGGGTGCTGACCAAAAAGTATTTGATTTTGTTATTACTACACATTGCAAAACCTATCTTATTGAAGTCAACTTTTATTCAAGTGGTGGCTCAAAATTAAACGAGGTTGCACGTTCATATACAGACCTTGCTCCTAAAATAAATGGAGTACCTGAATTTGAATTTGTTTGGATAACCGATGGTGAGGGTTGGAATAGTGCCAAGAATAAATTAGAAGAAGCCTTTGCCGCAATTCCGAGTATCTACAATTTGACGACGATTAGTGAATTTATCTCCAAAATTTGAATATTATGGGAAAAAACATCTATGCTCATTCTATCGATTTGAAAGAGTTGACCATTCCCAATGCACCTCGTAAAGAGTTTGCTGAGAGAATAGTTAGCATCGAATATCGCGGTTATGAGGTTGAGTCTTGTGATGATGGTCGTAAGATAGTTATTACAAAGCCTGGTGGAAAAAGTGTGTTTGGGCATCCCAAAAAAGAGGACATTCAAGTATTTATTTTTAATCCACAAAACAAAGAACTATGGCAAATTTCTCATAAACAGATTTTGGATGATGTTATTGCAAAATGTGAAGAAAATCCTGTAGAAGGAAAAAAGTTGATTGTTTTGCTCGAAAAGACATTAAATGGTGAAGAACCAAATGACTTTATAACAGAAATTCGTAACCTTTCTTTTCAAACAGGCGAAAGCCCTGAAGAATTAATAAAGGCATATAAATGGATTTGGGGTCAGGAGGATGTAAACTATCCAAGTGGAGAAGGACGCTTTTTGTCATGGGGTGCATACAAAGAATTATTTGAATCATTGTGAACAATTTATATCCAAAATACACTGATTTTACTGTCCTACATGGCGATTGTTTGGATTGTTTGGCTGAGATAAAAGACAACTCCATCAATGCTATTTTCGCTGATCCGCCGTACTTTCTCAGTAATGGTGGAATTAGTGTCCATAGCGGAAAGCAGGTGTGCGTGGATAAAGGTGATTGGGACAAAGGCGGAACTCCTGAATACATATATGATTTTAATCTCAAATGGCTTGCTTTATGTCGTACTAAACTAAGTGATAATGGCACGATTTGGATTAGCGGCACCCAGCATAATATTCATGTGATAATGCGTTGTTTGCAAGAGTTGGGCTACAAAGTGTTAAATACCATTACATGGCAAAAGACCGACCCGCCTCCTAATCTTTCTTGCCGTTATTTTAATTTCTCTACCGAAATAATCATTTGGGCTCGTAAGAATGTGAAAAAGCCTCATAAATTCAATTATGAGACGATGAAGTTGTTGAATGGTGGACAACAAATGACGGATGTTTGGCGTATTCCTGCAGTCAGCTTGTGGGAAAAGAGAGAAGGGAAGCACCCGACTCAAAAACCGTTAAGGTTGCTTTATCGCATCATTCTTGCTTCTACCAATGAAGGAGATATGGTTTTGGATCCTTTTAGCGGTTCTGGCACCACTGGCATTGCAGCAAATCTTCTCGGTCGTAAATACATTGGCATTGAACAAGATGAACAGTTTTGTGAATTGTCCTTGCGTCGCCGTCAGGCATTAGAAGATGAGAATATTCGCAAGATGCTGTTTGATAAAATGCGTTCAACGCCTGAAGAAACAACGGTGCTAATCAATCACATGCGTGATATTGACCGTGAGAAAGCGATGCAGTTGGGAATTACCTATGTGCGTGTTGGGGATGCCAAAGGTTCTTTGTTGGTCAAAGATGGATTTGAACGTTTGGGTTATGTGTGCCTCCATACTCGAGGTGACAATCCTGAGTTGTTCAAGCTGGCAAAAAAAGGCTTCCAAATATGGACGGCAGAAGCTCTGCGCGAGAAGGGCTTTTCAGCAGAGAATGCGCCATATTATGCCGTGATACGTTTTGAACCTTCGAAACAAGTACCGTTTGACCAACCTATTGACCTCCACAAACGCCAATTCACCGAAGTTGCGCGCATCCAGCCATTGAGCGATTTCATTGGATTAAGATAGATTCTTACGGGCTTTATTGGACGAAGTACGGAGCGGGTATAGGCCAGATATAGTTTTGGTATTGCGTATAGTTATAGCCTTGCTTTACATCTTATCCATCTCCGAATCATCCTCAATCCTAAGATTGCTGATGATGAACTTCTGCCTTTCCATGGTGTTTTTGCCCATGTAGTATTCCAGCAATTCCTTGATGCCGAAGTCGTTGTGTAGAATCACAGGCTCCAAACGGATGTTCTGTCCGATGAAGCCGCGGAACTCGTCGGGTGAGATTTCGCCCAGACCTTTGAATCGGGTGATTTCGGCTTGTGCGCCGCATTTTTCCTTGGCGGCAACACGTTCTTCGTCGCTGTAGCAGTAATAGGTTTCCTTCTTGTTGCGGACGCGGAACAGGGGAGTCTGAAGGATATAGACGTGGCCGTTGCGCACGAGATCTGGATAGAACTGCAAGAAGAAGGTGAGCAGGAGCAGACGGATGTGCATGCCATCGACATCGGCATCGGTAGCGATGACGATATTGTTGTAGCGCAGGTTCTCCATGTCTTCTTCGATGTTCAAGGCGGCTTGCAGAAGGTTGAATTCTTCGTTTTCGTAGCACACTTTTTTGCTCATTCCCAAGCAGTTGAGCGGTTTGCCGCGCAAGCTGAAAACGGCCTGTGTCTGCACATCGCGGCTCTTGGTGATGCTTCCCGATGCTGAGTCACCCTCGGTGATGAAGATGGTGCTGTCCAAACGATTTTCGTGGTTCGTGTTCAAGTGGACACGGCAGTCGCGCAGCTTCCGGTTGTTCAGGCTGACTTTTTTCGCACTTTCGCGGGCGGCCTTCTTGATGCCTGCAATGTCCTTGCGTTCCTTTTCGTTGATGAGGATCTTCTGCTGTAAAGCCGTCACAGTCTGTGGATTCATGTGCAGATAGTTGTCGAGATGGCGTTTCAGGATGTCGAAGACGTATGTCTTTAGGAAAGGACTGTCGTTGGTCCCGTCGGGATTGTTGGGGGCAAGGTGGGTCGAACCTAACTTGGTCTTTGTTTGTGCTTCAAACACAGGCTCTTGTATGCGGACGCAAAGCGCGCACACCAAGCCCTGACGGATGTCGGCGGGTTCGTATTCCTTTTGGAAGAACTCGCGCACCACGCGGGCGTAGCCTTCGCGGAAAGCGGATTGGTGGGTGCCGCCTTCGGTGGTGTGCTGCCCGTTGACGAAGGAATAGAAATAGTCGCTCGACTGACCGTTCACATGCGTAAAAGCTGCCTCGAAATCGTCATCCTTGATGTGGATGATAGTGTAGAGGCCTTCACCTTCCATGTTGTTCTCCAAGAGGTCGAGCAAGCCGTTTTTCGAATAGTAGCGTTTGTCGTTATAGACCAGACTGAGGCCACGGTTAAGGTAGGCATAGTTCCACACGCGTCTCTCGATATATTCATCCACATAGTGGTAGTTGCCAAACAAGGCGGTGTCGGGGATGAACTCAATCAGAGTACCTGTCTCGCCATCGGAGGCGATGATGCCCGTGTCGCTGGTCAGCTTGCCTTGCGCGAACTCGGCAATGCGGGTCTTGCCCTCGCGGATGGCTTGCACCTTGAAATACGAGGAGAGTGCGTTGACGGCCTTCGTACCGACACCATTCAAACCGACTGATTTCTGGAACACCTTGCTGTCGTATTTGGCACCCGTGTTCAGCTTCGAGACGGCATCCACAATCTTTCCCAACGGGATGCCACGGCCATAGTCGCGGATGGTGACTTTCTTCTCCACCTTGTTGACGGTGATTTCAATCTTCTTGCCGAAGCCCGAAGTGAACTCGTCGATGGAGTTGTCAATCACTTCCTTGATAAGCACATAGATGCCGTCGTCTTGCGAGGCACCGTCGCCTAGTTTGCCGATATACATTCCTGGGCGGCGACGTATGTGCTCCATGTCTTCGAGGTGCACGATGCTGTCGTCGTTGTAGTTCTCTGTGTTTGGTGCGGGATTCTCGACTTGCGAGAAAATATCTTTCTCTTCGTATTCGTGGTCCATAAAAGCCAATTTAATGCGTTGAATATACGTTTTGCCGCAAAAATACGAAAAATTGGTGGATTTCTTGACAATTGCTGTTTCTATTATTCCATCCAACCTTAGTCTTTCTTGAAAATCCTTGTGGTTTCTTCCTTAACCCATTTCCAATCGTCACTATTCGGAACGAGTTGGCTCAGCCTAATGCCTGTCATCCGGTGGAAAACAATCCATTGGTAAACGAAGATGGCTGCAAAAGTGATTGAAGTGGAAATTGCAGCACCGGCAATGCCAAGCCGTGGAATGAGAATGTAAACGCTTGGTAATGTGATGGCTAATCCAATCATTGAAGCGTAGAGGTTGTATTTTGGCATACCCGTCCCTTGAAAATAGTTGGCTAAGATGTTGTGTGCCGAAAAGAATACGATGCCTGGCGCCATAAGGATGATGACGGAGCGTATCCCGCTGAATTCTTCCGAGAAAAGCCACTCGAAAAGTGAGGTGGGCAACAGCGAAACGACAATCATTGCCACTAAGGTGAGCATGACCGATATTTTAATGAACCTCAAGGTCAGCAGGTTGGTGCGTTCTTGGTCGTTGGTGTTGCTTAGGGCGGAGAACTGAACCAAACCGATGCTGTTGCCAATGATTTTCACGCCCTCGGTGACTTGGGCTCCAGTACCATAAACACCAGCCGTTGAAGGAGTGCTATTACCTTGAAGGACAAATAGATTCAGACGTTTGTTGATGGTATCTACGATGTTCGAAAGCTGCATGACGGTTCCATAGCCAAACATTTCTTTTAGTGTTGGTCCGATGGGGTCGAGACCTTCGCGTTTCAAGGTGGGCAAAAGCAAAATCCAGCCGGCGACTAAAGCTAAGGTGTAACCGCATAGTTGCGAATAGAGGAATGCACGTGCATCGGCCATGTCGAGGACAAGGATGAACAATGCCATTGTGCCGACTTGTGTGAGTATCTGCAAGAGGAACAAGCAGTTGAATGTCTTCACCTTTTCTTTCCCGAGGAAATGGTTGAGGTTGAACTCGTGAAGGCTGTAGGTGAGGGTTTGCAGCAATAGGATGGATGCGTAACCTTCGGGGACGACGCGATGATAGAACTCGGGGAAGAACGACAAGCCTTTGAAAAGCAAGAGGTAGAAGCACATCACGAGGCCAATCCAAGCGTAGGAGAGGGTCATCAGCGTGGAGAGCTTCTTGCGAGGGGTGAAATACACCAGCCCGCTGCCAGCCAGCAATTCGATGCCAATCAGCAAAAAGGTGTTATCGACTTGGACGGTATAGGCAATGCCCCATTCGGCGGCGCCGAGGAACTTGGTTCCCATGACGAGCGTCGCGAATTGCGTCAGCAGGTTGACGAGACGCACTGCACCGGTGCCAAGTATCTTCTTGAACATCTACTTGCGCTCCCAGACTTCAAAACGGTAAGTGAAATCGACTTGCGGGTCTTCGTCAACGACATTGACGTCAATCAGGTTCCATTCGTCGAAATCGATGTAGGGGAAATAGGTGTCGGCCTCAAATTCTTTGTCGATGCGGGTCAGATAGAGCTTGTCGGCATGGGGCAGAAACTGCTCGTAGATGCTGCCGCCACCTATGACGAAGGTCTCTTCTTCGTCGTTCACCATGTTGACGGCTTCCTGAATGGAATGGGCAAGCTCGAAGCCTTCTGGAGCCTGCTCTAAGTGTGAAGAAATGATGATATTGCGACGGTTGGGCAATGCGCGTTGGTTCGGCAAGGAAAGGAAGGTCTTGTAGCCCATGATGACGGTATGTCCCGTGGTGACGCGCTTGAAATATTTCAAGTCAGCCGACAGGTGCCAAATCAAATTGCCATTCAGTCCAATGGCCCGATTTCTTGCTAATGCAACAATGATGGATATCATAATTTCTTTGTATTTGTGTATTTCTCAATTTTTTTGAGACGCGATAAATCGGCGTCTCTACTTTCAGGTTTGGCACTTCGGCTCCGCTCAGTGCCCTGGTACTAAACCGAAACCTCTCCTTTGATTGCCGGGTAGGGGTCGTAATTTTCCAATGTGAAATCTTCGTATTTAAACGCAAAGATGTCTTTTACTTCCGGATTGATTCTCATGGTTGGCAACGGACGTGGCTCGCGCGAAAGTTGCGTCTTTACTTGCTCAATCAGGTTGTTGTAGATATGGACATCGCCGAAGGTGTGGACAAATTCGCCCGGTTTGAGGCCGCACACCTGCGCCACCATCATGGTGAGGAGCGCGTAGGATGCGATGTTGAAGGGCACGCCAAGAAACACGTCGGCACTGCGCTGGTAGAGCTGGCACGACAGTTTCCCGTCGGCCACATAGAATTGGAAGAAGGCATGGCAGGGTGGAAGTGCAGCCTTGCCAGCGGCTACGTTAGCCGCAAAGTCTTTCTCGTGCTCGTCGGGCAAGACAGATGGATTCCAGGCGGTTACGATGTGGCGACGGCTATTGGGATTCGTCTTGATGCTCTCAATCACGGCCTTGATTTGGTCGATGCCTTCGTTGTTCCAGTTGCGCCATTGTGCGCCGTAAACGGGACCCAAGTCGCAGTTGGCATCAGCCCACTCGTCCCAAATGCTCACTTTGTTATCGTGCAGATACTTGATGTTCGTGTCGCCGCTCAAGAGCCAAAGCAACTCGTGGATGATGGATTTCAGATGGACTTTTTTGGTGGTCACCAACGGAAAACCTTCGGCAAGGTCGAAACGCATCTGGTAGCCAAACACGCTGATGGTGCCGGTTCCCGTGCGGTCGCCTTTCTGGACACCGTGGTCGAGGATGTATTGAAGTAGGTCGAGATATTGCTTCATACTTGGTGTAATTATGAATTAAGAATGAAGAATGCAGAATAAGGCGAAGCCCAGAAACGGATAGCCGCATCGCGACATTCTCAATTCTTAATTCTCAATTCTTAATTCACTTCGTGCTTGTATTTGAACAGAATGGCGAACAAGATGCCTACCACAAAAGCGAAGCCTGCGAAGATGTACCATGCCGTTGACCAGCCTGTCATCAGTTGGTCGAATTGGTTGATGGGGTCGATGCCACCTGTGAAGCGGTTGACGATAGCGCCGGCGCAGAACGAACCGACCGTTGCACCCAAACCATTGGTCATCATCATGAATACGCCTTGGGCGCTGCTGCGGATGCTGATGTCGGTGTTTTGGTCAACGAAGAGCGAGCCGCTGATATTGTAGAAGTCGAAAGCGACGCCATAGACTATCATCGAAAGGATGAAGAGGACGAGACCGAAACCTGTAGGGCTTCCGGCACCCAACAGGGCGAAACGCAGGAACCAAGCCATGAAGGCGATAATCATCACTTTCTTGATGCCGAATTTGCGCAGGAAGAAAGGAATGAGCAAGATGCAGAGCGTTTCTGACACTTGTGAGATAGAGGAAAGGAACACGCTGTTCTTCACGGCAAAGGCGTTGGCGTATTCTTCCACGTTCTTGAAAGCATCCAGATAAGGTGTGCAGAAACCGTTGGTCACTTGCAGACACATGCCCAAAAGGAAAGAGAAGATGAAGAAGATGCACATCTTCGGGTCCTTGAACAATGTGAAGGCGCGCAGGCCTAAAGCATCGACAAACGAAGCGTTTTCTTGCTTCTTGCTGATAGGGCATTCCGGCAAAGTGAAAGCATAGATGCCCAAGATAAGACTCCAACCGGCCGAGACGAACAGCTGCATGTAGCTATCCTTGAAGCCAGTGAAGTTGACAATCCACATGGAAACGATGAAACCGATGGTACCGAAAACACGAATAGGTGGATATGCCTTGACGGTATCCAGACCAGCCTTGTTCAATGCATTGTACGACACAGAGTTACCTAATGCAATGGTAGGCATAAAGAAAGCCACGCTTAATGCGTAAAATGGAAATATTCTTCCGAAAGTAATGCCATCACCATATTTCATGCCCATGAAACCGGCAAGGCCTATAAACAACGCTGACAGCAGATGGCAGATGCCCAACAGCTTTTGGGCCGGAATCCAACGGTCGGCAACGATGCCCATCAAGGCGGGCATGAAAAGTGAAACGATGCCTTGGATGGCGAAAAACGAACCGATGTTGGCACCCATGCCGACATTGCCCAAATAAATTCCCAATGAACACAGATAAGCTCCCCATGAAGCAAAGATGAGGAAATTCATCACGATTAAACGTGTCTTGATACCTTTCATTATGATGTGATTTTATTGATTATTTCATTGCATTGATCTTGTCGCGAAGCATGGCGGCTCTCTCATAGTCTTCGTTTTCGATGGCCTCTCGCAGTTGCTCTTCGAGTTCTTCGATATTCTGTGTGCTGAGTGGAGCCGAAGCACTACTCTCTACATCCATCTTCCCACTTTCCACTTCCCACTTTTCACTTTCCACTTCCCACTTTTCACTTTCCACTTCCCACTTTTCACTTTCCACTTCCCACTTTTCACTTTCATCTTTCAACTCTCCACTATCTTCACTTTCCACTTCATCTTCCATCTCAATCCCAGCTTCTTCCATCACAGTTTCGTAGGCATAGATTTCGCAGTTGAGGCGCACGGCCAAAGCGATGGCATCGGAAGGTCGCGCATCCACCATAGTGAGTTGCCCGTTGTGTTCGCAAACCAGCATAGCATAAAAAACACCGTCGCGGAAACGGTTGATGACCACTTCTTTTATATTAATGAAAAAGGTGTCGGCGAACTTGACGAAAAGGTCGTGGGTGAGGGGACGGCTGTTTTTTTGCCTTTCAATTCCTACGGCAATCGACTGGGCTTCGGCACCTCCGATGACGATGGGAAGACGCAAATGCGAGTTGCGGTCGCCCAAAATAAGTACGTAGGCACCCGTCGATGACTCGCTATAGGTCATCCCGATAATCTCTAGTCTAACTTTGTTCATTTCGTTTTCAATTTTTGAAGGCAAAATGCTGAAATTTCGCTCGTTATACCATGAGTTCGCAAAAAAACCTTCTTCCTCAATCGCCAAAAATACGGACATTTTTCCAATCTGCCAAAAAAAGTTGCTTAAAGCGAAAAAACTTACCACAAACTTAAAAACCATTTTATTTTGTTCTTATTTTTGCGCTCTTAAACGACAAAAAGTAATTTAATAACTAAAATTATCGCTTATGAATCTATCAGTAGTGTATTGGGTGCTAGCGGCCTCTATTCTGGCCTTGGCATTCGCCTTTTTCTTCTACAAGCAGATGATGAAGGAAGACGAAGGCACCGATTTGATGAAGAAGATTGCCGCTCACGTGCGTAAGGGTGCCATGGCATACCTGAAGCAGCAATACAAGGTGGTTATCATCGTGTTCATTGTGCTGGCAGCTATTTTTGGCATCATGGCCTATTTCAAGCTGCAGAACGGCATTGTTTGGTTCGCCTTCCTGACGGGTGGTTTCTTCTCGGGCTTGGCTGGCTTCTTCGGCATGAAGACTGCCACTTACGCTTCGGCACGTACAGCCAATGCAGCCCGTAAGTCACTGAACAGCGGCCTGCAAGTGGCTTTCCGCTCGGGCGCTGTCATGGGTCTGGTCGTGGTTGGCCTGGCTCTTCTCGATGTTTCGGTTTGGTTCCTGGTCTTGAAAGGCACTAACCTCCTGAATTTTGTCGGCGCCAATGCTGACTTGGTCACCATTACCACTACCATGCTGACCTTTGGTATGGGTGCTTCCACTCAGGCATTGTTTGCCCGTGTGGGTGGCGGTATCTACACCAAGGCTGCCGACGTCGGTGCCGACCTCGTTGGTAAGACCGAATATAACATTCCTGAAGACGACCCGCGCAATCCTGCTACCATTGCCGATAACGTTGGCGACAACGTCGGTGACGTGGCTGGCATGGGTGCCGACCTTTATGAATCATACGCTGGTTCCATCTTGGCTACCATGGCTTTAGGCGCTTCGGCTTTCGCTACCGCTGCTGCCGAATCGGCCGCTGGCGAAGCCATGCAGATGAAAGCCGTCATCGCTCCAATGCTGATTGCCGCTGTGGGCGTGTTGCTCTCGTTGATTGGTATCTTCTTGGTCCGCACCAAGGAAAACGCTGGCATGAAACAGTTGCTGGGCGCCCTTTCGCGTGGTACTAACACTGCCGCCATCCTTATCGCTGCTGCCACTTTCGGCATCTTCGCATTCTTGTTTGGAACCGAAACAAACCAGTGGTGGCACGTCTCCATGTCGGTCGTCGTCGGCCTGTTGGCTGGCGTCATCATCGGCAAGGCTACCGAATATTACACTTCGCAATCCTATAAGCCTACCCAAAAGGTGGCAGAAAGCTCGAAGACGGGTCCTGCTACCGTAATCATCAGTGGTCTGGGTCTCGGTATGCTTTCTACTGCCATTCCTGTTATCACTGTGGGTGTGGCCATTATCCTGGCTTATCTCTGTGCCAATGGCTTCAGCCTCGAATTCAATGCCCAAAACCTTTCGATGGGTCTCTATGGTATCGGCATCGCTGCCGTGGGTATGCTCTCCACTTTGGGCATCACCTTGGCTACCGACGCTTACGGTCCTATCGCCGACAATGCTGGCGGTAACGCCGAAATGAGCGGCCTCGATCCTGAAGTGCGTCAACGCACCGATGCCCTCGATGCACTCGGCAACACTACTGCAGCTACCGGTAAGGGCTTCGCCATCGGCTCGGCTGCACTGACAGCTCTTGCTCTTTTGGCTTCATACGTTGAGGAAATTAAGATTGCTTTGGTGCGTATTGGTCAAGACCTGCCTAATGGCGTTGAAGCTGCAAAGGCTACCCTCATCGACTTCATGGAAGCCTACAACGTGAACCTGATGAACCCTGTCGTCCTCGTGGGCGTGTTCATCGGTGCCATGATGGCCTTCGTGTTCTGCGGCATGACCATGAATGCCGTGGGTCGCGCTGCACAGAAGATGGTTGAAGAAGTGCGTCGTCAGTTTGCCACCATCAAGGGCATCCTCGAAGGCAAGGCTGAACCTGACTACGAGCGTTGCGTAGCCATCTCCACCAAGGGCGCTCAGCACGAAATGCTGGTTCCTTCCATCCTCGCTATCGTAGTCCCTATCCTTACGGGTGTCATCCTTGGCGTTCCTGGCGTGCTGGGTCTGCTTATCGGCGGCCTCTCATGCGGCTTCGTCATGGCTGTGTTCATGGCCAACTCAGGTGGTGCTTGGGACAATGCCAAGAAGTATGTCGAAGAAGGCAACTTCGGAGGCAAGGGCTCTGACAACCACAAGGCTACCGTCGTTGGCGACACCGTCGGTGACCCATTCAAAGATACATCAGGTCCTTCGCTGAACATTCTCATCAAGCTGATGAGCATGGTGAGCATCGTGATGGCTGGCCTCACCGTCAGCTGCCACCTGCTGTAACCAATATCACATTTGGAAACAAAAAAGCGCCTCAAATGGGGCGCTTTCTTTGTTTGTGTCTTTTTTGGCATTTATATACTTGCTGGCACAGACAAAAACAACAAAAACACTTTGCTGTCAATCAATTGTCTGGTAGGCGGATTGCCGCTTCGCATTATTGCGAGCGCAGCGAAGCAATCTAGACATGAAGTGATAGAGAACTTCCGTCTGGATTAACTACGTTGAAATGTAAATTCGGCGTAGCCAATCTTCGATTTGCTTCGTCGTGCCTCCTCGCAACGACGTTTCACGTCTGTTCTTTAGAGGATTTGTGTGTGTCAATGGAATCCATTTTGGGACAGTGGATGTAAAGTCGCAAATGCTTTTTGTGCCATCAGGTATATAGTTCCCATAAAAAACAGGAAGATGCGCAACACTGCGCATCTTCCTTGGTTTTCTCTTTTCTTTCTCTCCTTTTTGGAAGGATTTAATCACTCAGGGATGTACCAAACGCACAGAGAAACCATAGTCGCGGTTGCCGGTTTGGTCTTTGCTCGGATTAACCGCGTCTTTGGAGAAGATGAGGAAATACGCATATTGGTATGGGTGAGCGGGATTGCTAGTATTCACCGTGCGCGCCGACGAAGACCAGTAGCAGCCGGTATCGCCCACAGATTCGACTTTAATAATAGTATTGTATATAGTATGGTATACGCGGCGGCTGCCAGCGGCAGGAAGGAATACGGCCCCCGCAGCCTCCATCTTGGCCCACTCGGAATAATTGTAAACATTCACCCAAGCAGATTCGCCGGGAATCCAACTAGCTTCAAAAGGTGCCACATCACCAGTCCAACTCCAGCCGTCAGGCAATATGATGAGGCCAAGTGTGCAGTCGCCCACCTTGCCCTCGCCGTAGAGTTCATCGGCCTTCGGGCGACTATTGATGAGGTAATACCACTCGTCGTTGGTTAGCGTGCGCCAGCCGCTGCCGCCGTTGCTGATGGCGTTGTAGCCCCAGTCGGCAGTGCCGGGTGAATCGTACAAGTTTTTGTCGCCGATGCCATAGGCAAAGTAATCGCTGTATAAATGGCTCGCGCTCCATGGCTGGTAGCAGGTGGCGCCGTGGGCGTAGCCCGAGGTGCCCCAGCCGAACAGGTCACGATCGACATTCGCGTCCGCGCTGCCTTGCCCGTTGTCTCCAAGGACATCAAACTGGTGCTCGGCGAACTTCCATTCTTCAGTACTGCCGATGTATTGCAAGTTGCCTTGTGAGAAATAGACGACCCTGCCGCTCGCTACAGTGAACGGGTGTGGGTTTTTGCCATTCACCCAGTCGTTTGGCAGAGGCTTAGGCGTAGAGTAAACTAATGGGTCACCATAATAGTACTCGCCGTCGCAAATGCAGTAGGCTCTATACGAGTAATCCGTACTTTCCTCAAGGTTTGGAATGTCGGCGGTAAAATCCTTGTCGTCAGAAATGGTTTCCGTGTTCACATGCAACGTATTGCAGCCCGTGCTGCCAATGGTCGGGTAGGCGTCTTCGTCTGTCTTGGCGTAAACGAAACCGTATTCGCATTCGCCTGTGCCATCAATGGTCACTTTGCCACTGAAAGTGTAAGCGCAGTTGAAACAACCAGGTATGGTCTTAACCCCGACATTCTTATCTATATGCGTCTCAACCTTCAGTAGCGGCATCACGGTAATCTGGCTGCGGGCGATGAGGTTCTTAGTCGAATTGGCTGTCTTACTCCACACATACTCCCAATCCTCAGCGTACACGGTTACGGTGAAGCTTTTACCGAGTGTGCCGGCTGGCACCACGAAATAGAAAGCGGTCGGGGCTTCTGGGTCGGTGCTTAAAGCCACAGCATCCTCCTCCTCCGGATAAAGCCACAAGTAGCTCTGATCGTCTTCCGGATCCATGCTAAGCGAAGGAATGCCGTCGGTGAGGGTCACAGTGCCATGACCCCAGAGTTGTTCGCCTGCATCGGAAGTGATATCAATTTCGTTCACATAGCAGGGGCCTTCACTGTAGAGCTGCAGTTCAAGCACGCCGCAAATGTTCTTGAAAGGCAGCACGTTGTCCGACGATGTGGCCGCCATCGGGTTGGCGCCGTTGGCAAAGGTGTTTCCCACATAGTATTGATCGTATGGCAGGTCGATTTCGTTGCCATCAAACAAGTCAGCCGGATAGTAGGCCGTGTAATTGGGCGTGTAGAAGTCTGTTGGCAGCGACTCAGCTGCACCGAAATTGGCTGAAGCACCGGTGCCTGTGGTAGCGAAATGCTTTGGCGCGGGGCAGGTGCTGCTCTTTACTAAGATTTCATCGCCGCTGTCCCATTTCACGGCAAGGCCGTCCAAGTGGGTCTTGCTGTCGCCTTCATGGCTCTCCACCGTGGCGCGGAAACCGCTGCCTGGGTTCTCGATTTCGTCATTCTTGTCCTTTTTGCACGAAACGGCCAGCATTAACAGGGCCGACATGCATATCATTGTCAATTTTTTCATTTTGCGTCTTGTTTAGCTTTTACTCTCTTTTTTACTGCTTGTTTTCTTAGCCCCAACTGCCAGTAGTTTCTGTAAAACCTTCCGGCTGTCCTTCCAGATCGTCATCTGACGGTGATGCGCACAGAATGCTTTCCTGCGCTACTTCCACGCTCTCTGCTCGCGGAGCTACGTAACTTTGGCTTGTAAAATCGAAAATTCTTTTCTTCATTTGTGGATTGATTTTATTACTTATAACTTTGACTTCCTAATATTTATTTGCCCACAATGTTTTGGTCATCAAGCATTGCGGTTTTTGAAAAGGGCTGCAAAATTAAGAAAAAAATCGCAAACTGTTGAGAAAAATCTACTATTATTTTATTATTTCTTTATTGTAAGAAAGTTTGCTATGCAAAGGCTTGCCAGCGAATAGATACTCTCCTTCGTCGGTATGACATTCGCCGTCAAGCCTTGAGTGAACACAATGGGACAAATAACAATGTCATACCGAGCCAGAAGGGCGAGTGTATCTATTGTTATTTGCCACATTGGGAAAAGACTTGCATTCTTGTGTCTCTTGAAAAGCTATCGTGACGACATACTGCTTTCCGCGGTTCACTTGCGTTTCCAGCCGATAGCCTTTGCCATCGAGGACGGTGTGCAAGTCATCGACGATTCCGGTGCCGCGTAGTTTCAGCACGGCTTCCTTCATGGTCCAGAAACGGATGAAGTCTTCGGTGCTGTGGATTTGTGCGGCTTCCGTTTCGTTCATGGTCTTTTGTACCAAGGCTGGAGTAGGTTCGCGAAAGCTCTCTATGTCGATGCCGATGGGCTTGTCGTCAACGACAACGGCGAGGCCGTTCTTGCAATGGCTGATGTTGAAATGGATGTCGGGATAATGCAGCAACGATGGTTTTCCATGCTCGTTGTGCTGAAACTCGAAGTTGGTGACGCCCATGCTTTTGAGCATCTCGACCAGCATTAGCCAGGTCTTGAGGTGCTCGAATCGGCCGGCAAGGTGCTTGAAGCGGAGTGCCTCTGAGCGTTTCGGCTCACCGACGATGTTGAGCATCCTTTCTACCTCAGTTTCTGTAACTTGGGTCATGTCGTCGAAGATGGAAAGCATCATGGTCTTGAAGGTTGAATTGCTTGGCAAAGGTAGTGCTTTATTTCGTTTCGTGGAAATTATTCTTCGGAACTGCATTCTTTGTCGGTTTTAGGCAAGAAAATCCATATTTTTGCAAGCTAATATTGAATCACAAAAAAAGAAATTATAATGAGAAAAGTATTTTTATCCTTGGTTTTATCGGTCCTCGCTTTTGTTGGCGTGGCCAATGCACAAGTCAATCCGTTCAGCACTTCATCGGGTTACCTTTTCAGCACCAATTATGATTGGACGACAATCCATTACGGTCTTTGCCGTTTCACCAATGGATTTTCAAACATCGAGTATCTTAGTTCCGCCGATGGATTCTTTGGCGGTTCGGCTGCTGTTGGCGGCGTAATGTATGGCACCAACGACCAGATGTTTTTCTACAAGTTCGATCTGACCGACGGTTCCATCCTACAAAAGAAATCGACCAACCACTATTGGTACGACATGGCCTACGACTACACGACGGAAACCATGTATTGCATCCAGGAGAACGGTTTCGGAAAAATCGACTTGGAAACGGGCCATTCCACGACGATTTGCACCTATTCCAGCTTCTATTTTTGGGCGATTGCCTGCACCAGCGAAGGCACACTTTATGCCATCGACAGGGACGGCTATCTTTACCAGATTGTGAACAAGGAAACGGGCGACGTCTATTGCATCGGCAACACAGGCTTGGCTTCGCAGTATCTTTGCTGCGCCGCCATCGACCCGAATACCGACATCATGTATTTCCAATATTGTACCAATACGTGCGATAAGCTCTATTCAATCGATTTGGAAACGGCTCAAGCCACATTCATCTGCGACTGCGATGAACTTTCGGGCCTGACTTTCGATTTCGAATATGATGCCGTGAGCGAAAACGAAATGAATGTCAATGTCTATCCAAATCCAGCCGCTGATTATCTGACTATCAATGCCGAAAACATCAGCCATGTCACTGTTATCAACACTTTGGGACAGGTCGTCAGCGACATGAAGACCGAAGGCAACGAAGTGCGCGTAGATGTGTCGCAACTGCCAGCAGGCAATTATTTCGTGAAGGTCAGGACGGAAGGGAAGATCAGGACACAGAAGATTGTTGTGGCGAGATAAACTTTTTTGATAACCAATTAAACTTCAATACAATGAAAAAGTCTTTAGTTTTAGCCATGCTCGCCTTTATGGGCTTGAGCCAGATGAATGCACAGAACTTCGCGGATGGCAATACGTTACTTAATGCGCCAAACCGTGGAATAGCTTATACTTTCGATTTCGAAGGAGAGGCTACCCTCACCGGTTGGACCACCATCGATGCCGATGGCGACGGATTCAATTGGTTCAATGGACGTCAGCTGGGCACCGAAATGGGTCATAATGAAACCGATGGCTGGGCTTGCTCTGAGTCCTATCAATATCCACATGTCTTGACGCCAGACAATTATCTCGTCTCGCGCCAGTTTTTGGCCAGCGCCGATGCCAGCATCAGCTTCTGGGCTTGCTCGCACGACGAAATCTATCCTGAAGAACATTTTGGCGTTGCCGTTTCCACTTCGGGAAATACCAATCCAGCCGATTTCACCCTCATCAAGGAATGGACTATCCCGAATAACTGGAACAAGGGACAAAGCGAATGGATTGAATATAGCGTCGATTTGAGCCAGTATGCTGGACAGCTGATTTACATCGCAATCCGCCATTTCAACTGCACCGACCAATACAAGCTGGATGTGGACGATGTCACCATCATTGCCGATGAAGAAGGATTGGCAGTTGAAGAAAGCATGATTGATGCTTGCATCGCACCGAACCCAACGCAAGGTCAGGTGACCGTCAATGCTGAAGGCATGAAGCAAATCACCGTTTTCAATACGCTGGGACAAAAGGTCTATGACCAAGCCGTTTTTGCCGACCAAGTGACGATGGATTTGAGCCGATATGAAGCAGGCGTCTATTTCGTGCGCATTGAGACTGAAACTGGCTGTGCTACGCAGCGTGTGGTGGTCGGTGAATGATCCATTTGTGCAAAAGATACGCATGTCATAAAAACTATTGAAACTTTTAAGGTATGCCCCGATTGGGCATACCTTTATTTTTATCTTTGCAGCGTAAATGCAAAATGTCATGGCGCGGAATCAGATGTATAAATATGTGTGGCTGGTGAAGACCATCTACGATGCAAAGCGGATCAGCTTTGAGGAAATCAATTGGAAATGGCTTGACAGCGATTTGAGCGAAGGCTTGGAGATTCCTTTACGCACTTTCCACAAATGGCGTGCGGCTGCGGAGGAAATTTTCGGAATCAACATTGAGTGCGACCGTAAGGACGGCTACCGCTATTACATTGAGAACCGCGAAGACATCAAGGGCAACAGCATCCAGAACTGGATGATTGACACCGTTTCGGTGAGTAACATGCTTGTGGAGAATATCGGATTGAAAGACAGGATTTTGCTGGAAAATGTCCCGTCGGGCAATGTGTATCTTTCCTCAATTTTGTCGGCGATGAAGTCAAGCAAGACCATCGAATTTGTGCATCAGAGTTATTGGAAGCCGAAGTCGTCGGTTTATGCCATCGACCCGTATTGCGTGAAGATTTTCCGTCAGCGCTGGTATGTGGTAGGTTTCAGCCATTCGCATGGCGAAATCCGCATTTTTGCCTTGGACCGCATTCGTGAAGTGAAGATTTTGGACGCGACATTTGTCTATCCTAAAGATTTCTGTCCCGAGGTGTTTTTCGACAGCAGTTTTGGCGTCATCGTGATGAAAGACATGAAAATAGAAGATGTGAGGCTGAAAGTCAGTGCTTTGCAAGCCAATTATCTGCGCTCTTTGCCTTTGCATGAATCGCAAGTTGAAACGGAACGCAATGAAGATTATAGTATTTTTGCAATGCAAATCCGCCCGACATGGGATTTTCAGCAGGAAATCCTGCGCAATGCCGACGAAATGGAAGTGTTGGAACCGCTTTGGTTGCGCAAGGAAATAGCGGAAATCGTGAAACGGATGTGGAATAAATATGAGGAAGATTGAAGCTGATGCGGAGGCTTGCGCGGCGATAGCTTTGAAGATATTGTGAATTTCGAAGAAATAACGCTTTTTTTACGGAGGTGTGCCCTCATTAGGCGCACCTTCGTTTTTATTTTGTGCCCGAAATAAAACTTCGCTACGATGATACTGGGATGCAATTATTTTTTAGCGGCACATGTGAAAACGGAAATTTTTCTATATTTGCAGCCGTTTTATGGAAATAGCGACAGCTATTGTGGTTCTGTAGAAAGAAATCGCCAATTTTTGAGACAGGAACTGCAATGGGTTTACGCCAGTTTTAGGCGTACTCTACCTTGTATTTCAGTGTCTCGTGGCGTTTGGCGATGCCTTTTCTACCTGAAACGGGGAAGGGTACGCTATATCCGTATGTGAAGGTCTTAAAAATCAATGCAATAAAACGCGGTTCCGAAAAGCGTACAACAGAGTAGGAAATAACAGAAGTTGCGCCCGACACGGATTTAGGGCTGGAATCATGTTTACTTTAAATTTTCCAAATGGCAATGTCCAAACTTACAGCAGTTGGAGTGATTTATTAAAAGCCGCTCGTCTGCTCGGTGGTGATGCCGTACAAGTAAGCGGTAATACTTACGCTTTTGTGCCTAAAAAGTAAGTGGCAAGCAAGGGAAGAGTGCTTTGGCGCTCTTCCCTTGAAATTATAGTAATTCTCAAAATGATACAGAGAAATGCGGATTTGAGGAGTGCCACTTTTTATGATAAAAATGTTTTGCGCTCTGCGTTTTTATTTGTAGTTTTGCATTGTTATTTCAATCTGAAGCAGAAAGGATGAATTCTTCGCTATAGATTGGGATATGAAAAATGGTATGTGACAGTTACGCCGTCGTTGTAGATGTTGAAAATTGAAAATGTATTATAGATTGTGTAATAATTGTTTAATAATTGTTTAATGTTTAGGTTATGATAGAATATAATAACCAATTATCTATATTGTTTGAAATTTGGAAAAACAGACGGGGTTATTCGGAGTACACATTCGTCAATGATGGGCTTATGCGTTCTCAAGAAAATGTTGATGAGCTTTGGCATAAATCCAAACGAAAAATTGCTTTTTTGATGAAGGATAAATCCGATGGTTCTTGCGATGATGTAAGGGATTGGCTGAAAGACAATGACAATCAAAATAACCAGATGAATCGTCGAATGGGGAACACGTTGTTCCGAAATATTGGCAATATCCTTTATGGACTCTATCATGATGAATGTGATTATAATAATGTAGTTGATAATGAACAAGTTGTTGTGGATTTGTTGTCGGTTCCATTTGCATACATTGAATGCAAAAAAGAGGCGGGACATGGGAATCTTAAGTCGTCTGTTCTTCAAGAATATTTGAGAAATGATAGGGATTTTTTACAAATGGAATTAGCCATTCTCAAACCCAATATGATAGTATGCTCTGGTTGGCCAATTAATATTTTTGTTAAAGAAATGTATCCTCAAGAGGAGTTGTATGTTATGAGTAACAATTTATCTTATCATCCCCAATCAAATACGGTTATTCTATTAGGATACCATCCGACAGCATGGAATATTCCTCAGAAGGGGCACTTTTATGGTGTTATGTCTCACTATGAAAAATTCCTTCAAACAGATTACGGTCGTCAATTTCTTGATCGCTTATAATGAAGAGCATTTTAAGTGTTAAGAAGTTTTATGGTCAATATTTCCCAATCTGCCCTAACCAAGCGACCTGCATTTTTTCTGAATCATACTTCCGCCGTATGTGGTAAAAAAAACATAGTTGCGGCGGAATAATAATTGCAATTTCAGAAATAAAACTTACCTTTGTAAGTTGAAAAAGAGAATATTATGTCAGATAAAAAAGAAATCAAGGCTTGCATAGCCTGCCTTGAAACCAATCCGAAAATTGAATACAAGCCGTATCCTTGCTATGGTGAGTTGCTGCGGCTTTTGAAGCGGCTGTTGGAGATTGCGTGATATGGATTTCTCTTTCATAAAAACACAGAATGCCGACAAGGTCTGCTATTTGATTCTGCCCGAAGGCGTATCGAAGGATTTGAACGTTGACTTGCAGGAACTTGCAGAGCGTTTTTTACTTACATTCGTCATGGTTGAAGGCATTGATTGGAACGATGACCTGACACCTTGGCCGGCACTGGGCGTGTTCAAAAAAACAAAGCCTTTTGGCGGACAAGCTTCAGCATTCCTGACGAAATTATGCAACGAAATCGTGCCGAAAGCGGAAGGTGAATTGGGTTTGACAAATCCGCAAAGGACCTTAATGGGCGTGTCGCTCTCGGGACTTTTTGCGGTGTGGGCGGCTCTCAATACCGATGTCTTTCAAAATGTTATCAGTATTTCCGGTTCATTGTGGTATGATGGTTTTGCCGAATGGGTGAAGACGAGCGAAATTTCTCCGAAAGTGGAAAACATTTGCCTTCTGTTGGGCGAGAAGGAGAAAAACGCCAAGGAAAAACGGATGGCGACGGTGGAGGAGAAGACCTCGGAAATCGCAGCCATACTAAAGGAAAAGTGTCAAGGCAAAGTTGTTTTCGAACTGGTGGAAGGCACGCATTTTTCGCCCATCGTGCCGCGAATGATTGTTGGGATAAAAAAGGTGATTGGTCAAAACATTGAATAATAAATTGCAACAAATACCGTTTGAAAAGCAATTTGCCAGTTGATTATGAATATGCTCAAAAAACCGAGGCTTGTAAGTCTTGCGGTTTCCCTATTAGGAGCCGTTTTTATCATTGTATCTTTGCAACTTCCTCGTCCTTCCATTGTTGATGGTGAAGATACAACCATTGGCTTATGGACTCGTCTTTTGGATTTTGGGAATGGTTTGGTCTCTTTTTCTCTGACAATGTTGCTGTTTATGTTTGCCACAAAAGTCGTTGAGTGGCGTGATTTCCTTTCTGTCAAAGCATTGGAAAAGAAATGGCTGGTGTTGATTTCGTTTTTGTCATCGGCTCTGTTCTTTCCGTCTTCATTCTTGTATTATTCCGCACGTTCTCTAAGAGGCGACTATCCGCCAAATCATGATACGCTTGCCATTCCTCTTGCATATTCTTTGGCTTTAGGATTGGTTTTAACGTTTGTCGTGATGGTGCTGGTGTCGCTCGTCAGTCAAAATTGTTTTTTGCCAGCTTCGCTTGGTGTAAAACCTATGGAAAAAACATCAAGACGTCGTATTGGAAATGTTGTGTTTTGGACACTGACCTCGTTGCTTGTATTGATTTTGGTGTCCTATATTATTGACGGAAGCCAAACTGACATTCCAAGAGTGATAGCATATTTGTATGTTATGTTTTCCATTCGCGCAGGCAAGGTCGCTCAAAGAAACAAGGGAATGAATTCGAATGTGACGTTTTAAATCTTCAACTCTCCCTGTGCCACCACGCAGCATGGTCCGCCAACCATTATCTCGCATTGTAAATCGTTGCTCGATAGGGTAGTGGCAATCACCGATGGGCGTTGCATGGCTTCGCCTTGCAGGAATGCGCATTGCGCTGGCGCCTTGATGATGCCGTTGTGGTATAGGTAGTAAGTCAAGGCGGCGTTGGAGGTTCCTGTGGCCGATTCCTCGTCGATGCCGTAAAGCGGCGCGAAGTTGCGCACATGGGCGGCGTAGCAGTCGTCGCTTAGGGCAAAGGCATGGACGCCGACAACTTGCAGCTCATCGCTCAAATCGCTCAAGGCTTTCATGTCGGGGTGGAGATTTTGCAAAGCCTCGATGCTGGCGACGGGTAGCATAATGTCGGGCAAACCCGTGCTGACGATTTGAACGGGCAAATTGGTCGTCCCCGTTAACCCCATAATGGAATAAAGCCTGTTTCGCTCGGTATCGCTGAGTGTGGCGATGAGCTTTGGTTCGGCCATTTGCATCATGGTGATTGGCCCGGCAACGACTTTCAGGTCACCGGCCAAAGTGTGGTTGAGATAGCGCTGTCCTTCGTGGAGCAAGCCGTTTCTGAAGAGCACGCCGAAAGTGGCGACGGTGGCGTGTCCGCAAAGCGGCACTTCGCC
>JAKSMV010000028.1 GCA_024400425.1 Bacteroidales bacterium
GATTGCACCAGCACTTTCAGCTTGCTTCCATGGACGAGTTTCTCGCGAAAACGGCTGTCGGGCAGAAAGATTTCCCAAACGCCATTGCCGATGTTTTCCAAAGGAAATTCGTAGCGGTTCCAACCGTTGAAATCGCCCATCAGCGAGAGGTAATGTGCGGCGGGAGCCCATTCGCGGTACCACCAGCCTTTGCGGCGCTTGTCGTAGTTGAATCCCAAAAACTGATGCGCCGTGGCGAAGGCCTTCAGGCTGCCGAAGTGTTCGCAAATGTATTGCAGGCGGTTCTCAAAACGCTCGTGGCGCTCATCAATTTGTCGGCTCACAGGCTCTAACCAGGAATCTTGTTGCACGAGAGGAAGCATGACTTGTAAATTTGCCTACAAACTTACATAAAAAAACGTCTTTGAGACTATTTGAAAATAAAAATCCGCTTTTTTGTTCGGTTATTTGGCAGCCGCTTCTGTTTGCTTGTCTGTTTTTGAAGGCATGTGGTAGCTTAAAATGATGCAATAAAGCGAAATGGTGAGTAATGGCAGATGCATAAAACCGACATAGATGGTGTAGGGGTTGAAAAACGATGCCATATTGTAGCAGCCTATGATGAAGCCGACAATTGCCGTGATTCGATAGGTGGTCAGGTTAATTTTTGGAAGATTTAGCGTCAATATCGTGAGAAAAGCTGGTGTTGTCAGGCAAAAGGCAGTCGCTGAATTCTTGACAAAGAAATGTATGGGGTTCAAGTCCAAATGGCCGTGATTGTCAAACGGACATAAATAAGCGAATAAGGCCAAAATAATCATCCACACATATTTCCATTGAAAGTTTTTGAAATCATAAACGGTTTTTGGTTGCAAAGTCTCGCGAATCCAAACATACGCAACAAACAGGAACATGGCTAAATTGATGGTGACTATGCTTATCCCGTATGTTTCGGTAACGGCGATGTTCTGAATGAATGCGAAAGCCGTATACGACAAAGCCACGTAGGCATTGAAAAGGTTTTTCATCTTGTCTTTAAATACAAACAACAAAATGAACATCATAAGCGACAAAGACTGGAAAAGGATGTTCAGGTTCCCCAAATGTGTTTGAAAAGCGTTTGAGAGTGTTACCGATATGATTTGACCGATGTTTGCAAAATCAAAATTGCGGCTGGCAAAAGGCAACAAGACTGACTGTGCCACTATCAAAATGATGGCAAACCACCATTTGTCTGAGATTTTTTCAAGTTTTTCCATCTTCCTGTATGAATCATTTTTCCTATAGGCGGCAAATTTACAAAAAAAACGCTCTTTCCAGACTGTTGGATGTAAAATGCAAACTCAAACCCGATGCACGGTTTATCCGACTTTCATTACTACATTCGGCATAATTGAAAACGGATATGCAAATGAAATACTCAACAAATTGAAACTGAGCGATTTGTTTGTTTTTTGATTTTTCATTTCTGGGCATAATCGATATAAAAAAATCATCGAAAATGCCCGAAAACGGAAATTATTACAAGCTTTCTTTCGTATCGAAATCAATGATTTTCACTTCGCTTGGCGCAAGGTGAATTTGAACGTGTTCGCCATCGAAGCCACCCATTCCGAAATCATTGTGATTCTGATAACCCATGAGTTGCAAGGCATCTTCGGGAACTTTCACAGTAATGTCTTTGTCCTCATTTCTATTGAAATTCAACACGATAAGCAACCGCTCCGCATCGGAATAGCGCAGGAAAGCATACACATTTCGAGGGTCGAAATTGTTGTACCACGGATTGCACCACATCAAATCGTAAAATGCGCCTTTGCCGATAGCGGAATGCTGCAATCTGAAATTCAACAATTTAGAATAAAAGTTCAGCAATTCGCTCGGTTGGTCGAAAGCGCCGCCATTCATCCATTGTTGATGACGAGGCATATTCCAATAGTCGAAAATGGTGGTGCGGCCATCGTCGCCACTATAGCCCGAAACGCCCTCGGCCTCTTCCCCACTCTCTTGTCCGTTATAAATCATGAAAGGTCCCGTGTTCATCAAGGCAGCGACTGCCACAGCTGGCAAGGCCGCCCATGCATCACCGACAAAAAAGCGCGAAGCGAGACGTTTCTCATCGTGGTTTTCCATGAAACGTAGCATGTGAGCATCCAAACTCTCCAGATTTTGCCAAACCCGCGTGATTTCTTGCGCCTCGTGACCACGGCACAAGATGTCTTCCAAAGTATTGTACAAGCCTACCTTATCATAAAGGTAATCGAAACCCGCCTCAACGAAGCCTCTATAAAGTGCTGGCTGATAGATTTCTGCAATCAAAATCACTTGATAATCAGCCTTCACCTGGGGTATCAGCCAACGCCAAAAATCAAGCGGGACCATCTCGGCCATATCCACACGGAAGCCATCAATGCCCTTAGTACACCAAAAACGCATGATTTCAAGCATCTTTTCCCAAGTATCACGACAATCGTAGTTCAGCTTCACCGTGTCGAACCAATCATTCATGCCTGGATTGGGGGCAAAGACATTATTCCCCGTTGCCTTGGCTGGAAATTCCCGATAGTCATTCCCCGATGGACACACAAAGGACTGTCCTTCGCAAAAATAGAAATTGCAAGGTTCAAAACCCACATTCTCGCGCGCCAAATGATTGGGAACGAAATCGATGATGACTTTCAGACCTTGTTCATGAATGCGTTCGACCAAAGCCAAGAAATCATCCATCGAGCTCAAATCGGGATCTACATTGTGATAATCGGTGATAGCGTAAGGCGAGCCTGCACGTCCCTTGGTAATGTCAGGGTGCGTGCCAGTAGATTCGGAAGCGTGTCGGATGATGCCAGTCAGCCAAATATGCGTGATTCCCAACGACTTAATTGCACGGATAGCCGTTTCATCGATGTCAGCGAAAGTGCCACATCCATTCTCCGACTTGCTGCCATTGAGCTGCATTTCGGTCTGCTTGTTTCCGAATAAGCGAGGAAAGAGTTGATAGATATTCATAGTGCAAAAATAAAATCTTTTACTCATGTTTTCATTTGGTCAGAAAATTAATTTTATTTTTGCGCATTAAATATACAAACATATACAAAATGTGTACAACGACATTACATTTGCGCATCGATGAAGATTTGAAAAACCAAGCTTCTGAAGTC
The DNA here is from genome assembly GCA_024400425.1 of Bacteroidales bacterium. GTDB lineage: Bacteria > Bacteroidota > Bacteroidia > Bacteroidales > F082 > Limimorpha. The sequence goes on from JAKSMV010000028.1 coordinate 3,138, forward strand.
TTTGAAAATCTTGGCATGGATTTGCCAACTGCTATTCGCATTTTTCTCCACAAATCTGTAATGGAAGACGGAATGCCTTTTGAGTTAAGGAATAAACGCAGTGACTTAGATCGGATACCGTGTTCATGGACGCTGGAAGAATTGAAAAAACAACTCAATCTGAGCATGAACGAGATTGCACAAGGCAAGATTTGTACAGAAGAAGAAATAACGAATCATTTCATGGATTTCAATTATGGAAATTAATTGGACGCACAATGCTATTTCGATGGCCGACAGCATTTTACGATACACCTTCAAAACTTTCAGCAAATCACAAGCAGATAAACTAAAGATGATGTTTGTTGATACGACAAATCGATTAAAGTCATATCCGCACTCTGGTCCAATTGACTCCTTATTATCCGATTTAGAACGCGAGTACCGTTCGGTAACATTATACAAGACTATAAAAATCATATACTATATCGCAGATAAGGAACACATCTATATTGTTGCAGTGTGGAATTGCAGACAAGATGAGACATCCTTACATGATTCGATAAAAAACAAAAATATTTAGAACAAGATGAAACGTAAGGTATTGTTTTTCTGTTTATTGATACTATTTTCAATTTCTTTGTCAGCCCAAGTCCAGCCCACATGGGAATCCATTAACCAACGCGGTTATCCGCAATGGTTCAGCGATGCCAAACTGGGCATTTTCATCCACTGGGGCGTGTATTCTGTACCGGCTTTCGCCTCCGACGAAGGCTATGCCGAATGGTATTACCGCGGCTTGCAGACCGATGATGGCGAGCGGAAGGCTTTCCAAGAACGCGTCTATGGCGAGGGGTTCCGATACGAAGATTTCGCCCCACATTTCAAAGCCGAACTTTGGAATCCCGACGAATGGGCAGAGTTGTTCGAGAAATCAGGAGCAAAATACGTGCTGTTGGTTTCGAAACATCACGATGGCTACTGCCTATGGCCAAGCCAATATGCACCCGAGTGGAACACGATGGACATCGGGCCACATCGCGACGTCTGCGGCGAACTGACTGAAGCCGTGCGTGCACGCGGCTTGAAGATGGGTTTCTATTACTCGCTGCCCGAATGGACTAGTCCGCTGCATCGTTGGTACGAATCGCCCGACGACAGCATCACAGAATATGTTGACACACACATGATTCCGCAATTCAAGGAACTGGTCACACGCTACAAGCCGTCCATCCTTTTCACCGATGGCGAATGGCGCAACTCAGCCGAACAATGGCATGCCCGCGAACTGATTTCGTGGTACTACAACACCATCGGCGACGAAGCCATCGTCAACGACCGCTGGGGCGATGGCGGACAGCACGGATTCCGCACACCCGAATACAGTGCTGGCATCACCCTCACCGACCGTCCTTGGGCTGAATGTCGTGGACTCGGTCGCTCGTTTGGCCTGAACCGCAACGAACCTCTGAGCAACTATCTCAGTTCCGACGAACTCATCCGTCACTTTGCCACTTTAGTCGCTGCAGGCGGTGGCATGACACTCAATGTAGGTCCAGCAGCCGATGGCAAGATCCCGCTTCTTCAGCAAGAGCGTCTCATCGACCTTGGCGAATGGCTAAACATCAATGGGGAAGCCATTTACGGCACACACCCTTACAAGAAATTTTACGAAATGAAAACCATAACGGTGAACCGCGTTGATCCCAAAATAGACTTCGACTGGACACGCAACTCCCCTGACCCAAGAATCAGCTGCGACCATTTCCAAGCCCATTGGCAAGGCGTTTTCTATGTCAAGAAAAGCGGGAAATACACTTTCGAAGCCGAAGTTGACGACAACATCCGCCTCATCATTGACGGCCAAACCGTGATGGACTACAATCCTGCCAAGGCTAACGAACAACAAAGCGACGCACAAGAAGCCAAGAATTTCTTGAGCACCTCAGCCAAGATAAAACTCGAAGCCGGGCAACACGAAATCGAAGTGTTTTACGAGGAACGTGACGTGAACGCACTTGTAAAGCTTTATTGGTCGTCGAGCAAGATGCCAAAGCAAATTGTCGAAGGCTTTGCAACAGGAGACTTTGTATTTTGCGAAGGTTTGAATGCCACCTACACCTGCGAACAGCCTTGGATTTGCTACACGCAAAGCAAAGATGCACTTTATGCCATTGCGCTTGAATTTCCTGAAAGCCAATTGGTATTGAACCTCGACAAGCCTGCCGAAACGATGCAAGTCACCTTACTAGGCTGCGACAAAGTGTTACCTTGGGAATACAAAGACGGGCAAATCATCATCAACACAAGCGGCCTCAGTTACTCCGACTTGAAGAGCACTGCTGCCTGGGTATTCAAGATGAAATAAGATTTTGTCAATCAGTCAGTTGGTTCCTTGTGGAACACATAGCTAGCAGGCTCTTGCTGTTTGCGTGGCAAGCGTTTGACGTATAGACATTCATTTCCCTGAACGAACTTGAAATGCACACGGTCACCCTTAGGGAAGCAATGTAGTTTCTTGCGTCCCTTAAAGTTGGTTTGATATTCGAAATCTCTCGTCTTCATGAAACCGAACTTGCACTTGCCTTTAAGGATGCTCGTGTTGAAACCATCGAAGAAGTTACGGTTACGCCATTTACCCTCAAACCTTTCGGCACCTTTCAGGCCATGGAAAACGAGTTTGAAATGCTCGCCAGACACCGGATAAACCTCAACCACTTTTTGCATGTAGATTTCCTTGCCAATGGAATCGGTCACTTCAAGATACATCCACTTGAAATGTTCCTGTTCCCAAATCGGCACGAAATGAATCATCATAGCGGTCGAATCGGCATAGCCATAATAGTCACCCACGATGGTGCGATAGAATTGTTTGACATCGTCATCCGTGTAGGCATTTTCTTTTTGCGCATAGCCCATTGTAGCTCCAAAGCACAAGGCCAAGGCTACGATTATGTTTCTCAGTTTCATCTTTTTAAAGGTTTAGAAAGTCAATGTCATACCCAAAGAAGGCATGATAGGTAGTTGATATACTTGTTCAGCGGAAATGATATCCACATAGAAAATGTTCTTGCGGTTATAGATGTTAGTCACGCTAAGGTCAAGTTCGAGTGTTGTGGTTTCGCTGAAATAGAATCTACGTTTTGCATCGAGGTCAAGGCGATGATACATTGGCAAACGGCCTTGGTTGAGGTCGCTGAAGAGAATTCCGATATCGCCATTGGATGTGTTGATGTCAGAATTGATGCCGTCATGGAACGAGAAATGTTCAAAATAGCCTTGCACCTGAGTGAACGGAAAACCGCTGCCATAGTTCCAACGACCGCCAAATTCCCACTCGCGCTTGGCGCCAGCCGTATAGGTAAGGATGAGATTGATGTTGTGGCGGCGATCGAAATGAGGCGCATAAGAAACCATGGACGTCTCCTCGCCTATCACCTTCTCATAGTCTCTGTTCACGAAACCGAGTGCATACACTGCCCAAAGGTACCAATGTTTGTCTTCATATTTCAGCGAGATGTCGAAGCCCGAGGCCTTACCGGTTTCCACCGTAAAGTCTTTTTTCAGCAAGTCGGAAGTGTTGTACGAAGGTTCGTCAGGATAGATCTTATTGCGATTGATGTTGGTCAGTTGGGTAAAGTCTTTCAGATAGCCTTCAATATTGACCGTGACATTGTTAGTGATGTCGAATTCCGAACCCAAGATGAAATGGTTGGCCTTTTGCAAATGGCCTTTCACTTCTTTACCATTGAATGTGGACGGAAGGTTATCAACATCAGAGAGGAAGCCATAGAACAGATTGACGACATCGCGGTCGGATGTGACGGCAACGAAGTTTTGCGAATACATGCCACAAGCACCTTTGAGGCGCCACCAGTCATTGATATTATACTTAATGGCCAAGCGAGGTTCAGGAGACATTTCCGACATGGAGAGATACCATTGCAGGCGGAAACTTGGTTCGAGCAGCAAGTTACCAATCGTAGCCTTATATTTGGCATACGCACCAATTTCAGTAGTATGTTCGGGGGTAAGAGAAAAGCCTGAGGACTTAACCTGATAATCGGTCGTGAAGCCTGCGAACTCGAAGCCATACTTAAAAGTATTCTTACCCAAGAAATAGCTGAAATCGAAGGCCATGTTGAATCCATTGATCTTGCTGCTGCGGTCGGGGTTGTTGTTCTCGCGCATTCTCGAATCGTAATTCGAATAAGCGATATTACCTTCAATCATGACGGGAGCCTTCCCTGGAATGACGAGGAAATTGGTACCCAAACCGTATGAGTTCCAACCGAAATCAGCCAATGCCTTGTAGTTGTTCACCTTATCGTTGAACGAGAAGCCAAAGAAATTCACCTTGCTGCCGTTTGGAGCGCTCAACGAAACCTTGCCATAGATATCATTGAAATCGAAAGGCAGACCTGCCTCATTGGCATACTTATAGAGTTTCTTGCTAGTGTATTCAAGATAAGAAGTCTTGGCGGTCAGGATGAAAGAAAGCGAGGCTGCATTATCACTCTTGGCCTTAACCAAAGGGCCTTCCACCATGACTTTAGCGCCAAACGTGCTGGCATTCAGTTTGCCCGACAAACGTTTTTTGTTACCGTCGCGGGTGGAGATATCCATGATGGACGAAACACGACCGCTGTATTCGGCTCCGAAGCCGCCCGTAAACACATCAGCGTTTCGGATGATGTCGGTATCGAAAACCGAGAACAGGCCAATGGAATGGAACGGATTATAGATGACCATGCCGTCAAGCAGCACCTTGTTTTGGATAGGCGAACCACCTCTGATATAAAGTTGTCCGCCCTGGTCGCCCGTGAAGATGACACCCGGCACCACTTGCAGATACTGAGCAAAGTCGGCTTGGCCTCCCATACTCGGAATCTTGGTGATGGTCTTAGGCGTCACGCTGATGACAGAAGTCTTGGTCTCGGTGCGAGCCTCAATCTTTTCAGCCGTAATCGTCACGGTTTCAAGTTTCAGACTGGTTTCTTGAAGATAAAACTTCTTGTTGACAACCTGACCTTTAGCCAAGCTAATTGGTTCAGAAATGGTGTCGTAACCCACACAAGTGATAAGCAAAGTGTAGCTCCCGTCAGGAATACGAGTGATGTTAAAACAACCGTTTTCGTTCGTCGAGCCGCCCAAAGTCGTTCCCTTTAAATAGACATTGGAAAACATCACGGGCTCGCCAGTCGCTTCTTCATAGACGAAGCCTTTGACGCTATTATCTTGAGCTACAACGATAGTCGAACAGAACAAGAAGAATAATAAGACGGAAAAGAGTCTTGAAAAATAGTGGTTACGCATAAAATTGCTATTTGAATTTCAACAGATTATGATAAAATCACCCATATCCGCAAGGTCATGGAATTGAGAGTGCAAAATAAACGAAAATAATTGGATTTTCCAACAAGAAAAAAGTGACAAGCGACAAAGAAGTATTCTCATTTGCCTCTTCCTTGCACCACAATCAGCACGGTGTAAATCATGATTTTGATATCAATCGCGAGACTGACATTCTCGATGTACAAAACATCATATTTCAGACGTTCCACCATCTCGTCGACATTCTCGGCATAGCCGAACTTCACTTCTCCCCAACTTGTGATGCCAGGTTTCACTTTCAGAAGCAGACGATAGTATGGTGCCTTTTCCATGATTTTGTCGATATAATACTGACGTTCAGGACGATAGCCAACCAACGACATATCGCCTTTCAGCACAGTCCAAAACTGCGGTATTTCGTCCAGGCGGAACTTACGCATGGTGCGACCGAACTTCGTGATGCGCGGGTCATCGTCACCACTCGACAGTTGAGGTGCTCCCGTAGCTTCCGCATCGATGCGCATACTACGGAACTTGGCCATCTTGAAAGGCTTGCCATTTTTACCGATTCGTTCCTGCACATAGAAGATTGGTCCTGGCGAGGTTTTCTTGATGATGAGAGCGCACAACAGGAACACGGGCGAGAGCAATATCAAAGCCAACACCGAAGATACGATATCGAAAGCGCGCTTTACGACACGTTGCCAAAGCGGCATCAGCTCGGGAGTGACATCCACAAGTGGAGCTTGCCAAATGGCTGATTGCTTGATATTTCCGAAAACCAAATCCTGCATGGCAGGAATAATTTTCACCGTAGCATCTGTGTTATCCATCACCGAAAGCAACACATTCATGGTTTGAGTCTCAGATCGTTCGATAGCAATGATGACCTCTTCGACATTGTTCTCCTTGACAATCTTAACAATGTCGTGATACGAGCCGAGATGTGGCAGATACTCGCCCAGCTTGTAGTAGTCCTTATCATAGACATTCACGAAGCCAATCAAGCGGTGACCCGAGGGCTTCACTTCTTCCTCGATTTCCTTATAGATAGCGCAAGCATTGTCGTTGCTGCCCACAATGATGGCATTGAAGCCAATCTTTTTGCTTCTAATCCGATTGATGATGGTTGTTGTGACGATGAGTCGCGGGATGTAAGTCAAGCCGAATTGGAAGGAGAAAAGCGCGATAAAAGACTGATAATAGGACTTGTAAGTCGTCACTTCATCATCAAGGATGACCACAAAGAAGATGACCACCACACCCAAGAGCGTGACGAAGAAAGTCTGCTCCAATTCTTTCAGCCTCGATTTCTGATAGACTTTCTGATAGGCTCCCGTAATGGCATGCAAGAGAAGCCAGCACAGCGGGATGATGGCAACGCCCAGCCAAAAGCTGGTAGTGCCCAAGGAATACGCAATGCGGTCCCAATAATTGATGTAAAGGTCTTCGTGAGCCTTACGGAAAAAATAGAAAAGTGTCCATGCCAAGACGGATGAAATCCAATCGAGCAGGAAATAAAGTCGGGTAAGTTTCTTCTTGTTCATCTTCATTTATAGAAGAGTTTCATGTTGTCAAAATAATAATAACGGGTACGGTCAGGAACATATTCTGTAGCAGTTCCTTTATATACGTGCGAGGTGACATAGACCTTGAAATACTCGGCATTGCGATATTCAACCAAGGTCGGGCCTAAGTTGACATATATCTTGTTCCATCTCTGAGGCACTTCGTTGATTGAGTCGGTGGGCGTAACCGTCACCAAAGGCCATTCCGTCAGCTTAAAGTCCTTATAATAAAGCAGTCCCACGGTGAAGGCAGCATTGCATTTGTAGTCCATCTCAAGCAAGACAGGATTGCTGTTGGTTGGGAGATCGTAAAGTGGGTCAGAATTAGCCAAGGTGAAATGCAGCGAATCGGGAGGCAGAACCACCTTGCCGGAATATGACGAATGAATCACATCGCCTTGCCATGATTCAGGGAAACCAACGCGGAAAAGCGAAGTGTCGCTGTCCGATGTCTTGACAAGCGTCGAGCCTTGCTCAAAGTCTTCCATCCAGCCCACATTGGTGCCTTTGCCTATTTCATAATAATTAAGCACAGGATTCAGGTTCACGACGCTATCTTGAACGAGATTCAAGTTGCTATAGACCATTGGTGCATAAAACGAATACGGAGCACGCGCGCCGCTACGACCATCCACCTTGATGCCACCGTAAACCGACACTTTGTGAGGGCCTTTCTTCAAGACCGGGAAAGTGGCAGGAAGCTCGTAACAACCGACAATCTGGTCATCCACATATACCCACGCATCGCTGATGTTCGACGTGTTGGCTCCAAAAGCATAATAGTCGCAATCAACTGAAATAGAGTCGATATGAATGTAGGAAGGCACCTCTATGCCATTCTCGAATTTCCTACATGAATGCGAAGCCACCAAAACGGCCATCGCTGCCACAAACAAAGGTAAAATATACTTTTTCTTCATTTCAACAATTTGCTTTTCTAACGGATTGTATCTGTTAATATTGTCATTTCATCACATTATTTCTTCACTTTTGAGGCCGCCTCGTCAATGGCATCGAGAATACGATAAGCCAACTTCAAGACAGCGATACCGTCTTCGATGGTAACCGCCGGTTCAGAATTGTGGACAATGGCGGCATAGAAACTCTCAAGTTCGGTCTTGATGGCGTTGATAGGATGAACTTCAGGCTTCTCCAAAGTGATTTGTCGTTCACTGCCATCGGCAAGGCAAAGTGTGAACGAAAGCGGGTCGCTCGGGTCAACGTCAACGTTGAGGCGAACCACCTCGGCCACCTTGTCCAAGAAGTCAACCGTAATGTAGGCATCGTCTTGGAAGATACGTGTCTTGCGCATATTCTTGAGCGACAGGCGCGAAGCCGTAAGGTTGGCCACCGTTCCGTTTTCGAACTCGATGCGGGCGTTGGTGATGTCGGGCGTCGGGCTCACCAAAGCGACACCGCTTGCGCTGACACGAGTCACTTGCGACTTCACAATGGAGAGCAGAATATCCAAATCATGGACCATGAGGTCGAGAACGACAGGCACGTCCGTGCCACGTGGATTGAACAACGCCAAGCGATGCGCTTCAACGAAACGCGGCGACTTGATGAAAGGCTCTGCCGCAATGAAAGCCGGATTGAACCGCTCGACATGACCAACCTGAACCTTTACGCCAGCCTCCACAGCCTGCTTCATCAAGGCATTGGCTTCATCAGGAGTAGCAACGATAGGCTTCTCAATGAAGACATGTTTCTGTTTCTTCAAGGCCATTGAAGCACAATGATAGTGTTGGATGGTTGGTGTCACGATGTCAACCACATCCACTGCATCTATCAGCGAATCAATAGAATCGAAACAACGCACGTCCATCTTTGATTCCACTTCAGCAGCCGTAGTCCTGTCAGGATCATAAAAGCCCACCAAATCGTAATCCTCAATCTGCTTTATGCAATTGAGATGAATCTTTCCAAGATGGCCAGCGCCCAAAACTCCTATTTTCAACATTTTCAGAAAATTTGGGCAAAAATACAATTTTAATGCGGATTGATAAATGCAGAATGTGAAATAAATGGTACTTTTGCCTACGAAATGAGCATCAATTTAGAAGACAATTACCGCCACAAAGGCATGCGCAAGCAACTCGTTGACTTGTTGCGCACAAAAGGCATCAGCGACGAAAAAGTGCTGGCCGCCATCAACGAAGTTCCACGACACGTTTTCCTCGACTCGTCGTTTGTAGAATTGGCCTATCAAGACATGGCCTTCCCCATCGGGTCAGGGCAGACCATATCGCAACCTCACACCGTCGCATTTCAATCGCAACTACTTGACATCCAATCCGGAATGAAAGTATTGGAGATTGGCACAGGCTCAGGCTATCAGGCTTGCGTGCTGGCCGTCATGGGAGCCAAAGTCTTCTCCATCGAGCGTCAACGCAACCTTTACTTCAAGACCAAGGAAATCCTTGAACAACTTTCTTTCCGCGTGAAGACCTTCCTTGGCGATGGTTTTGAGGGACTGCCTACATACGCGCCTTTCGACCGCATCATCATCACCGCAGGAGCACCGACAATTCCAGAGAAACTCATCGAACAGCTTAAGCCCAATGGCATCATGGTCATCCCTATTGACGATGAAAACGGCAACGGACAAAAGATGCTGCGCATTACGAAAATGGCCGATGGCAGTTTGAAACAGGAAGAATTCGGCGATTTCCGGTTTGTACCCATGCTGAAAGGTGAAGGTAAGGATTGATCACAAAATACTTTCAGATAAATTAAGCAAAACGGATTGCCCGAATGGAAAAACATCCAGACAATCCGTTTCATCAGTATTCGCTTAAATTCGCGATTCTTATTTTAAGATTCCTTTCAGGATTTCTTCGGTAACTTTTCGCGTTGCAGTTGAGGCAGCCGACTGAGCGGCTTTCTTGGCTGCGCTGCCAAGAATCGACTCGTCTGATTTTTTCTTCGACGACTTCGTCTTTGTGGTTGCCGAGCCACCGCCAATGCTCTTGGCCACTTTCGTGCCAATGCTGCGCGCGAAACTTGTCGCCGCTGCGCCGAGCATGGTTCCCAAAATCGTGCGCTTGATGCTACCGCTTTTCTTTGACTTTTCCTTGGCTGCTTTAGCTTCTTCTTTTTCCTTGGCTTTCAAGGCCTTTTCCTCTTCGATGGCCTGCAATTCCTGCTGTTTGGCTTCTTCAAGTTGTTGATTCACCTCGGTGAGCACTTCGTAGGCACTTTCGCGGTCAAAGAACTCACTGTATTTCTTGATGTTATCTGGAGCAGCGTTTTGAATGTCAAGCCTTTGACCAGCTGTAATGGCACCAATCTGGCTCAACGGGAAGAGAATCTTAGCTCTTTCAACCACCGCAGGCGAGCCTTTTTCGTCCAAGAACGAGACGAGCGCTTCACCCGTGGCAAGGTCCATGATAGCGTCTTCGGTCTTGAAAGCAGGATTGGCGCGGAAGGTCTGGGCGGCAGCACGCACAGCTTTTTGGTCTTGCGGTGTGAAAGCACGCAAAGCGTGCTGGACACGGTTACCAAGTTGTGCCAAGACATTGGCCGGTACATCGCTGGGCACTTGCGTAATGAAGTAAATGCCAACACCCTTCGAACGAATCAAGCGGATGACTTGTTCGATTTTTTCCACCAAAGCCTTCGAGGTGCCATCGAAAAGCATGTGGGCTTCATCGAAGAAAAACACCAACTTAGGCAATTCCAAGTCGCCCACTTCAGGCAGACGCGAATACAATTCCGTCATCAGCCAAAGCAAGAAAGTGGAATAGAGTTTCGGATTCAGCATCAGACGGTCGGCAGCCAGAACATTCATCACTCCCTTGCCATCTTCAACAGCAAAAAGGTCTTCGATGTCGAAAGCCGGTTCACCAAAGAACTTGTCGCCGCCTTGGGTTTCAAGTTCGATAACACCACGTTGGATGGCGCCGATGGAAGCCGATGCAATGTTGCCATATTCAGTCGTAAACTTAGCGGCATTCTTGCCAACAAAATCAAGCATCAGGCGCAAGTCCTTCAAGTCGATGAGCAACAGATTGTTATCATCGGCAATGCGGAACACGGCATTCAGCACACCCGATTGAGTCTCGTTCAGACTCAGAAGTCGCGACAGAAGTTGTGGGCCCATCATGGAGACAGTGGCTCGCAACGGGAAGCCCTGTTCGCCAAACACATCGAAGAAACGTGTCGGGCAGCCTGCAAACTGCGGATTGGGAATGCCGAATTCGGGGCAGCGCTTCTCGATGAAGCTGCTCATGGCACCCGCCTGGCTGATACCCGAAAGGTCGCCTTTCATGTCGGCCATGAAGCAAGGTACGCCAGCCTGACTGAACGATTCGGCAATGACTTGCAATGTGACGGTCTTACCCGTACCTGTTGCACCTGCAATCAGTCCGTGACGGTTGGCCATTTTGCCTATCAGGTTGATAGGTCCATTATCGCTATGTGCGATGTATAGTTGATTTTCGTTGGTGTACATTATTGTGTATTTAAAATTTCAAAATTTAAGATTTAAAGATTTGGATTGATTGCTAATATTCTACGGATTGATATCAAACCTCAAATATTTAATCGTCAGACCTTTGTCGAGCCACATCTGTTCGTAGAAGGTGCGGATGGTCTTCACTTCCAAATCATCATCGTTGGCGTAAAGGTCATCGCAATTATAATAAAGTTTAAGTCCTTGTTTTTCAATCACATCATGCAAAGTAAACTCATACATGATAGGACTATCCGTCTTCAGGTTCAGGATGCCATTAGGTGTAACGATTTTACGGTAACGTTCCAAAAACTCGGGCGACGTCAGGCGGTGACGCGCATTGCGTTCGCCTTCGCCAGGATGCGGGTCGGGAAAAGTGACCCAAATCTCAGCCACTTCGTCCTTTCCGAAGAAATGCTCAATCTGGTCGATGCGGGCACGAATGAAGGCCACATTTTTCAAATCTTCCTCATTCGACTGCTTCAAACCGCGCCAAATGCGTGCGCCCTTGATATCGACACCTATATAATTTATGTCGCGGTGAGCACGAGCCAAGCCGACGGTGTATTCGCCTTTGCCACAGCCCAATTCGAGCACAATAGGATTATCGTTATGGAAAAAATCGGAGTGCCACTTCCCTTGAAGCGGGAAGCCCTCCGACATGATGCGTTCGTAAGAATATTCAAACAAGTTTGGGAAAGTCTTGTTCTCTGCAAATCGTTCCAGTTTGTTTTTCTTCGACATCTCGATGTTCAATTGTTGAATTTATGCTGCAAAGATAAACATAATTGTGGAACACGGAACGAAGCCGACGAAATACTGATGCGGAATCAATAGCGTTCCACGTCAATGTCAGAAACGCCGCAATCCAACTTGATGACAATGACATGTTCAGAGGAACCGTCGCCAGAAGCCTGCCACACTCCCTTTTCGACCTTTTCAAAACCTTTAAAATCCTTGGAAGTGATAGCGGAATCGAAATAGATTTTGCAATCCATCGATGCCGGAATCTCAATATTGATGTCGGAAACACCCGATTCAACAATCAATTCCGTATCGCAGCCGCGGTCGCCAAGGCGGATATCCATGTCGCATACACCAGCTTCAATATTAAGTTTTTCAACCTTGTAAGGCGAAAAATCGAAATCGCAGTCTGCAGCGCCCGTCTCGATATTCACTGTCCATAATGGCACGTCGCTCAGAGCTATATCCAATTCATTGTTCACTTTATTACGCTTGTGCTTGCCATTGTTTTCTTCACTGACATAAACATTTGCGAAATCATCATCTCTCTCGACAAGCATGGAATACTTCACGAAATCGTTGTGGCTGTTCACCTTCACCAATTCGGCACAAGGCTTCTTGATCTCGAATTCGCCAGCACCAAAATCGACATTCAAAGTGGCATGCGAATAAGCACCAAATGGTTCGGAAAATTCCTGAATGAAAGGCACGTTCCCATCAGTTTCATCATCATCCGACCAGATATCATTCTTGAAGTTGTTCACGATTTTCGTGAAGGCGAAGGATTCAGGATGGTTTTTCGCCTCGTAATGATAAAGCAGGCAACTCAGACCCAGCATGAGGACCAACAAACCCGTCTTCAGATAATTATTGATAGGCAAGATGGCCACACCTAAGAAAATAAACAACATAGGCCAAAGACGCAAGGCCACGCTCCAGCTGAAAGTAATGACATCCAGCGAAGCCAACAAGGCGACAACACCAACAAAAAGGATGATGATTCCTAAGAACAAATTCCTGCTTTTCATGATTTTCTGTTTTTAAATGGAACGATGAGCAAAAGACCTAACACGATGAGCAATACCGGCCAAATAGTTGACCAATCAAACTTCGGGAGAAAATCGTCGAGCAAGCACAGAGTGCCGATGGCAATAAGGATGACACCCGCGATCCAACTACCTTTGCCACTTTGCGCAACTGTAGATTCAGCATTGTCATACGACTGATTCTCGGCATGGTTCGCCTTAGGCATCACAATCCAGAGAATGAGATAGATAAGGAAGCCCGAGTAACCTGCTACCAAAAGCAGAATGAAAATCACGCGCATCAAAGCGACATCGATGCCGAAAAAATCGGCCAAACCAGAACACACGCCTGCAATGACCTTGTTTCGTGTGTTCCGCTGCAATCTTTTTGAGTTATCCATTGTTATATGTTGTTATTGATTTTGATTCCATTTATACGGACGACAATCTCTTTTGTTACAAAACGCTGCAAAAATCGGCATTTTTTATTTCATGGCAGTAGGTTGTAATGTTGCAACCCAAAGCCGAATTTCAGTATCTTCGCAGCCATAAACAAAAGTCATGACCGACGGAATCACTAATCACAGCCACTCCCCAATCGCCGCGATGTTCGACCGCATCTCGCCGCGCTACGATTTTCTCAACCATCTGCTCTCGCTCAATATCGACAAGATTTGGCGACGCAAGACAGTGAAAACCATAGCCATTCGTCACCCGGAGCAAATCCTCGACCTTGCCACTGGCACCGCTGACCTTGCCTTGCAGTTGGCGAAATCACTGCCCGAAGCCCACATTACAGGCCTCGACTTTTCAGCAAAAATGCTCGAAATCGGCAAAGAGAAAGTCGAGAAGCAAGGTTTGGAAAACAGCATCCAGTTACAACAAGGCGATGCTGCCCATCTTCCATTTGCAAGCGGTACCTTCGATGCTGTCACTATCGCCTTCGGTGCCCGCAATTTCGAAGACCTACCGAGCTCGCTAAAGGAGATTCATCGTGTCATGAAGCCCAATGCCCAATTGTGCATTTTAGAGTTCTCGATGCCTCAATCCTTCCCCATAAAGCAAGCCTATCTATTCTATTTCAAGCACATACTGCCAAAAATCGGTTCTTGGATTTCAAAAGATAAATCGGCATACAGTTACTTACCTGCTTCTGTCCAAAACTTTCCGCCACCTAATACCTTTATTAATATATTAAGGGAGAAAGGTTTCCAACAAGTTGAGAAAAAGAGTTTGTCATTCGGTATTGCCACTTTGTATTCGGCTTTCAAATGACAATCCAATAGAATTTCCTATTTTTGCACGCATTTTTCACGCAATAAAAGCGGAAACAAATCGTTACACGAACATTAAAAATAGAACGAAAGTGAAGAAATACGCCAAGATAATCGCCATCGCACTGCTGATTGCGACATGTTTCATGACCCCAGTCATGGCCCAACGAAAAGTGATGAACTACTTGCCGAAATACGAGCAAGAACCTTACCACTTCGGTTTTTTGTTGGGATTCAACGAGATGATGTACACCATCAAGACCGTTGACAACTATCAGAACCTTCAATTCTCGCCAAGCACTTGGCCCATGGGACCTGTCAGTGGAGAAACCACGCAATCCATCAGCGTCTATAACATAGAGAGCGACATCATGCCCGGCTTCACCGTAGGCATCATCGGCAGCAAACGCCTCGGCAAATATTTTGACCTGCGCCTCATCCCCACGCTGAGTTTCGCCGACCGAAACATTTCCTACACCATCGCCATCAAAGACAAGAACGGCAGCATGAGATTCGACACCATCAACAACAAACCTATTTTCACCACATTTGTCGAATTTCCACTTCACATCAAATATCGTTCGAAGCGTTTCAACAATGTGGGAGCCTACCTTATTGGTGGCGTCAACCCAAAACTTGACCTTGCTTCACAGAAAAGCAACAAGCAAACCGACAGCAGCGGCAACGAGTACATCAACAATCTGGTCACCCGCCGCTTCGATTGCGCCTTCGAAATTGGAGCAGGTTTCGACATCTACAACCAGTGGTTCAAGATGGGAATCGAGATAAAAATGAGCTACGGAATGCTCGATATCGTGAAAAGAAACGAGACACAGAACCTGATTTATGACGCTCCGATCCAAAAATTGTCCAATAAAACATTCCTTGTATCATTTTTATTTGAATAACATTCAATAAGTTACATAAATAAAGAAAAAATTATTCGGCAAATTGTTGTTCGCATCGTTTTTTTCTATACTTTTGCAACGTCAAAACAAGACAGAAAGATGGTCTCTTCGTCTAGTCTGGTCAGGACGTCAGGTTTTCATCCTGGTAACTCGGGTTCAAATCCCGGAGAGACTACCAAAGCTCGCTGAAAAGCGGGCTTTTTTCTTATATTTCCATCCAGAATGAAAACTCAAGTCATCATCAGCACGCAATACGACCCGTTCCTCAACCGCGCAGTCGAAGCCTATCTCGTGGATCATCAAGAAGAAGACACCATCACGATGTATCTCTGGAAAAACCAGCAGACCGTCGTCATCGGCTACAACCAAAACCCTTATTCGGAATGCAATGTGAAAATGTTGCTCGACGAAGGCGGCCACGTCATGCGCCGCGGCACCGGTGGAGGCGCCGTCTATCACGACCTTGGTAACATCAATTTCTCATTCATTGCGAGCCGCAAGAACTACGACGTGCGCAAGCAACTTTCCATCATCCAAGATGCTTTGCTGAATTATGGCTTGGAGACCGAGATATCAGGCCGCAACGACCTCACCTATCAAGGCCGTAAATTCTCAGGCAATGCCTTCTCGAAAGGCAACAACAACCTGCACCACGGCACAATCCTCATCAAGACCGATGGTGAAAAGATGATGCGTTACCTCACCGTCAACCAAGCGAAGTTGCAAAAACACGGTGTGAAAAGTGTCAGCAGCCGCGTCATCAACCTGAGCGAAGCCGTGCCCGAACTCACTTCAGAAAACATCAAGGAACCGCTCATCCGCTCGTTTGCCAAAATCTATGGCGGGACACCTATCATTGTCAATTTCGAGGATTTATCACAAAACGAAGAAGTGCAAGCCACAGCAAGGCGCATTTCATCATTCGATTTTCTATTCGCCCGTTGGGAACATTTCCAGACCACCAAGCGTGCCCAATTCGATTGGGGTGCCGTCGAAATCTCACTCCATATCAATGAGGCGAAAGGCATCATCAACGACATTCAGATAGCCTCCGACTGCCTCGACACGGAAATCATCGCCCAAGCCGAACAGCTACTGAAAGGTTGCAGCACACTCGAAATCCCCGTCTTAGAAAAAGACAACGGAATCATCAATGATATTGTCGGATTGGTTTTCGGCAAAGAAATGCCTAAAGCGGAATAAAGCGGTCACTTCCTTATCCAAGCCTTTGCTTCACCGTCAGCCTTGATTTTAGCGAGAGCTGCTTTTGCCTCATCGTCGGTACGATAGCGACCATAACTTACGAACCATTTGCCTCCATGCATTTCAACGCATGCACTTTGGTAGCCACTGTCCTTCAGCTTGGCTTCCAATCTATGGGCATTTTCCTCATTGGAGAAACAGCCAGCTACAATCATGATTTTGGCATCTTCAACCGATGCAATTTCTTGTTCCAGCTGAGTTAATTCTTCAGTTCCTTGTTCATTCAAAATTCCCAAAGAATCTCTTTCGGTCAAAGTATCTGTTTCTTGATAAAGAATCGTATCCGTTTCAGGCATTGCCGTGCTATCAGGTGCCACAATCGGTTTTTCTTGTTCAATTACCATATCGATTGGAAGAGTGATTGGATCTTGTGGCCACAACCATTGCTTAAAATCAACAATACGGAAATATTGAAGACCAAAAACAGCTGCAATTAAAAGCAACAAAATCAGCAGAATCCATGGCCATACACGACGGCGATGGTCATCTTCGTCTTCATGGACTGCCTTTTCGTCAACCGTGACAGGCGTATTCTTTTCTTTCTGCTGTTGCTCGATTTCGGCCCTGATTTCCGCTTTCGTGGCGGAATGGCCAACAGGAACTGCCGTGAAATCGCTCAATCCGAAAGAATCGCTATTAAAATTGGATGAAGTATCCTGATCAAGAACAATATCAGAACTCCAATCGCACCTAAGCGAACCGATACCTTTCAAAGTGACGCTCTTCCCTTCTTTCAAAACGCCAAAACAATCTGAAACAAAGATTGCGAGCAGACGACGGGCTTCATCAAGTGGAATGTTGCTTTCTTCCGCTATATAATTGACAATCAAATCATTGTCATCACGCAATTTATCATTAAACTCAATGACCGACGAAGGAGCCGTAAAGTAATTAGCCACACGATTCACATTTGCTGAAGTCGGCTTCTTGACAAAAGCGCCCAAGCCTGGCACTATAACAGTGTCGCGGACGAACAAAAGGTCGAAAATGGCTTCAGCGATGGTTTTCATGACGATGTGTTATATGTTTTGCGGCGCTTCGGCTCCGCTCAGCGACCGCATTGATGAATTTGAATCAATCTGCGATGTTATGAACGACTCGGCTTTTTGGAGATCTGAAGGTGTATCTATTGAGACATTCTCGGTGTCGGTAATGCCCATGCGAATCTCCAGACCATTCTCAAGCCAACGCAGTTGCTCAAGCGACTCCGACTTTTCCAACTCCGACATTGGCATTTGTGCAATCTTACGCAAGGCTTCAGCCTTATAGGCATAAATGCCAACATGCTTGTAAAACATGCCTTTGGCAAGCCATTCGGTAGCATCGACATTGCGCATGAATGGGATAGGCTGACGGCTGAAATACAAGGCCTTGCCTTCTTTATCCATGACCACTTTCACCGTATTCTGGCTGAAAAGTTCATCTTCAAGGCGAATGCGTTTGGCCAACGAAGCCAGTTGCGTGTCATCACGGCCTATCAAATCAACCATCATATTGATTTGTTCAGGGTCGATGAATGGTTCATCACCTTGAATGTTGACGACAGCATCGAAAGCATCGTCGAGCAAGTCAAGAGCCTCGCGGCAACGGTCGGTGCCACTGCGATGGTTAGGGTCGGTGAGCACATAACGGCCACCAAAATCCATCACTTCATCAGCGATGCGCACATCATCAGTTGCCACAACGACAGCGTCAAGCCTCGATTTCAAGGCCTGTTCGTAAACCCTACGGATCATCGTTTTCCCTTTAATCAACGCAAGTGGCTTGCCAGGGAAGCGCGTAGAAGCATAACGTGCAGGTATGATTCCAACAAACTTCATCAGAACAAACCATTAAGCGAGGCTTCGATGCGATCGATGACCGTACCCAGGTCCTCAGGATTTTCAAGTTCGAGATTATCGGTGTCGATAATCAGCAGTTTTCCCTCATTGTAATGGCTAATCCATTCTTCATAGCGCTCATTCAGGTTTGTCAGATAGCTGATGCTGATTGATTGTTCGTAGTCACGATTGCGCTTAGCAATATGGCGGATAAGCGTCGGCACCGATGCGCGAAGGTAAATCAGCAAATCGGGCGCTTGGAGGAACTTGGTCATCAGTTCGAACAGCGACTTGTAATTCTCGAAATCGCGTGTTTCCATGAGGCCCATGGAATAGAGGTTGGCAGCAAAGATGTTGGCATCTTCATAAATAGTGCGGTCTTGAATCACATTCTCTCCACTATTGCGGATATCCATCACCTGACGGAAACGGCTGTTGAGGAAGAAAATCTGGATATTGAACGACCAGCGTTGCATATCCTCGTAGAAACTATCCAAATAAGGATTGTGTTCCACTTCCTCGAAATGCGGTTTCCAGCTGAAATGCTTGGCAAGCAAGCGTGTAAGTGTGGTCTTGCCCGAGCCTATATTTCCTGCTATTGCGATGTGCATGACAAAGAGTTTTAGTTGTACGAAATTGAATGGCGAAAATAAGAAAAACAAAGAAACGAAACCTTCTTGACAGAAAATTTATTTTGGTGCCTTTCTCAAAAGCACGATGGCGAGGGCACTGAAAATGAAATTCGGCGTCCACGCTGCCATGAACGGCGACAAGCCTCCCGAGATGGCGAACGACTTGGAAATCTGCATGAAGAGAATATAGGAGAAGGCTATCACGATACCGATTCCCAAATGCATTCCCATGCCACCCTTGATTTTTCGGCTCGACAGTGCCGCACCAATCAAGGTGAGAATGAGGATAGCCCCCGGAGCGGCCCAACGTTGCTGCATTTCCACCTCGTAAGCCGTCACTCCTTGTGCTCCTTTGCTCTTCATCTTAGCAATGTGGTCGCGCAACTCGAAAAAATCCATTTCGATGTAGTCTTCCTTAATCTGATAAAAATCGGTAGGCAGAAGATTGAAAACGGTATCCATGCGACGGCCTTTCTCAAGCCATTCCTCACCGCCATTAAGATGATGTATTCCGTAATTATCGATTCTCCACTTGTTGGGCACAACGGAATCATGATAAACAATATCGCTCAGCATCTTATATTTCAACTCATTACCATCATATTTCTCCCAACAATAACGATAACCCAAATCCTTTTCAAGGTTATAGCCGTCAATATAGACATATTCGTCGGGACCAATTTGCACATGGATATTGTTACCACCGAAGGTCACCAAACTCTCCATATATTCATTCTTGAATGCCTGTCGGATTTCATTCGTCTTAGGAATCAGGAAGTTGCCGAAATACAGCGACATGACTGCCAAAGTGACTGCCGCAAGCATATAAGGATAGAGAAATCGCCAAAAACTTACACCACTGCTTAGGATGGCAACGACTTCGGTATGCGCGGCCATCTTTGAAGTGAAAAACACAACCGCAATGAACGTGAACAAATAGATGAACAGATTGATATAATAAGGAATCGAAGTGACATAGTACTCAAAAAACACCCGTTGCCAAGGGGCGTTATGCTTCAGGAAGAGATCAAGGTTTTCCGAGAGGTCGAAGATGATGACAATCACCACCAAAAGCGAGATGGCAAGGAAAAACGTCCCGATGAACTTCTTGAATATATATAAATCTAATTTCTTCATTTACAATCTTGTAGTGACTTTTACAAGCATCACGTCACGCCATTCGGCGAAATCGCCAGCAATGATGTGCTTGCGGGCTTCGCGCACAAGCCAGAGATAAAAACCGATGTTGTGCAGACTAGCAATCATAGGTCCGAGCGACTCGCCCGAGACGAACAGATGACGCAAATAAGCCCTCGAATATTGTGCATCGACGAAAGTTTCACCATTGGGATCAATAGGCGAAAAGTCGAATTTCCACTTCTCGTTTTTCATGTTCATGATACCTTCCGAAGTGAAGAGCATTCCATTGCGTCCGTTGCGCGTAGGCATAACGCAGTCGAACATATCTACGCCGCGCGAGATGCCTTCCAAGATGTTGGCAGGTGTGCCCACGCCCATAAGGTAACGCGGTTTGTCCTTGGGCAAAATCGTGTTGACCAGCTCAACCATCTCATACATCTTCTCGGTAGGTTCGCCCACAGCCAAGCCGCCAATGGCGTTGCCATCGGCATTCTTTGAAGCGATGAACTCGGCCGATTGCTCGCGAAGGTCGCGATAGACACAACCCTGGACGATAGGAAACAGCGACTGGTGATAGCCATACAATGGCTCAGTCTCAGAGAAACGCTTCACGCACCGGTCGAGCCAGCGATGGGTGCGTTCCATCGACTGCTTGGCATAATTATAATCGGCAGTGCCAGGCGTGCATTCGTCAAAAGCCATCATGATGTCGGCTCCGATGCTACGTTCGATGTCCATCACCCTTTCGGGAGTGAACATGTGCTTCGAGCCATCGATATGTGAGCGGAACTCGACGCCTTCTTCCTTCATCTTTCGGATTCCGGTCAGCGAAAACACCTGAAAGCCACCGCTATCCGTCAGAATCGGCCTATCCCAACCATTGAATTTATGCAGTCCGCCAACAGATTCAAGCACTTCCAACCCTGGACGCAAATAGAGATGATAGGTGTTGCCAAGAATGATTTGAGCTTTCACTTCATCCTTCACGTCACGTATATGGCAAGCCTTCACGGTGCCAGCCGTACCGACAGGCATGAAAATCGGTGTTTCGATAGGGCCATGGTCAGTTTGCAGCACGCCAGCACGAGCTGAACTTTTGGGGTCGTTTGAGGTTATCGTAAACTTCATCTGATTCATTTTGCCGCCATTTATAGTTTTTTCCACTCGATTTTGGCATATTTCACGCCAATCGGATTGCATTCTTGCGAACTGACAGTTGCCTCGCCATTCCTGATTTCATACTCAGCCTTCACAAAATGGAACATATCCAATCCGACAGGAACTTTCTCAAATTCAAAGACATATCGAACGGCTTCACCTACTGGCAATGCTTTTCCTTTGTCATAGCTTTCTGCAAAAGCACCTTCAAAAAGATTTCCTTTCATATCGACGGCACGCAAGCAAAGGTTTTCACCACAATTCTTTCCGAAATCGATCATGACTGACTCGTTTTTAGCCGTTGCCTCAACTGTGACACTCACTTTGCCCGTCAACGAATCGCCGACGCACGACACAAAAGAGAAAGCCAAGAATGGATAAATCTTTCCATCAACCAACATGGTCGTCTGGCTGAGCACAGCGTTCGTATTCTTTCCAGCCTTAGGAATAGCGACTTGCTTGCCAGTCACCGATTTAGCTCGCATATTAATGTTTTTCGTTTGGGCAAAAACAGTCGCCGAAACGAAAAGTGCCATTAGCAACACAAATGCAGATTTCTTCATTGCAAATTGATTTTAGGCTGCAAAAATAAGCAAAATCTTTCCTATATTTGCACTTCATTGAAAGGAGTGTAATATGCAAATCAGTTTTTCAAATAATATATTAAGTATCATCATCTTAATCGTTTTCGGTCTCATGCTCGTCATCCAACTGGTGTATCACTGGCTGGTTTTCTCGAAAGTCGCTTTCTACAAGAAGAACCGACGTTCCAAGACCGACGATGAATTGGAGCCCGTATCAGTAGTGGTTTGGACACGCGACTCATACGAATACCTCATGGAGCTGCTGCCCCTCTTGCTGAAGCAGGATTATCCCGATTTCGAAATCGTGGTGGTGAACGACTGCTCGGAAGACGGCACCGAAGACTACCTGAAAGACCTTGAGCGCATCGAGCCCCGCATCAAGCCAGTACTGTTGCGGCAACACCTTAACTTCTTCAATGGCAAGAAGTTCCCGCTTTCGATGGGCATCAAGTCGGCAAAAAACGACCTGTTGATTTTCACCGACGTAAATTGCAAGCCCGACACCGACAAATGGCTGCGCAGCGTAGTGGATTGCTACAAACGCAACACCGAAGTCGTCATCGGTTATTGCCCGCTGATGTTCAAGAAAGGATTGCTCAACCGAATCATGCGCTTCGATTGCATCCAGCAAGGACTTCTTTATCTTTCATCAGCCCTGAACGGGAAGCCTTACATGGGCACAGGAAAGAACTTATCGTATCGTAAAGAGTTGTTCTACAGAAATAAAGGATTCACTTCGCACTACACGACATCAGTTGGCGACGACGACTTGTTCATCAGTCAAGTGGCCACAAAGAAGAACACCGAAGTGCTGATTGATGCCGACAACGCCGTCCGCACCATCCCAACCAATAGTTTCGGCCTTTGGATGCACCAAAAAAGTAGCCGCTACTCTACCATTCCGCAATACAGCCTCAGCGCAAAACTCTCGCAAGGAGTTTTCCTTTGGTCGCAATTCCTTTTCTACGCTTCGTTCATCGCCCTGCTTTGCCTTCCACATGCCTTCGACCTTTCGATTGGCTCCATCTATTACATTCCGATTCTCGCCTTTTTCTTCTTGCTGCGCTATGGAACACAGATGTTCATCTATCACAAAGCATCGAAACGACTTGGAGAAAAAGGGATTCTCCCCGGCTTGATTATTTACGACTTGCTTCTCACCATCCTTTCTCCACTCCAACGTCTGATGGGAAGAATGAAAATTGGCGTGGAATAACAATAAAGGCCGCCTCGTTTGAGGCAGCCTTTATCATCAAATAAACTTTTTTCTCGTTTCAATTCTTACTTCGCATAACTCACAGCGCGAGTTTCGCGAATGACCGTAATCTTGATTTGGCCAGGATAGGTCATCTCGGTCTGGATTTGCTTCGAAAGGTCGTAAGCAATACGGTCGGCCTCGGCATCGCTCACCTTGTCGGCACCCACGATGACGCGCAATTCGCGGCCAGCCTGGATAGCGTAGGTCTTAACAACACCTTGATACGACATGGCCATATCTTCGAGCTTGTTCAAACGCTGGATGTAAGCCTCGACCACTTCGCGGCGAGCGCCTGGACGAGCGCCAGAGATGGCATCGCATACTTGAACGATAGGTGAAATCAGGTTGTCCATCTCGATTTCATCGTGGTGGGCACCGATAGCATTGCAGATGTCAGGTTTTTCCTTGAACTTCTCGGCCACCTTCATACCCAAGATGGCGTGTGGCAATTCGTCTTCGTTTTCAGCCACCTTACCAAGGTCGTGGAGCAGACCGGCACGCTTGGCAGCCTTCGGATTCAAGCCCAATTCAGCAGCCATAGTCGAGCACAACTTAGCCGTTTCGACAGAGTGTTGCAGCAGGTTCTGTCCGTAGGACGAACGATATTTCATGCGGCCAATCATCTTGATCAAATCAGGAGCCATGTTGTGCAGACCGAGGTCGATAACGGTGCGCTTACCAGTCTCGATGATTTCCTGTTCCACTTGCTTTTCAACCTTGTGGACCACCTCTTCGATACGGGCGGGGTGAATACGGCCATCGGTGACGAGCTTCTGCAACGAGAGGCGTGCGATTTCGCGGCGGATAGGATCGAAGCCGGAAATGAGGATGGCATCTGGGCTATCGTCGATGATGATTTCGACTCCGGTAAGCGATTCAAGAGCGCGGATGTTACGACCTTCACGGCCAATGATGCGACCCTTGATTTCGTCATTCTCGATATTGAACACACTGACTGTGTTTTCGATAGCCACTTCAGCAGCAGTGCGTTGAATAGTCTCTAGGACGATTTTCTTTGCGGTTTGGTTAGCGCTCATCTTAGCGTCTTCTGTGATTTCCTTCACATAGACCATAGCCTCGGCTTGAGCGTCTTCTTTGATAAGTTCCACAAGTTGGTCTTTGGCTTCCTTAACCGACAATCCTGAGATGGACTCCAGTTTCTTGGATTCCTCTTCATAAATCTTATCCAACTCGGCCTTACGCTTTGTCAACGATTCTTGCTGAGCATCAATGCGTTGCTGTGCAGCTTGCACTTCTTTTGCCTTGCGCAGCACTTCATCCTTCTGTTGGTTCACCTGTTGTTGCAACTGGTTCACCTTGTTTTCGTTCTTCTGAATCTCGCGTTTCTTTTCGCCCGTGGTCTTTTCGAATTCGTTCTTCATTTCAAGGAATTTCTCCTTGGCTTGCAGGATACGTTCTTTCTTGATGACTTCGGCCTTTTCCTTCGATTCTTCGAGATAAGCATCAGCTTCTTTGGTGACTGCCTTACGCAGTGCTGTGGATGTGACGAGATACCCAACTGCAAGGCCCACAACCAAAGCCACTGCAGCGATAATAATCGATAATGTAGGGATACTGAGTAATAACATTTTAACTCTGTTTTTACCCGAAAATGAGGAATAAAAGAAAAAGATACTGCCTGCCCAACGAGATACGCGTAAACTCGAAAAGATACGCTTATGGCCACCGTCTCCCGCAAACGTCCACCGGTGCCGAAGCACTTCCCCGAAGGGAATGAGGCCTGTTTTTGAAAAGCACGAGTAAACCGAATGATGTGTTTGATAATGTTGAGTTTACCAGATGCGATGGGCTGACAGTATCATATTTTCAAAGAGCGATGTCCCTTTCAATCACTGCGGGACTATTGTTGTTCGCTCAGCAAGTCGTTCAATTCGTTCAGCTTGCGTTCCAGATGTTGATCCTTAAAGGCGGCTTCAGATTCATATTTCACTGCGGAAGTGGCAAATTGCAAGGCTGTCATCGCCAAAAGATCCTGCACATCCTTGAAATCGTAATGCCTTGAATACGACTTCACACGATCGTTGATGAGGCTTGCCGCTTTCCTGACTTTCTGTTCATCGGAGCGGGCCACCGTCAAGCGGTAGGGCTTGTCCACGATGGTGATATTGATTACGATTTCATCCATCTCTCCGACTTCCTTTTATCTGATTATTCCTTACTGTTCAATATCGAAACGCACTTGTCAATCTCCTTCACCAACTCCTTGATGAGCTTCCTTCCTTGTTCTATTTCTTCCTCGTTGTCGAGTGCGTTAACAATAATACTTTTATTTAATTTATCCTTCAACTCCTCGGTGGATTTGCGCAACATCACATTTTCGTCCGTGAGCGCTGCGTTTTCCGCCTCAAGCCGCTTGTTTTCAATGGCTAACTGATTCTTTGCATCAATCATTTTCCGCAATTTCACCTCTATTTCGGATACTAAGATGCTTAAATCGGCCATTTGACACTCGGTTTAGGAATTGACTTGCAAAAATACGATTTTGTCAGATTTCAAGCAAATGTTTTTTTCAATTTTTATGAATTTTATCTTCTAGAAAACCCAACACGCTTTTTTTTACTATTTTAGCGGTCAACTTAACATCAAGAAAAAAATGAAAAAAAGCATCCTATTCATGACCTTAATCACCGCAGCTCTAACATCTTGCCAGCCAAAAGAAACCAAACTGACTTTTATCGAAAGCACTGATACCCACGGCAATTTTGCTGAATTCGGCAACGATGCAGCATACATAAAACAGATGAAAGCCGAACTGGGCGACAACCTCATTTTGCTCGATGCGGGCGACAACATGCAGGGCACAACCTACCAATATTGTTCCAACCAGAATGCCGAAAACCACAACCTGACTTCGGAATTCCTGAATTACTTCCCATACGACGCAGCTTGTGTCGGCAATCACGACATAGAGGCTGGAAGAAAGGTCTTCGACCAAGTTTATGCGGAAACCGAAGTGCCCATCCTTTGTGCCAACGTCATTGACGAGTCAACGGGCGAGCCTTATTTTACACCTTATATTATATTAGACCGCGACGGCTGCAAGATTGCCGTTTTGGGATTGCTCACGCCATACGTCGTGACTTGGGTTCCCGACCGTCTGCGCCCCGGCTTGCGTTTCGACCAACTGGAAGAAGCCGCACAAAAATGGGTGAAAATCATCAAGGAAAAGGAAAATCCCGACTTGATGGTCGGACTTTTCCATTCGGGTTGGGAATTTGCCGAGCAAAACCTGCCTGAAGGCACACCTCTTGGTCGCGAAAACGCCACGAAATGGGTGGCCGAAAATGTGCCGGGTTTCGACCTGATTTTCTACGGTCACGACCACAGGGAAAAAGCCGAAGCCGTAGCCAACATTGAAGGCGACACCGTTTACGTGCTCAATTCTGGAAGTCGCGCCAAAGGTCTTGCAAAAGCCGAAGTCACTTTCAGGAACCACAAAAAGTCGAAAATCAGCGTCGAACTGATTTCAACCGAAGAACAGGAAGCTGATGCCGACTTTGTCAACCTTCTCCAGCCTTACCTTGAACGCGCCGACGATTATCAAGACAACGAAGTAGCCGAACTGCCGGTGACAATCAATAGCAGCGATGCGTTCAACGGGCCTTGCCTTTGGGTCGATGAGATCCACCGCTGCCAGTTCGAGACGGTCGAAAAGGAAGGCATCCATGCCGACATTTCCTTTGCTGCGCCACTTGCGGCAGGCAAAACCATTGAAGCTGGTTTGCTCACGGTGAAAGATTTCTTCACTTGGTATCCTTTCGAAAACTCACTCGCCGTCATGTCGATGACCGGCAAGGAAGTGAAGGATTTCCTTGAATACGCCTACGAAATGCGAAATCCAATCTACAACTTCGATTCGGGCGCAGGCATCCTCTACGAAGTGACCGACCAAGCACCGCGTGGCGAACATATCAACATCATCAGCATGGCCGACGGCACGTCTTTCGAAATGGAAAAGACCTACAACGTAGTGATGAATTCCTATCGCTCGATGGGCGGCGGCAACCATTTCATGAACGGCTGCGGCTGGCAACAAACCGACATCAAAGACCACGTCGTCTGGCAAAGCGACCGCGACCTGCGTTCCATTTTCATCGATTGGGCAAGACAAAAAGGAACTTTAGATAGCGAACCTCTAAATTGCTGGAAAATAAAATGAAAGAAGACTTCCTATATTACCTTTGGGAAAACAAACTGATTGACGGTGAATTGTTTACCACATCGGGCGAACCAATAACTGTTTTCGCTACAGGTTATCGCAACACCGATTCCGGCCCTGATTTTCTAGAAGCGAGAATCAAGATTGGCGAAAACACCTGGGCGGGGCATGTCGAGATTCACGTCAAGGCCTCCGATTGGAACCGCCATCAGCACCAACATGACAAAGCCTACAACAATGTGATTCTGCACGTCGTCCACGAAAACGATATGGTGGCATCAGCCATTCCCGTCTTGGAACTGAAAGGCCATTTCGACATGGCTTTGTATGATAATTATCAGCAGTTTATCGCGACAAAAGGCTGGATTCCATGCGAAAAATCGTTGGCAATGGTGCAGAAATTCACCATGCTTTCGTGGTTGGACAACATTCTGGTCGAGCGTTTGGAACAGAAAGCCGAAACCGTCGAGAAAATCTTGGAAGCCAACACCTACGATTGGGAAGATGCGCTCTACAAACTTTTGATGCGTTATTTCGGTCTGAAAGTGAACAACGAAGCCTTTGAATATCTCGCTACCATTCTGCCTTTCAAGACCTTGCTCAAACACGCCGACAATCTCCTGCAAGTGGAAGCCATGCTTTTCGGCTGCGCCGGTTTCCTCGAAAAAGACTTCACCGAGGAATATCCGCAACTGCTGAAACGCGAATACAAGGTGATGAAAGCGAAATTCAATCTGCTGACCATGCCCGAAGAACGTTGGAAATTCATGCGTATGCGTCCCGGCAACTTCCCGACCATCCGCTTGGCGCAAATGGCCATGATGATTCACGAAAACGGCAGCGTTTTCTCCAAAATCCTGACGGCAAGAAACACCGATGAGGTGAAAAGACTGCTTGAAGTGGAACCTTCGGAATACTGGCTGACACATTACCGTTTTGAAACGCCATCGCCGAAACGCACGAAACGCTTAGGCGATTCAACCGCCGAAATATTGATTATCAATGCAATAGTTCCGCTTTTATTCTGCTACGGACAACTGCATTACGACGAGACCCTTTGCGAAAGAGCCACCGATTACCTTGAACAACTCGAAGCCGAAGACAACACCATAACGAGACACTTCGCCGAGCGCGGCTGGCAGGCGCAAAATGCCATGCAATCGCAGGCTTTGATACAGTTATACACGAATTACTGCAAGCGGAGAAGATGCTTGGAATGTAGGGCTGGCAATGTGCTAATGAAAGGATAAAATTGCTTTTGGGATTGCCTAACGGCAAAAAATCTAATGAAAATCTTTGTTTAAAATCATTCAAAAATCAATGTTTGTTTTTCAAAAGGATTGTCTTGTTTGATACGCAAACAATGATTTTTGGCAGTTCTGACTAATCATCATCTTCCAAAAAGAAAATTTCTTCAACATTCTTGCCGAAGACCTTGGCCATTTTCAGGGCAAGCACGGTGGAAGGCACATATTTCCCCGATTCGATGGCGTTGATGGTCTGGCGGCTGACATTGATTTTCTCGGCAAGTTCGCCTTGCGTGATGTCCATTTCGGCGCGCGCCACTTTCAGTTTATTCTTCATTTTCACCTCCTTTGTTAAAGCGGTGCAACGACACGTTAAACTTGATGATGAACAACAGCAGGAAAATGAAATAAATCGAATAGGCAAAATACGTGTACACCATTCCATAGATGGTTAAAGTGCCAAACAGGAAAACCGCCGCACTGACCAAAGTGGCCCAAACCAGACTGCGCTCGCGAAGTTGCCTAACAAACTCGTCCTCAACTTTTTCCCTTGAAAAACCAACAAGGATGAGGCCGATGGTCATAAAAATCAGAATGAATGTAAAAATCGAACAATCCGCCATTTTGAACAGTCCCGGATCTTTCCCTTCATCCGACAGAAAGCCTAAAGGATCGTCATCAAAAAGTGCTGGCATTTTTAAGTCAGGATTCCAATCGTAACATATTGACGCGACAAAAAAAGCGATGGTAGCCGCCAACGTGATTCCAGTAACCACCCACCCGATTGCCTTGAACCGATGTGGAAACAAATAATTCTTTTCCATAGTTTGAGATTTTAATTGGTTTGATGCCGCAAAAGTAAAGCAAACTTTACAAATAGACAAATTAATTTGTCACTATTTTACAAAGACAAGAAGATTTTTCCTGTTTGCTCATTTCTTTTATTGCCCAAAACGACAATTTTCATAATATTGCAGACGGAAAGAAAAACGTGCAATCTAAACAAACTCATCAATATGGAAAACGAAAATTTCAAACTGCCCGAGAATGCGCATCGCGAACTGAAACCGGGCGAAGAGTACGAACCCATCTTGTCGAAAAACAAGAAGTATCAGGAAGTTACCGTTTGGTCGGTCGTCACTGGTCTGTTGATGACCATTCTGTTTTCGGCGGCTGCTGCTTACCTCGGACTGAAAGTCGGCCAGGTGTTTGAAGCCGCCATCCCGATTGCCATCATTGCCATCGGCTTGTCGGGACTGGCCAAGAAAAACGACGCACTTTCGCAAAACGTCATCATTCAATCCATCGGCGGCTGCTCGGGCGGCGTGGTGGCTGGCGCCATCTTCACGCTTCCGGCACTTTACATTCTGCAAGGCAAGGGCTACGCCATCGAAATCAATTTCTGGCAGGTGTTCATCAGCTCGCTGCTGGGCGGCATTTTGGGCATCCTGTTCCTCATTCCTTTCCGCAAATATTTCGTCAAGGAACAACACGGCAAATTCCCGTTCCCTGAAGCCACGGCTACAACGCAGGTCTTGGTCAGCGGACAGAAAAAAGGCAAGGATTCCTTATTGCTGGTTGTCAGCGGTTTGATTGGAGGTCTTTACGATTTCATCGTCGCCACTTTCGGCTGGTGGTCGGAGACCATCACCACACGCATGATGGGCTGGGGCGCTGCCTTGGCCGACAAAGCCAAACTGATGTTCAAGGTGAACACCGGCGCTGCCGTGCTCGGCTTGGGTTATATCATCGGACTGAAATATGCCTTCATCATCTGCTGCGGCTCATTGCTGGTCTGGTTCATCATCATTCCTGGCATGAACCTCATTTGGGGCGACCAAATCATCGACCTGATGAATGCCGGCATCACCTCAACCATCGGGCAGATGGCTCCTGAAGAAATCTTCAAGAACTACGCCCGCCACATCGGCATCGGCGGCATTGCCATGGCCGGTGTCATCAGCATCATCAAATCGTGGGGCGTCATTAAGTCGTCGGTCGGACTAGCAGCCAACGAATTCAAAGGCAAGAAAACCAGCAACGAACCTGTTGACCGCACCCAAAGCGACCTTTCCATGAAGACCATCATCATCGGAATCGTGGCCGTGTTGCTCATCACCTTCCTGTTCTTCTGGTTTGGTGTTGTGCATAACGTTGGCCATGCTGCCATCGGCATTTTGGTCGTCGCCGTCATTGCATTTTTGTTTACCACTGTGGCCGCCAACGCCATTGCCATCGTAGGTTCCAATCCTGTCAGCGGCATGACCCTGATGACTTTGATTTTGGCTTCCTTGGTCATGGTAGCCGCCGGTTTGAGCGGTGCCGAAGGCATGACTGCCGCATTAATAATAGGTGGCGTGGTCTGCACGGCTTTGGCTGTGGCTGGCGCTTTCATCACCGACCTGAAGGTAGGTTACTGGATTGGCACCACGCCTAAGAAACAAGAGATTTGGAAATTTGTCGGTGTCGCAGTTGCTTCTGCAACCGTGGCTGGCGTCATCATGGTGCTGAACAAAGCCTACGGTTTTGTCGGCGACGATGCTTTGGTTGCACCGCAAGCCAACGCCATGTCGGCTGTCATCGAGCCTATGATGTCGGGCGGCAGCGCACCTTGGCTGCTTTACGGCATTGGTGCTGCCATCGCCTTGATTCTCAATTTCATTAAAGTTCCGGCATTGCCATTTGCTTTGGGCATGTTCATCCCGATTGACCTCAACGTGCCGTTGCTCATTGGCGGCGCCGTGTCGTGGTTTGTCAGCACACGCAGCAAAGACCAGAAACTCAACGATGCACGCTATAACCGCGGCACCCTCATTGCCTCAGGTTTCATTGCCGGTGGCGCCTTGATGGGTGTGGTCAGCGCCATCCTCAAGTTCTGCAATGTCGATGCTGTGGCTCGTACAGCCGATGGCGGATTGTTCAACGAACTCCCGATTGCAGGCCTCATCGCCTTGGTCATGTATATCGCCATCATCGTTTACATGATTTGGGACAGCAAACGCGCAAAGGTGGAAGAAGAATAAAAATTTGACTATTTTTGCAAACGGATATTGTAGAGGCGTAGCACTGATTTATGGACGACAAAAACGAAATAATATTATACCAGCCTAACGAAGAGATAAAGCTCGAAGTTCGTCTTGATAATGAGACGGTTTGGCTGACACAAGCACAAATGGCAGAGTTGTTTGGTGTTCAACGTCAGGCTATTACGAAACATCTGAAGAATATTTTTGACAGCGGAGAACTTGACAAAGGTTCAACTAGTTCCATTTTGGAACTACTTCAAAAGGAAGGTGGCAGGATGGTTAATCGACAAGTTGAACTATACAACCTTGATGTAATTATCTCTGTTGGTTTCAGAGTAAATACCAAACGAGGTATTCAGTTCCGTCAGTGGGCAAACAAAGTCTTAAAAGAGTATTTATTGCGAGGTTATTCTATCAACCAACGGTTTGAGCGACTTGAACAACGTGTTGCCGAAACCGAGAATAAAATAGATTTCTTTGTCCGCACATCGTTGCCGCCCGTGGAAGGAATATTCTACAATGGACAAATATTCGAAGCTTATAAATTTGTAAACGATTTAATCCGAAGTGCCAAACATCAAATAACATTGATAGACAATTACATAGATGATTCGGTACTCGCCATGTTGGACAAACGTGCTGAGAATGTCAGAACACAAATATATACTCAAGAAATTAATAGTAAATTGCAGACTGACATTGATAAGCATAATAGTCAATACAAAGAAATTGAAGTGACAGTTTTCAAGAATTGTCACGACAGATTCTTAATCATTGACAACGATGTTTATCATATTGGTGCTTCCATTAAAGATTTAGGTAAACGTTGGTTTGCTTTCTGCAAAATGGGAATATCCGCAAATGAGATTTTAAACAAACTAAAATAGCAAATAACGAAAACAGAAAAGTAATCATTAAACTAACATATTAAAACATAACGCATTAGCTATTATTCACATTCAA
>JAKSMV010000029.1 GCA_024400425.1 Bacteroidales bacterium
AAAGAATGAACATCGAACCTTCAGCTTTGAAGCGTCACGAAAGAAACGAACAACGTAAATGACTTTAGCCATTAGCTGTTAGCCATTAGCCATTGTGTTTCGGCACTTGGCTAATGGCTAAAGCTAAAAGCTAAAAAACAGGAATGAACTTCGTCAACGAAATATTGAATTACAGCAGTTTATCCATTGTGGGACTGGAAAAGAACACGGGCAAGACGGAATGTCTGAAATATGTTCTTGAGCATCTCCCTTTGGACAAGAAACGTGTTGCCGTGACTTCGATAGGCATTGACGGAGAGAGTGTCGACCAAGTGACCCAAACGGCCAAACCTGAAATCTATTTGCGCGAAGGCATGTATTTCGGCACATCAGAGATGCATTACCGCCAACGCAAACTGGTTTCCGAACTGATTGATGTGAGCGACGTAAACACATCATTAGGGCGAGTCGTGACGGCAAAAGCATTGACAAGAGGCAAGATTTTATTGTCAGGGCCATCAACGGGAGCGAGTCTGCGGCGTTGGATGAAAGAGATGCGCAGACATGACATTGACCTTGTGATTGTTGATGGTGCTTTGTCAAGATTGAGTTCCGCATCGCCAGCCGTGAGCGATTCGATGATACTTTCGACGGGTGCGGCTTATTCGGCAAACATGCAGACTTTGGTGCAGAAAACGGCCTTTGTGGTTGACCTTATTAATATAGGTGTCACCAACGAGAGAAATCTTGAGCTGCTTGCGCCCATTGAGAAAGGTCTTTGGTCGGTTGACAAGGATGGACAACTCCATGATTTGAATACGGTTTCTTCGTTGTCGAAGGAAATCCATTTCGAAGGCATGGAGAATTGCGAGACTTTGTTTGTCGCCGGTGCTTTGGTTGACAGTTTTCTTGAAAAAGTCAGGCAGAACAAGCAACTGAAAGGCGTTGAACTCGTTGTCCGTGACTTTACCAAGATTTTCGCTTCGCAGCAGGCTTTGAGGCAATTCTACCATTCGGGCGGAAAACTTCATGTGCTGCAAAGAAGCAAACTGATTGCCGTATGCGTCAACCCGACATCGCCAAGCGGTTATGTGCTTGATTCGCAAATACTTTGCAAGACCTTGTCGGAAGCCATACAGTTGCCGGTTTACGATTTAAAGAAGAGTTATTTATGCAATTGAAAGACGTCATAGAATCACCTTGCGGACTGCGCTATATGTTCGATCAGCTTGACTTGCAGTCGAGTTTCGGTCGCCGTAGCCTCTTGGACATGCCGATGATGAAAAACGCATCGGAGATAGGGAAGTGCTATGCAGTTTTGAAATCATTCCATGACTTTGTCCTTGAACCGGAAAATACACCTTATATTAATACGTTGCAGTCGAAGCTGCAATGCCTGAAAGATGTCCGCACCACCATCAAGCATTTGGGCGAATCTGTCGTTTTGGATGACATTGAGCTTTTTGAAGTGAAACATCTCGCCATCCTGACGGCTGACATCTCGGAGCGTTTGCAAAAGTTGGGTCTGGATAAGGTCATCGCTTTGCCGGATATGCAAAACGTGATTTCGATTCTTGACCCAGATGGCTTGAAGATTGCGACATTCTACATTTACGATTCCTACTCTGAGGACTTGAAGGAACTGCGTGCGCTGATTCGCAAAAGTCCTGATATGCAGGAAGAACTGCTGCTCAAGGCGAATGAAATTGAAGACCAAATTCGTCTCGAATTGAGCAGAAAACTCCGTCCGTTTGCGGCGGAAATCGAACAAGCACAGCGGGCTTTGGCACAGGTTGACATCAACCTTGCAAAAGCTCTGCAAATGAAACAGTTGGGACTTGTTTTCCCAAGCGTTTCAAAGGGAACGACTTCGTATCGGGGCCTGTTCCATCCGCAAGTGAAGAACTCGCTTGCAGCGGTTGGCAAACTGTATCAGCCTGTTGATATCAGTTTCGGTCAGCAGCCAACCTTAATCACGGGCGCCAATATGGGCGGTAAGACCGTGGTTTTGAAGACCTTGACATTATGCCAATATCTCTTCCAATTCGGTTTCGGCATACCGGCTGAAAAGGCGGAGATTGACGTCAGGGACGAGATTTATTTCTGCATTGGCGACGAGCAGTCGATTGAAAAAGGGCTGTCGTCGTTTGCCGCAGAGATGAAAAACATCGATGCCGTGATTAAGGCATCGCGAAAAGAAGGAAATATTGTGGCGATGGTTGACGAGCCAGCCCGCACCACCAACCCGACGGAAGGCGCAGCTTTGGTGACTGCCTTGATAGAATTGCTTTCGGGTAAGAATGTAAGCCTCGTCTTGACCACGCATTATGATATAGATTCGGCAAGTTCGAAACGCCTGCGCGTGAAGGGCTTCGTTGACGGACAGATGAACTACCAGCTTGTTGAGGTGAAGGAAGGCGAAGTGCCGCACGAAGCCTTGAACATTGCTGAAAGTCTGGGCATTGATTGCGAATGGATTGCCTTAGCTAAAAAAGTGGTCGAATTTGACCACTTTAAACAAAGGAGAATAAACAAACGAAGTCATTAACTGAAAAATAGTAAGTTATAAAGAGATAATTAGGTTAGATATGGCAAAGATGTTGGTTCAAGATAATAGCATAACAGTCTTAAAGATAGAGGATAAGGACTATATCTCTCTAACTGATATTGCTAAATATAAGACGGATGATCCTGCTGCTGCTATTGGGAATTGGATGCGTAACAGAAATACGATTGAATATTTGGGGATTTGGGAGTCATTATACAATCCATTTTTTAAACCCCTCGAATTCGAGGGGTTTAAAAAGGAGGCTGGACTAAATGCATTCACAATGTCTCCCAAAAAATGGATAGATTCAACAGATGCTGTTGGTTTTATTGTGAAATCTGGCCGTTATGGTGGAACCTACGCCCACAAAGATATTGCCTTCAAGTTTGCCAGTTGGATTTCGGTTGAGTTTGAGTTGTATGTTGCCAAGGAATTCCAACGCCTAAAAGAAGAAGAGCAAAAGCAACTCGGTTGGTCGGTGAAGAGGGAGTTGGCGAAGATAAACTATCATATCCACACGGATGCCATAAAAGAGAATCTTGTTCCTGAAGAGATTGACCGTTATCATGCCTCTTTGATTTACGCCAATGAAGCCGATGTGCTGAATGTGGCTTTGTTTGGTGTGACGGCGAAGGAATGGCGCGACGCCAACCCCGACTTGAAGGGCAACATCCGCGACTATGCGAACATCAACCAACTGATTTGCCTCTCGAATATGGAAAACCTCAATGCGGTCTTTATTAATAAAGGTATGCCGCAACTCGATAGACTGATTGAACTGAACAAAATCGCCATTCAGCAGATGAAGGTGCTGGAGGGCGTGGAAGAAAGGAGGATGCTGAAATAGTTATGGAAAGAATTGAGAATTTCATATCGAATCTATCCTTGCGACTGAACAGTGAGAATAATCTGTCTGACATTACTTGGACTATGTGTCAGACATCAGATATTTTTCAGAGTGTTTTTCTTCAATTCTTCTTCCCTAAAGAGAAGTTAACGGAGGTCTATTTGCAAAGAGAACTACCTGACGAGGACAGTCGGCCTGATTTCTATTTTGAGCATGATGGAAAAGTGTTTCTGATTGAATGTAAGATATGGGATAGGAATCACCATTTTGAGCAATACACGAAGCAGTTTAAAATTCCGAATGAACAACTTGGATATATCACAAACTATCCAATGTTGAAAGAAGGTTTTTCTGTTCGCACTTGGACTGAACTATATATCTACATTAAGAATAGAATCCTTAAAGAAGAGGAATCGTTATGGAACGGTTATCTTGAATACTTGCAAGAAGTTTGTCAAATCTTTATTCCCAAACAAGCCATGAATTTAGACGGAATGTTTTCCCTGTACACATTTTATCGTTCTTTAGACGAGGTGTTTATTGTTGACAATGAAAAGTTTTCTTCAAACCTGTACGACAGCAGGAAAGATACAAATAGTGGAGGCAATCTCTATGGCACTCCAAGAAATGGTATTATGGGTAAGTATTTTGAGGTCAAGTTCAAACATATCAGATTGAAACAGACATGGGGATGGATGGGCGTATATTTTGAGCGAGAGCATCCGCAGATTTATATTGGGTTTGATTATCGTGAAGGTTGGGGCAAACCTGTTTATGACTTGTTGTTGAACATAGTAGATGGGATGAAAAAAGGCAAAATGTTCAGCAAACCGTTTGAAGAAGGTGGAGCAATTTGGTTTGACTTCAACCAGGCAGATAAGTTCAATGCTTTAAACGAACCTTCAAAACAAATTTCATTATTGAAATCCTACTTCAACGAAGTTCTTGAAACTATCTACAAAATAAAACAAGAATCATAATTATAAACGAACAACAAATCAATTATTTAAACAACATAACTGAAAATATGGAAAGTAAATTAGGACTTGATTTTGAGGAAGTTGAGTATGCCAGAGGCCTGGCGAAAAACATTGCAGAAGATGTTCAGTCTTTTGTTGAACAGTACACGACTGTTGCCGTCGAGCGCACGCTGTGCCGCCTGATGGGTATCGATGGCGTTGATGAAAACGGCGTTCCGTTGCCAAATGTGGTGGTGGAAACCTTGAAAGAAAAAGGTGTCCTGAATGAAGGTGCCTTGTTCTTCATCGCTAATGCCATGATTCAGACCAAGTTGAATCCGCAACAGATTGCCGAAAAGGTCGCTGCTGGCGAACTCGACATTACAAAGGTCGTGACAAAAGACCAGAAGCAGATTGCAGAAGCCCTGCAACCTGTCATCGACGAAAGCATGAGCCGCATCCGCACACGCCGTGCCCGCCGCGAACATTATTTAGATACCATAGGTGAAGGCCCGAAGCCTTACCTTTATATTATCGTTGCAACGGGTAACATCTACGAAGATGTTGTCCAGGCTCAGGCAGGCGCACGCCAAGGTGCCGATGTCATTGCCGTGATCCGTACCACGGGTCAGAGCTTGCTCGACTATGTGCCTTACGGTGCTACCACCGAAGGTTTCGGCGGCACTTTTGCCACTCAGGAGAACTTCCGCATCATGCGTAAGGCTCTTGATGAAGTGGGTGAGGAGCAAGGGCGTTACATCCGCCTTTGCAACTACTGCTCAGGTCTTTGCATGCCTGAAATCGCCATCATGGGCGCTTTCGAAGGCCTCGATGTCATGCTGAACGATGCTTTGTACGGCATTCTTTTCCGCGACATCAACATGCAGCGCACTTTGATTGACCAGTATATGTCACGCATTATCAACGGTTTCGCTGGCGTTATCATCAATACGGGTGAAGACAACTACCTCACCACCGCCGATGCCGTTGAAGCTGCTCACACCGTTTTGGCTTCCGACCTCATCAACGAACAACTCGCATTGATGGCTGGTCTGAAAGAAGAACAGATGGGCTTAGGTCACGCATTCGAAATGGATCCGATGCTTGAAAACGGTTTCCTCATGGAACTGGCTCAGGCTCAGATGACACGCGAAATCTTCCCGAAGGCAACGCTGAAATACATGCCACCTACCAAGTTCATGACGGGCAACATTTTCCGTGGTCACATTCAGGATGCTTTGTTCAACATGATTGGCATCTGGACGCACCAAGGCATTCAGCTTTTGGGTATGCCTACCGAAGCCATCCACACGCCATTCATGAGCGACCGTTATCTGTCAATCGAAAATGCCAAATACATCTTCAACAACATGAAGAGCATTGGCGACGAGATGCAGTTTGCTGAAGACGGTATCTGCCGCCGCCGCGCTAAGGAAGTGGTTGACAACACCATTAAACTGTTGGAAGAAATCAACAAGGAAGGTCTGTTTACGGCACTCGAAAAGGGTATCTTTGGCGATGTGAAACGCCCGAAGAACGGTGGTAAGGGTCTGGAAGGCGTCACCATGAAGGGTGAAAACTACCTGAACCCATTTGTTGAACTGATGAAAGGAAAAAAATAAAAAAATACTGATATGAGCGAAGGATTATATTCAATGGAAGCTAAGGATTTCGACAAAACCTTAGACTTAACGAAAATCAAGCCTTATGGCGACACCATGAACGATGGTAAGGTGCAACTGAGTTTCACGCTGCCTGTTCCATGTGGCGCGGAGGCTGTCGAAGCTGCCAAACAAATGATGAAGAAAATGGGATTGGAGAATCCGGGCGTGGTCTATTACAAGGAACTGACTCCGGGCTTCACTTTCTTCAACTGCTACGGAAGCTGCACACACACAGTTGATTACTCGACAATTTATGTTCCGAAAGTCGAGTCAAACACGATGGATATGTACGAAACCGATAAGTTCATCAAGGAAAACATCGGTCGTAAGATTGTCGTTGTGGGTGCATCAACTGGAACCGATGCACACACTGTGGGTATCGACGCTGTCATGAACATGAAGGGTTATGCAGGTCACTACGGACTTGAACGCTACGAAATGATTGAAGCCTACAACCTTGGTTCGCAGGTTCCTAACGAAGAATTTATCGCCAAAGGCATTGAACTTCACGCTGACGCATTGATCATTTCACAGACGGTGACCCAGAAGGATGTTCACATCAAGAACATGACCAATTTCATCGAACTGATGGAAGCCGAAGGTCTGCGCGACAAGATGATTTGCTGCTGCGGTGGTGCCCGTGTCACTCACGAACTGGCTAAGGAACTCGGTTTCGATGCTGGTTTCGGCATGAACACCTACGCTGACGACGTGGCTTCATTCATCGTTCAGGAAATGGTGAAAAGAGGCGTGAAATAAGAATTAGAACAATAATAATCAATTAAATAACAAACACTTAAACATTTCATATTATGGATAAAAACGAAATGAGAGAGGTTATCGCCAAGAGAGCAGCCAAGGAACTGCATGACGGCGATGTTGTCAATCTGGGTATTGGCATTCCTACAATGATTCCTAATTATCTTCCAGAAGGCGTTGAAGTGGTCCTCCAGACCGAAAACGGCGCAATGGGCATGGGCCCTACACCTGCTGAAGGTCAGGAAGATAAGAACCTGATTAACGCTGGTGGCGGTTTCATCACCTTGAATCCAGGTGCAAGTTCATTCGACTCAGCTACTTCATTCAGCATCATCCGTGGCGGTCACGTCAACGTGTCTTTCCTTGGTGCTCTGCAAGTGGACGAAAAGGGTAATCTGGCCAACTGGATTATTCCTGGCAAGATGGCTCCTGGCATGGGTGGCGCTATGGACCTCGTGGTCGGTGCCCGCCGTGTTATCCTCACCATGGAACACACCCAGAAAGGTGCTCCTAAAATCCTGAAGGAATGCAACTTGCCTCTGACAGCTGCTGGTCAGGTCGATATGATTATCACTGAAATGGGTGTCATGCAAATCACTCCAGAAGGCATTGTTTTGACTGAAATTCATCCGGAATTCACCGTCGAACAGGTTCAGGCTGCTACTGATGCCAAGCTCATCATTTCTCCTAACCTGAAACTAATGGATATTTAATCACAGGGTCATGGAATACGAATTTTTGAAGATTGAGAGAATTGACGGAATCAGCATCATGAAGGTGTCTGCTCCCAAATCTTTGAATGCTCTCAATTCCACGATTTTGCGTGAAATCGGTGATTTCGTTGAAAACCTTGACGATACGACAAGAGTGCTCATCATCACCGGTGACGGCGAAAAGGCTTTCGTGGCTGGCGCCGACATCGCTGAAATGGCCAACCTCAATGAAGAAGAAGGCTACAAGTTTGGCGCTTTGGGTGCCAAGGTCTTCCGCCGCATCGAGACGCTCGACATTCCTGTCATTGCAGCCGTCAACGGATTCGCTTTGGGCGGTGGCTGCGAATTGGCCATGGCTTGCGACATCCGCATCGCTTCCAACAAGGCGAAGTTCGGTCAGCCGGAAGTGGGATTGGGCATTACGCCTGGTTTCTCAGGCACCTACCGTTTGGCCAAATTGGTTGGTCAAGGTTATGCTAAGGAAATGATTTTCACGGGCAAAGCCATTCGTGCTGATGAAGCCTTGCGCATCGGTTTGGTCAATGCCGTTTACGAGCCTGAGGAATTGATGCCAAAGGCAATCGAAATGGCTCAGAAGATGACCGAAAATGCACCTTTGGCCATCAAGTATGCCAAGCAGTGCATCAACGAAAGCTATGACCTCGTGGCCGAAGACGCCATGGAACTCGAAAGCCGTAATTTCGGAAAGTGTTTCGCAACGCAAGACCAAAAGGATGGCATGGCAGCATTCCTCGAAAAGAGAAAACCTGTTTTCAACGCAAAGTAAATTAT
Organism: Bacteroidales bacterium; assembly: GCA_024400425.1. GTDB lineage: Bacteria > Bacteroidota > Bacteroidia > Bacteroidales > F082 > Limimorpha. The sequence continues at coordinate 8,262 of JAKSMV010000029.1, forward strand.
TGAATTATAAATCTTTAATCATTAAATAACAAAACAATCATGAAAATTTGTGTTATTGGTACTGGAACCATGGCAAAAGGTATCGTGAAGGCTTTCGCAGCCAAGATGCCCGTCGTCATGAAGAGCCGTACACAAGCCAGCCTCGATAAGGCTATGGCTTCCATTTCGAAGGGCTATGCAAAGCTCGTCGAAAAGGGCAAGATTGCTCAGGATGCTATGGATGCCATCATGGCAAACATCAGCACGACAACTGATTACGCTACATTCGCTGATGCCGACCTCGTCATTGAGGCTGCTGTTGAAGAAATGCAGCTGAAGAAGGATGTGTTCACAGAACTCGACAAGATCTGCAAGCCTGAAACCATCTTCGCTACCAACTCTTCATCATTGTCAATCACTGAGATTGCAGCTTGCACAAGCCGTCCTTCTCAGTTCATCGGCATGCACTTCTTCAACCCAGCCGACCGCATGGCTTTGGTTGAAGTCATCAAGGGACAGCTCACTTCAGCTGAAGTGTGCAAGACCATCGTTGACCTCTCGACTTCAATCGGCAAGACTCCTGTCGAAGTCAATGAAGCTCCTGGTTTCGTGGTCAACCGCATTTTGATTCCTATGATTAACGAAGCTGTCGGCATCCTCGCTGACGGTATCGCAAGCGCTGAAGACATCGACAAGTGCATGATGCTGGGTGCCAACCATCCAATGGGTCCGCTCGCATTGGCCGACCTTATCGGTAACGATGTCAACCTCGCTATCATGGAAGTCCTCTACAACGAATTTGGCGATCCTAAGTATCGTCCTCATCCATTGCTGAGAAAGATGGTTCGCGCTGGTCTGCTCGGACGTAAAACTGGTGAAGGATTCTACAAATATTAATTTATTGAAATAAAAAATAATGGATTTTAGTTATTCAAAGACAGAACAACTCTTCTTGCAGATGATTCGTTCATTTGCCGAGAATGAAGTTAAGCCTTTGGCCGCTGAAGTTGACGAACAGGAACGCTTCCCGATGGAAACTGTCGAAAAGATGGGTAAGTTGGGTATCATGGGCATTCCGATTCCGAAAGAATACGGCGGTGCAGGCGGTACAGTACAAATGTACATCATGGCAGTTGAAGAACTGTCGCGCGTTTGCGCAACAACAGGTGTCATCGTTTCAGCCCATACTTCACTGTGTATGGCTCCAATCTTGGAAAACGGCACCGAAGAACAGAAACAGAAATATTTGCCGAAACTCGCTTCTGGCGAATGGATTGGCGCTTTCGGTCTGACCGAGCCTAATGCCGGTACCGATGCTGCCATGCAGCAGACAACGGCTGTTGACGCTGGCGACAAATGGATTCTCAACGGTTCGAAGATTTTCATCACCAATGCTTCATACGCAAATGTGTTCATCGTGATGGCAATGACCGACAAATCGAAGGGCAACAAGGGTATTTCCGCTTTCATCGTTGAAAAAGGTATGCCAGGTTTCTCAATCGGTAAGAAGGAACTGAAGATGGGTATCCGTGGTTCAGCCACTTGCGAATTGATTTTCGAAAACTGCGAAGTTCCGAAGGAAAACCTTCTCGGTCAGCTTGGTAAGGGCTTTGGCATTGCCATGAAGACTTTGGACGGTGGCCGTATCGGTATCGCTTCACAGGCTTTGGGTATCGCTCAAGGTGCTATGGACGAAACAGTTAAGTACACCAAGGAACGTAAGCAATTCGGTAAGTCAATCTCTCAATTCCAGAACACGCAGTTCCAGATGGCCGACCTCAAGACTAAGGTCGAGGCTGCCCGTCTGTTGGTCCGCAGTGCTGCTTGGAAGAAGGATATGAAACTGCCTTATTCAGCTGATGCTGCTATGGCTAAGCTGTTTGCTGCCGAAACTGCAATGGAAGTCACCACAAAGGCTGTCCAGTTCCACGGCGGTTACGGCTACACCCGTGAATATCCGGTTGAACGCATGATGCGCGACGCCAAGATTACGGAAATCTACGAAGGCACTTCAGAAGTCCAGAGAATGGTTATCGCTGGTCAGTTGTTTAAATAATAGGAGGGAAGAGTATGAATATTATAGTTTGTATCAAACAAGTTCCGGATACTACCGAAATCAAAATCGATCCAGTAAAGAACACCCTTATCCGTGAAGGCGTTCCGAGCATCATGAACCCTGACGACAAGGGCGGCCTCGAACTGGCTCTCCGTTTCAAAGACAAATACGGCGCTAACGTTACCGTTATTTCAATGGGTCCTCCGCAAGCCGACGTCATTTTGCGCGAAGCTTTCGCTATGGGCGTTGACAGAGCTATCTTGCTGAGCGATAGAAAATTCGCCGGTGCTGATACCCTTGCCACCTCATACGCTTTGGCAGGTGCCATCAAGACTATGGACTACGACCTCATCATTGCTGGCCGTCAGGCTATCGATGGTGATACCGCACAAGTCGGTCCTGAAATGGCTGAACACCTCGGCCTTCCACAGGTTTCATACGTCATGGACGCTGAACTCAAAGGCGACAACCTCATCGTGAAGAAAGAGAACGAAGACAGCATTCAAGTCCTCGAAGTTGAAGGTAAATGCGTCCTCACCGTCCTCGCATCAGCATTCGAACCTCGTTATATGACTGTCAGCGGCATCGTTGAAGCTTATAACAAGGAAGTCGAAGTGTGGGGTGCCGACAAACTTGATGTCGATGAAGAAAGACTCGGTCTGAAAGGCTCGCCTACAAAGGTGTTCCAATCCTTCCCGAAGGCTATGAAGGCTCCAGGCGAAGTTCACGAAGTGAGCGAAGAAGAAGCTGTTGAACTTATTGTTAACAAGTTGAAAGAGAAACATATAATCTAAAAGTTTAGCCATGGATATCAAAGATTATAAAAACGTTTATGTGTTCGCAGAACAGCGCGGCGGTATGATCCAGTCCGTAGCTTACGAACTTTTAGGTAAGGCACGCGACTTGGCCGATGCACTCGGTGAAAAGGTCGTCGCCATGTTGGTCGGTTACAATGTCAAGGCACAGGCTCAGAGCCTCATCGAAATGGGTGCTGACGAAGTCCTCGTTGCTGATTGCCCAGAACTCAATGATTATCTTACTGAACAGTATTCACAGGTTGTCTATCAGATGATTACCGAACGCAAGCCTGGCATCGTCCTTTATGGTGCTACCACCATTGGCCGTGACTTGGCTCCACGTTTGGCTTCACGTCTGAAGACTGGTCTGACAGCCGACTGCACGAAACTGGAAATCGCTACAGTTGAAGAGACTGGCGAAAAGCAGTTCCGTTCAACACGTCCTGCTTTCGGCGGCAACCTGATGGCTACCATTCTTTGCCCTAACACTCGTCCACAAATGTCAACCGTGCGTCCAGGCGTGATGCAGAAGCGCGTCCGCGAAGCTGGCCGTCAGGGCGTTGTTACCGAATTCGCTCCTAAGTTCGATGCTTCCAAGTTCAAAGTGAAAGTCATTGAAACCATTAAGGAAGAAAAGGCAACAGTCGATATTTCAGAAGCTAAGATTTTGGTTTCCGGTGGCCGTGGCGTTCACAACAAGGAAGGTTTCGACAAACTGCAGGCTTTGGCCGATGTCATTGGCGGACAAGTTTCGTCGAGCCGTGCCATGGTCGATAACGGCGTGATGCCTCACGAGCGTCAGGTGGGTCAGACAGGTAAGACTGTCCGTCCAAACCTCTACATGGCTTGCGGTATCAGCGGCGCCATCCAGCACCTTGCAGGTATGGAAGAATCCGATTTCATCATCGCTATCAACAAGGATAAGTTTGCACCTATCTTCAGCGTTGCCGACCTCGGCATTGTTGGCGACCTGCACAAGATTGTCCCAATGTTGACAGAAAGACTGAAGAAAGAAGTCGAAAAATAATTGAATTTATGTTCCGTTCCGTAGAGACGCGATTATAATCGCGTCTCTGGGGGGCGGCATAAATGAAAAAAGAAACAATAAAGAATTAATCATTTTGATATGGTCAAAGAAGATGCACAAGGTTATGTCTATATTTTGACAAATCCGAGTTTTAAGGAAGATTGGGTGAAAATCGGAAAAAGTTCCCGTCCTGTTGATGTAAGGTCAAAAGAACTTGACAACACGGCGGTTCCATTGCCTTTTGAAATTTTTGCAACACTTAAAACCATGAAATACAACGAAGTGGAAAAACTTGTGCATAAAACTATTGACCGACTGACTGACTTGCGCATCAGGCAAAACAGGGAGTTTTTCAATGTGAATCCATACGTTGCATTAGATATTTTGAAAGATATCGCTACAACTTTGGATGATGCTGAAATTGAAATCATTTGCCCTGAAGCAAAAGAAATAGAGGCAACGGGTGATGTTGCAAAACCTTTAGAGCATCGTAAGCAACGCCCTAATTTCCGCTTCTCAATGGTTGACATTCAAGTGGGAGAGACGATTACGTTTATTCCTACGGGACAAATTGTTAAAGTCGCTTCGGACAATACTATCGAGTTTGAAGGCAGGATATACAAATTATCAAATTTTGCAGCGACGTTTATGCCCGATGAAAAACGAAATGCTGCAGATGCCTATCAAGGTCCAAAATATTTCAGTCATAATGGCAAAGTCTTGTCTGATTTGAGAGATGAAATGGAGGAAAGCTAAAATTCTCCACTGTGGAGAATTTTGACTTAACTACTGAATTTCAATACGTTGATATATAATCTATCATTATGAATGCTGAAGAATTGAAGGAAATATGTCTTTGCGGAGAAACGACCACCGTTCAGTTTAAGCGTGAGTTTACAACGGCAAAGAAAATGGCGGAGGAAATGGTCGCTATGGCTAATTCCCGTGGCGGTAGCATTTTGATTGGCGTAGATGATAAGACTGGAGAGATTTTGGGGCTTGGTTATGGTGTTTTGCAGGAAACTTCGCGAGAATTGGGAACTACAGCTAACGATATGGTGAAGCCGACCATTTTCATTGAAACGGAAGTCGTGCGTATTGAAGAAAAGCATATTATCGTTTGTACTGTAAAAGAAGGTAAAAACAAGCCCTATAAAACCATTGACGGAACGATTTGGGTAAAACAAGGTGCCGATAAAAGACGCATCACTGAAAATTCGGAAATCCTGTCGCTTTTTCAGACATCGGGTACTTACCAGCCTGACCTTCAAACAGTTCAAGGAAGCAGTATTCGCGATATTGATACACTTGCCCTTGACCGCTTTTTTGATTCGGTTTACCATAAAGACATCAATGCTTTTGATGTGCCCGCCGATCGTGTCTTGAAAAATATTCACATTACTGACGAAAACGGACAATTAACTACGGCAGGCATGATGTTTTTTGGGCGTAATCCGCAACAATGGTGTCCTTCATTTGCTATAAAAGCGGTATGGTTTTTTGGTAGTTCGATTGCTGGAACCAGTTATCACGACAGCCGCGACATTGAAGGAACGATTCCTGAAATGTTCGATCAGGCCATGATGTGGCTGAAATCGTGCCTTAAACGTTCTCAAGAAGGACAGTCTTTCAATTCGATTGGTGAATTGGAAGTGCCGGAAGTGGTATTGGAAGAATTGCTTCAAAATGCGCTTGTCCATTTGGACTTGCTGAAACCCGCAGCCATTCGCCTTCTTGTCTTTGATGATAGGATTGAAATCATCAATCCTGGCTGTTTGCCTGGCAATCAGACGATTGACGATATTAAGTTTGGAAATTCTTTCATTCGCAATAAGACGCTCGCTGGTTTTGGCGTGAAAACTATGCCATATCGAGGTCTGGGGTCAGGAATTCCAAGGGTTATGGCAGAGAATTGTCATGTTGATTTTGTTGACAACAAAGACGGAAATCAATTCACCGCCCGTATTTGGCGCACTACCCAAAAGAGAGAAAATACTACCCAAAAGGCGGAAAACACTACCCAAAAGAAGGAAAATACTACCCAAAAGAAGGAAAATACTACCCAAAAGAAACTGACTGATGCCCAAAAGAGAATCCTTGAATATTTGAAAACACACGCATTAGCTACAAGAAAGGAAATTGCTGATGAAATCGGAGATGTAACTGAAGATGGCGTGAAATTCATTCTTGTCAAGTTGCAACGTGTCGGGTTGCTGAAACGTGTCGGGGGAAGAAAATTTGGCCACTGGGAAGTAATTGAAAAGGATTGAGTATATACTATATTGACAATCAATGAATTAAATAAGAAACTTAAATAATCAGTATCGTTTTGTTCCGAAAAGGCAATCGTGCAACTGAAAAGACTATGAACGAGAAAGAATTTCATTGACCTATTCATTATTAGTTGGATTTTGAACAATTTATTATGATTAAAAACATCATCTTCGATTATGGCGGCGTCTTGTTGGATTGGAACCCGCATTATTTGTATGACCCCTATTTCGGCGACAAAGACAAGGCCGAGTGGTTCCTGACGAACATTTGCACTTACGAATGGAATGCACAGCACGACGGCGGACGACTTGTGGCTGAAGGCGCTGCCGAACTTGTGTCCGAGCATCCCGAATGGAAGAAGGAAATCGAGATGTATTACAGCGACTTCATGCAGATGATGGGCGGACAAATCGAAGGTATGGAAAGTTATGTGAAAAGTCTGAAAGACAGAGGCTTCCGCATCTTCGGATTGTCGAATTGGTCGAGAGAGACCTTTGCGATGGTGCGTCCTGTTTATCCAATCTTGAATTTGATGGACGACATGGTGATTTCGGGCATCGAAAAGGTGATGAAACCCAACCACCGCATCTTCGAGATTGCCCTTGAACGTTTCGGCATCAAGGCGGAAGAAACGGTCTTCATCGACGACAATCCAAATAACGTCAAAGCTGCTTGTGAAGTCGGGATTCGGGGAATGTTGTTTTTGTCGAAAGAACAAATCGAAGAAGAATTAGATGATTTATTATGAAAAAGAACATGAAAATTCTGTTGCTTGTGCTGCTTGCCATAAATGAATTTTCATTTGGACAAGAAAAATCTGGTTGGGAAACGGATTTTTTGATTGGCAAAGTCAAGACATATGAGGAATATGATTACAATTTTAACATTAGCGATTCCATCAATCACGACGATTTCATGAATCGGTTTTATCAGTGTGGATTTGATGTGGATGAGATGCTCCGTTTTGCTGATAGCATTATGACGGAATCAGACACGAAGTATTCCACTAGTAAAGAATATGATTCGTTAGGATATTATACAAAACTTCACGATATGTTCTTGGCAAATAAATATGATGATTCAGGCAGGATTTTATGGAGAATTATCTTAGAAAATAATTTGCCCAAAGATACCGTTTTTTTCAAATATGATGAAGCGGGACGACTTATAAAAAGAAAGTATCAGAACCGAATGCATGAATGGGAATTCGATTTGGAAGGACATTTGGTGAAAGAGTTATACAAAGATGTCGAAATGGATTCTGTTCTCATTCATAAGAAATACGAATACGATAAAAATGGCATTTTGCACAGGTCTGAAAGTTTTGGCAACAGAGAATATTTGGGATGTAGCAAAGGATACTATGAATACGATTCAAGAGGAAATGTCGTTTTTGAACGCGAATATGGATGGGGACTTTATGTGCCTCTTATGGAAAAGAAAACGAAATATAAGTACGATAGGAATGATAGCATCATAAAACAAACATGCCTAAAGGTAAAATGGGCAGATGAACCCATAGTGAAAGATACCATTTGGCAGGTGGCGGACTCGGATGGGCAAGTCGTTTCTCAGTCTGGTTACACATGGACTTTTCAAAAAACAAAAAGAAAATCAAAGTCTGTGAAGACTATCTCTCGTAATGCAAAAGGAATTATGACCGAAGAGATTCTTATGACTTTTGAAAAGGGTGAAAGGAATCCGGGTTCCATAACAAAAAAGCGTTATGACGAATTGGGTAGAATGATTGAAGAGGAACACATAGGTGATTCATACCCACCTCCATATAAAAAGATTTGCAGATATTATAAAGATACTGACAATTGGTCGTATTTTGCAGGATTTATTGGTGAAAATTTTGAATTTGACCACGAAAGCCTGTTTTTCTTCGACGAAAAAGGCAATTGCATCGCTCATATTCAATGGATGCCTAAATCAACAAATTCGGAATACTATTTTCATGTGTATAAAATAGAATATTATGATTAACAATAAGTTTCGCTTTCTTTGGGAGATTTTATTCATGTTGTTCCCTCTGTTCCTTCTCGCGCAAGAGGAAAAGGTTGACTACATCCCTAAAGTTTCGGGCTATGTTCAAGGCTATTTCCAACTTGACGAAGGCGAGAATGAGCATGGCAGTAGCTTCAAGATGAAGCGTGTGCGTTTGTCGGTCGATGGCAACATCTGTAGGAAAGTGACCTATAAGGTTCAAGGCGACTTGCTCACATCGCCAATGTTGATGGATGCTTATGTAAAGTATAGCGTTTGCCCGCAATTTGCCGTTCAGGCAGGCCAGTTCAAGCTACCATTCACGATGGAAACGGCGATGAATCCCGTCGATCTCGAGATTTCCGATTATGGCGAAAGTGTGAAAGGCCTGGCCGGATATAACAGTGATGTGTGTGGCATTGGGAAAAGCGGACGCGACATCGGCATCATGTTTTCTGGCGACTTCTTCCATTTGGACGACAAGGATTTCTCGCTGCTGAACTACAGCATTGGCATCTTCAATGGTGGCGGAACGAATCTCACTGCCAATGCAATGGCAAAAGACATTGTCGGTCGCGTCAAGTTCCATCCATGGCTGAAAAACCTGACTTTGACGGGTTCGGGCTATTTTGGCAAGTATCATGGAGTGATGCGTTACAGTTTTGGCGCTGAGTATAGCGATAACGATTTGGTTATCAGGTCGGAGTATATTGAAGGCAAGACGGAATCATCCCATTGTTTCGTCAGCCGAGGATATTACGCCGTTGGCGGTTATCGTTTCCGTTTCGGGAAGGAGGGAAGGCAACAAAGCCTGATGCCTTTGTTTCGATATGAACGGTTTACGGGTAATATCGAAAGTGAGTTTTCAAGCAAATCATATTTCACCTTTGGCGTTGACTATTGGCCAATAAAGAATGTCAACCTCAAAGTCGATTATTCCTTGATTCAAAACAAGGTTGAAGACTCTTCGCAACATATCGTTTCGCTCAATCGCGTGATTGCCATGCTTTCGTTCAGGTTTTAACCCCAAAATCCAAGTAAAATGAAAATCCTTTCCGTTGAACAAATTCGCGAAGCCGACAAATACACCATCGAAAACGAACCTATCGAGTCGGTCGATTTGATGGAGCGCGCTGCCACCAAGGTCTATGAATGGATTTATCGTCGTGTGCCGCGCGATAAGACGATAAAGATTTTTTGCGGCATGGGAAACAATGGTGGCGACGGATTGGCTGTTGCACGTCTTTTGTATCAGCAAGATATTGTTTCACAAGTGTTTGTCGTGCGACATGCCGATAGGATGAGCCACGATTGCGAGGTAAATTACTGGCGTCTTGTGAATGAGACCAAGGTGCCAATGTTCGACATCCTTACCGACGACGATTTCCCGAATGTTGGTCCAGATGACGTGGTTGTGGATGCCATTTTCGGCTCAGGACTCAATCGTCCGCCACAAGGCGTTGTTGCCGATTTGATTGCCTATCTCAACGCTTCGCCCGCTATCCGTGTGGCCGTCGATGTGCCTTCGGGGCTTTTTGCCGACCAACCTTCAGCCTTGGGTTTTATCTTCAAGGCCGACTACACATTGACGTTCCAGTTCCCTAAATTGGCCTTCCTTTTCCCTGAAAACGATGGCTATGTTGGCCGTTTCGAGATACTGGACATTGGTTTGCATCCAAAATATATTGACGAGGTTGAAACACGCAATTTCCTCACGATCAAGCAGATGATAAAGCCAATACTTCATAGTCGTCCAAAGTATTCGCACAAGGGGACTTATGGTCATGCTTTGCTGATTGCAGGTTCGGAAGGGAAGACGGGAGCTGCGTTGCTGGGTGCAAAATCGTGTCTGCGAACGGGTGTCGGTTTGCTGAGCGTGCATTTGCCTAAATTGGCCCAATTACCCATGCAGACGGCCCTTCCCGAAGCCATGGTTGATGTCGATGAATCGGATAGTTGCTTCTCATCCTTCGGAAATTTGGAAGCATATTCCGCCATTGGCGTAGGTCCGGGTTTGGGAAAATCTGAAGAAACGGCATGTGCCTTGAAACGCTTGATTCAAGAGACGCAAGTGCCGATGGTGATGGATGCCGATGCCTTGAACATCCTTTCCGAAAATCCGACTTGGTTGGCTTTCTTGCCTGCGAAGTCTATCCTCACGCCACACCCAAAGGAATTTGAACGCTTGGTAGGGAAGTGCAGCACATCGTTCGAACGTATGGAAAAACAACGTGAACTATCAGTGAAAAACAATGTCATTGTGGTCCTTAAAGGCGCACACACTTCGATTACTTTTCCAAATGGCACATGTTTCTTCAACACGACGGGCAATCCGGGCATGGCAACGGCTGGCAGTGGCGACGTGCTTACTGGAATCATACTTTCATTGCTCGCGCAACGCTATTCGCCTGAAGAGGCTGCAGTTTTAGGCGTTTATCTTCACGGTCTAGCTGGCGACATTGCTGCTGAAAGCATGGGCTATGAGGCTTTGCTGGCAAGCGACATTACGGAAAATCTCGGAAAGGCTTTTGCTGCCATTAAATCGAAATGATTATTTTGTTGTATTTTTGCAGCAAAATATCAAACCAATGGAAAGACTGATTGTAACTATGATTGTATTGGCTTTCATGACGGCTTGTCACGAGAAGAAATCTACTGAATTTGTTGAAACAAAGATAGTTGACGATGTAAAAGTTACCTGGCTGCAAGACAATGACGAGCCTCGATTGATGCCTCGCGAACTGTTTGCAGATGCGCCCGATTCTCTCATGCAAGCCTTGAATTTGCAGGATGGAGTGCCGGCAAGTGTCTCGACATTTCTTGTTGAAAAAGATGGAAAGAAACTCCTTTTTGATGCAGGCCTTCCAAACGGAAAAACGGCTGAGCGTTTGGAAAGCATTGGAATTCATGCAGATGATATAGATTTTGTTTTTATCACTCATGCTCATGGCGACCATATCGGCGGTTTGCTCATGAATGGGCAGGCAAGATATTCGAATGCCGAATTGTTCATTTCTGAACTCGAACATGAAGCGTGGCTTGAAAATGAATTGTATCAAGCCGTGGTGGCGGCCTACAAACCCCATTGTTTTTCCTTTGGCGACGAATTGCCATGTGGCGTGAAACCGATTGCAGCAGTTGGACATACACCAGGACATACCGCATTTCTTGTCGGCAAGGTGTTGGTTGCAGGCGACTTCTTGCATGGTGCCGCATTGCAATTGGAACATCCAGAATATTGTGCTAATTTTGACCAAGATAAAGAACAGGCTGTTGCGTCCCGAAAGATGTTGCTCGAGCAAGCCCAAACCAATCACTGGCTGATTGCAGGCATGCATCTTCCAGTTCCAGCATTTCTTCAAAAGTAAATTGAATGTTAAAGACTTCCGTTTCGAATCGTGAGATTTGGCGCATCGCCACGCCAATCATGTTGGGTAATCTGGCGCAAACCATCATCACTTTTACCGACACCGCCTTTCTGGGCCATTTGGGCACCATCGAGTTGAGTGCTTCCATGATGGCGGGTCTCTATTATTTTGTGTTCACCACTTTGGCTATGGGCTTTGCCATCGGCATTCAGATTTTCATCGCGCGACGCTTTGGCGAAGGCAACTCCCAGAAGATAGGACAGGTGTTTCAACATGGTGCCTTGTTCGTTTTTGGCTTGGGCATCTTGCTTTTCTTGCTGCTATATTTCTGCAGTGATAGCCTAATGCGACTCATTATCAGCTCTGAAAATATCTATGGTGCTGGAATGGAATATCTCAGGTTCCGCCGTTTCGGGATCTTGTTTGTGGTGTTCAACTATCTTTTCCGGTCGTTTTATGTGGGCATCTCCGACACGAAAGTCATCACCTATTCCACCATCATCATGGCGATAGTGAATGTCTTCTTCGACTGGTGCCTGATTTTCGGACATAGCGGCTTGCCCCAAATGGGCATCGGCGGTGCAGCTTTGGCTTCGCTGATGGCTGAAGTAACAGCTTTCTGTTTCTTTTGGATTTACACCTATCTTAAAATCCCGCACGAGAAATTCGGAATGTTCCGCTGGCACGAACTGCAACCCGGTTTGCTAGGCGATATGCTGAAGGTGGCTTTCCCGAGCATGATACAGCGTCTTTTCTCGTTCGGAGCATGGTTCGCCTTTTTCATTCTCATCGAAAAGATGGGGGAGATGGCCATTGGCGTTTCGTCGGTTGTACGCAGCACATACATGATCCTCATCATTCCGGGCTTCGCTTTTTCGGCAACGGCCAATACGCTGACAAGCCGCACGATAGGCGAGGGGAAGAGCGACGAGGTAATGCCTATGCTTTGGAAGGTAATCCGCAATTCGTTGATTTGCGCTTCCATTTTGGTACTCGTTACAGCGATTATGCCTCGACTGGTGCTCGAAATCTATTCGAATGACCTTGCCTTGACCGAAGCTGCCGTCCCGTCGGTATATGTGATTTGCATCGCCACCATCGTTTCGGCCATTGCCATGGCGTTTTTCGAGGCCGTTTCGGGCACGGGCAACACCGCAGCTGCCATGATTCTCGAGTTTGGCGTACTGGTTCTCTATCTCGGTTATATCTATTTCATGACGAAAAAATCGACCATCGAAGGCGTCTGGACTGCCGAATTGCTCTACAATGTCATGATAGGTATCATCTCGTATATCTATTTGAAGAAGGCTAACTGGCTGAAAAAGAAGATTTAATAGCAGCGTTTTTACGATATTCAAAAAAATATCATAAAAATGTTGCATGACTTGATTATTTCTCTATATTTGTGGCCAATAACTCTAAATACTATCGACTATGGAAGAAAACCTTACCAAAGAGAAATTTGAGGTGTTCATGATGCTCTGCGCTTCAGGCATCGACGGCAACATCTCCATGAATGAACTTGAACGCATTCTCATGCAATTCGACGAGAACATCTATTGCGAAGTGTTCGAAAAGTTCAAGACCATGACAAGTCCCGCTTGGCTCAGTTTCTTCAAAGAACACAAGGACGAGTTCCTGAAAACCGACGAAGACAAAGCCGCTTTCTTGGCCGACATCAGCGACATCATGGTAGCCGACGGCGACGATCAGGAAATCCGCAAACAGAATTTCCTCAAAGTCCTCGAAATGCTTATGAACAACGAATTGTGATTGATTCTAAATTAGAATCGTTCTAATTTACGATTTAAGCCTGCCAATCGAATGTAAAATATTGATTGGCAGGTTTTTCGTTTTGATATGGAAAACGCGAAAAACCCAATGTATTATTTGGAATGTCATCATTATTTTTTGTACATTTGCAGCGATTTTTGAAAATAGGCGAAAACCTAACGAAAATATTGAAATAATAAACTCAAGTAATAACCTAAAAGGAATTAAAAATGGCAAAAGTTAAGTCTTTAGCAGAACTGAAAGCTATGAGAGAAAAGCTTCAGAACACCATTGACACTCGCGAACGTGGCGACAATCCAGAAGCCCTCGTTCAAGTCAAGGTTGCAATGGCCACTTGCGGTATCGCCGCTGGCGCAAAACAAGTTATGGAACACATGATGGAAAAGGCTGACGAACTGAAACTCGCTATCGTCTTCACCCAGACCGGTTGCATGGGCTACTGCCACGCTGAACCGACCATCGAAGTGAAGATGCCTGGCAAGGATCCTGTCGTCTTCGGTCATGTTGACAACAACAGAGCTGATGAAATCCTCACCAAGTATGTCATGAACAACGAAATGGTTGAAGGTATCATCCCTGTGAACTACGAAACAATTGGTTAATTTTTAATTGGAGGAATTTATATGTCAAAAATCAAGATGCACGTGCTGTGCTGCGGTGGTACCGGTTGCCACGCTTCCGCAAGTGCTCAAATCATTGAGAACTTCAAGCAAATCCTCGCTGAAAAGGGATTGCAAGACGAAGTCCAGGTCGTCCAAACAGGTTGCTTCGGCTTCTGCGAAAAGGGACCTATCGTCAAAATCATGCCTGACAACACTTTCTACACTCAGGTGAAGCCTGAAGATGTCGAAAAGATCGTCAACGAACACATCATCAAGGGTCGTAAGGTCACTGACCTTCTCTATATGGACCCAGAAAACCAAGAGCACGTTTCCGACTCGAAGCACATGGGCTTCTATCGTAAGCAACTCCGTATCGCCCTGCGTAACTGCGGTTTCGTCAATCCAGAAAACATCGACGAATGCATCGCTCGCGGCGGCTACGAAGGCCTCGGCAAGTGCTTGACCGAAATGACTCCTCAACAAGTCATCGACGAAGTGACCAAGTCTGGTCTCCGCGGTCGTGGCGGCGCTGGTTTCCCAACTGGCGTGAAATGGGGTCTCTGCGCAAAGAACAAGTGCGACGAAATGTACGTCATCTGCAACGCTGACGAAGGCGACCCAGGTGCGTTCATGGACCGTTCCATCATGGAAGGCGACCCACACAGCATCGTCGAAGCTATGGCTATCTGCGGCTACGCAATCGGTGCTACTCACGGTCTGGTCTATATCCGTGCTGAATATCCTCTGGCTATCCACCGTCTGCAAGTGGCTATCGCTCAGGCTCGCGAATACGGCCTCCTCGGTAACGACATCATGGGCACCGGTTTCAATTTCGACATCGAACTCCGCTACGGTGCTGGCGCATTCGTCTGCGGTGAAGAAACCGCTCTGATCCACTCAATGGAAGGCAAACGTGGTGAACCTACCTTCAAGCCACCGTTCCCAGCCGTCGCTGGTTACATGATGAAGCCTTCAAACGTGAACAACGTTGAAACCTTCGCCAACGTCCCGATTATCATCACCAAGGGCGCTGACTGGTTCCAAACCATCGGTTCAGAAAAGTCAAAGGGCACGAAGGTGTTCGCTCTGGCTGGCCAAATCAACAACGTCGGTCTGATCGAAGTCCCAATGGGTACCACACTTCGCGATATCATCTATGAAATCGGTGGTGGTATTAAGGGTGGCCGTCAATTCAAGGCTGTCCAAACTGGTGGCCCTTCAGGCGGCTGCTTGACAACCAAGCACCTCGACACCCAAATCGACTACGATAGCCTCGTCGCTGCTGGCTCAATGATGGGCTCTGGCGGTATGGTCGTCATGGACGAAACCTCCTGCATGGTTGCTATCGCTAAGTTCTACCTCGAATTCACTTGCGAAGAAAGCTGCGGTAAGTGCTCGCCATGCCGTATCGGTAACAAGCGCATGCTTGAAATCCTCGACAAGATCACTGATGGCCGTGGTACGATGGAAGACCTCCAGGAACTCCGCAACCTCGCTGCCGTCATTAAGGACGCTGCTCTTTGCGGTCTGGGCCAAACCTCACCAAACCCTGTTCTTTCAACCCTCGACAACTTCTGGGATGAATACGTTGAACACGTCGTCGATAAGAAGTGCCGCGCTGGCGTCTGCAAGAAGCTCATGCGCTACGAAATCGACAAGGATAAGTGCATAGGTTGCGGCAAGTGCGCTAAGAACTGCCCTGCTGAAGCTATCTCTAAGACTAACTACATCGCTGAAGGTCACAAGCTGCCTTCAATGGAAATCGATCCTACGAAGTGCATCAAGTGCGGCGCTTGCATCAGCGGCTGTAAGTTCAACGCAATTTCTGTCAAATAATTGAAAGGAGATATTACAATGATTAATGTAACAATAGATAACAAACATATCCAGGTTGAACCAGGTACCACCATTCTGAAGGCTGCTCGTCAAGCTGGTATTGATATTCCTACCCTTTGCTATTTCGAATTGGCAGGAATGAAATTTGAAAACAAACCCGGTGGCTGCCGCGTTTGCGTTGTCGAAGTGGTGAAGGATTTCAACGGCAAACCACGTCGTAACCTTGCTCCAGCTTGCGCTACCGATTGCGTCGAAGGCATGGAAGTGCTGACTCACAGCCCACGTGTTATCAACGCCCGTAAGACCGTCGTCGAACTGATCCTCAGCGACCACCCGAACGATTGCTTACAGTGCGAAAAGAGTGGCGACTGCGAACTTCAAACTCTGGCTCAGAAGCTCGGCATCCGCGAAATTCCTTTCAAGGGCGCTCAATCGACCTACCGTAAGGACCAGACCTTGTCAGTCATGCGTGACGTTGACAAGTGCGTCATGTGCCGTCGTTGCGAAACCATGTGCAACACCGTCCAAAGCGTTGGTGCTCTGTCAGCTATCAACCGTGGCTTCAATGCCGTCGTTGCTCCTGCTTTCGAAATGAACCTCGCTGAATCGAGCTGCGTCAACTGCGGACAGTGCGTCCAGGTTTGCCCTGTCGGTGCCTTGACTTTGGTTGATAACATCTCTGACGTGATGAAGGCCATCAACGATCCTACCAAGACCGTCGTCGTTCAAACTGCTCCTGCAGTCCGCGTCGCCCTCGGTGAAGAATTCGGTATGGAACCTGGCACCATCGTCACTGGTAAGATGGCTGCCGCTCTCCGTCAACTCGGCTTCGACTACGTGTTCGATACCGACTGGAGCGCTGACCTCACCATCATGGAAGAAGGTACCGAGCTCCTCGGTCGCGTGAAGAAGTTCTTGAACGGCGAAAAGACCGCTCTGCCTCTGTTCACTTCATGCTGCCCAGGTTGGGTTTCATTCTATGAAAAGAACTTCCCAGACCTGCTCGACTATCCTTCAACAGCTAAGTCACCTCAACAAATGTTTGGTGCTGTCGCCAAGAACTACTTCGCACAGAAGATCGGCGTGAAGAGAGAAGACATGGTTGTCGTCTCCATTATGCCTTGCTTGGCTAAGAAGAGCGAATGCGCTCGCGACGAATTCAAGGTCAACGGCAATCCAGATGTCGACTTCTCACTGACGACTCGCGAATTTGCCCACATGATCAAGCAATGCAACATCGACCTGAACAACCTTCCAGAAGAAGACTTCGATAGCCCACTTGGCCAATCAACAGGTGCTGCTGTCATCTTCGGTGCTACCGGTGGTGTTATGGAAGCTGCTGTCCGTACTGCTTACGAAGTCTATACTGGCAAACCTCTTGCTAACATCGACCTCGAAGTGGTCCGCGGCCTCGAAGGCATGAAGGAAGCTACCGTTGACTTCAACGGTCTCCCAGTTCACGTTGGCGTTTGCTACGGCCTTGCCAATGCCCGCAAGATGATGGAAGAAGTCCGCAATGGTAACCCACGCGGCTTCCACTTCATCGAAGTCATGGCTTGCCCTGGCGGTTGCATCGGCGGTGCTGGTCAACCTTACCACCATGGCAACAGCGACATCATCCGCAAGCGTATGGAAGCTACCTATCGTGAAGATGCTGGCAAACCAATCCGTAAGTCACACGAAAATCCTGATATCATCGCTATCTACAAGGAATACTACGGTGAACCTTGCGGCCACCTCAGCCACGAACAGCTCCACACCCATTACTTTGACAAATCACAACACGTTGAAGCTTGTGGTGAATAATGTTGTAAATAAATAGAAAGGATATTAAATATGGCAACTATTAAATTATCAGAATCAAAGATAAACTTCATCAAAGACGTTTGCAAATCTTTTGGCAACAAGGGCGGTGAAGTCATCAACGTGCTGCACAAGGTTCAGGGCGAATTCGGCTATCTGCCAAAGGAAGTCCAGGAAGTTGTTGCTCTCGAACTGAACATCCCTGTTTCAAGAGTTTACGGTATCGTTTCGTTCTACTCATTCTTCACCATGACTCCTAAAGGTGAATACCCAATCAGCGTTTGCTTGGGTACCGCTTGCTACGTGCGTGGTGCTGAAAAGGTTCTCGACGAACTGAAGCGTCAGCTCGGCATCGAAGTCGGTGAAGTTACCCCTGATGGTAAGTTCTCACTGACCGTCCTCCGTTGCGTTGGTGCTTGCGGTTTGGCTCCTGTCATCGAAGTCGGTGACAAGGTCTATGGCCGCATGACTCCTGACCGCGTGAAGGAAGTCCTCGCCGAATACAAATAATTAGGATTACACCTTATTATTATATAGGCAATGAAAAACTCCACTCTTCAGAAGGGTGGAGTTTTTTTTGTGAATTAATTTGGTTCTGGATTATTTTTGTATATTTGTACGGTTCAAAATCAAATTACATTATGAGAAATACTACTTTACAACGGATTCATCTGCGACGTTTATTAAGCTTATGCATAGTCGCAGTTGTATTTGCTTTGCTCGCCATTAGTTGCAAGCCAGATGATGTTATTAAACAAATCATTCCTTCTACTGACACACTGGTCATTCGAGAGGGAAATTATTCGGTGTTGACTCTGACAAACAATTCCGACCAGTTGTGCTTTTGGAATATTGATGATGGCCCTTGGTGGATTGGCTGTGGATGTGAAGATGATTGTATCCTTCCGAAAGGAACTATCGATATTGTGTTCTGGGGTAATATATATGACGATTTTACCGAACCAATAATTGGTGATTTTCACATTAACACTAGTTTTGGATCTGTTCCCATTACAGTGATATGCTATCCCAATTTGGAAACTCTTTATGAGATACCTCATGAGTTGCATTTCCCATTGGGTGTTGACTCGCAAAGGTTGACCATAGAAAATATTGGTAATGTTCAACTTGACTATTCAGTGACTTCTTTTTCGCCAGCCATTAGCATATCTCAAACTTCTGGAGAAGTTGCAGTAGGACTTCATGCTAATATCGGTGTTACCGTAGATCGTGAAGCCATTCGTGGCGATTTGGAAACATTATACCTTAATGTTACCATCAATGGAGAAATCAACACCGTCAGATTGCGTGTCAATATGGAATAAGTTTAATTAAACAAATGAATTATATGAAACAAATTGCTAAGTATTTGAGTTTTGTTCTGCTTGTCTTCATGTTGTCTGTTGCAGGCTGCAAAAAAGAAAACTATAACAATATAGCCACTTGTTTGAAACTTTCAGCTGACACCTTGGCTGTACATGGCGATGAAGAAGTGACTTTGACGATTCGAAATGATGGTTCGGATACATGGGATTATAGATTTCATTCTGCCTACAGTGATATTTATTGTAATGATTATCCTGGCGACCTTGAGCCAGGTGAGGAGGGGACTTTCCGTTTTTCGTGTCAGCGGGATCGCGGCGATGTTGAGGTGCATCGATATGAATTAATTATTACTTCCAATTTGGGATATGTGGTGATTCATTTTATTAGTATCCCAGAAAATATTGAAAATCAGTGCTATGTAAATAAAAAAATCTATTTTCCCAATGGTGCGTCTAGCTTCAAATTTCCTATCGACAATTGTGGTTCAACCGCGATTACATATTCCATCACTTCATCTTCTGGCAAAGTAGAGTTGCCTTCGCCTTCGGGCAGAATCCTACCGTATGGTCGTGCCGAAATCGAAGTGAAGGTGAACGACCTCTCGTTTTGGCAAGGCAACAATTCGGCTGAACTCTATGTGAATTCTGGCAATGTGATAGATACAGTTCGTGTTTTCATGGAAAAGAAAATAATGATTGACGGAAATGTGACCGATGCGGCTTATTCGGGATCACTTGACAAATTGGTGTATCTCACAGATAAATCGACATTGGTCATCTTTGATCCGATAACGAAGACCCATGACGTAATACGACTTACAAGGTCAGGATATCCGCTTGCCCTCTCTCCTGATGGGAAAAAAGCACTGGTGGGTTATGGCAATGGAGTTGCCATGATTGATTTGCAAAATCAATATGTCATTACTGAAGCAGAATGGGATGTCCAATATCCAATAGAAAGTATAGCTTTATGTTCAGATGATTGGGCATATCTGGGGTGCGAGGATGGATTGTATTGTGCTGATTTAAATAGTTTTAATTTGGAATTGTCTCCAACGATTTGGGCGACTTCAAAACTATTTATTCATCCTTCGGGTAATTATTTGTATGGTATGATGCATTCGGGAATTTATAAATACGCCGTTCATGATGGGGAAATGAATTTTGTGCAACATTTTGAACTTGATGATTATGATGAATATATGCTAGGCTTCTCAAAAGAAGGAGACAAACTGTTTACCAGCAATGGCTCAATTTATCAAGTTTCAGACCATCCAGAAGACAATCTCGAATTGATTGGAAAAGCTGAAATAGGTTTTGACGAAGAAGATTATGCTTTATACCATTCCTATGAGCTCAGTTGCATGAATTACAATGATTTGAATCATAGGTTGTATATGGTTGAATATTTTGATGATTATTACTATTACCACCAATATCCATGCGTCTATGTCAGTAATTTGGATGATTTGCAACCTGTTGAAAACATTTACACCGAGCCTTCTTTGACTGTGGATGCTTCGGGATTGGTGTCGATGACTTGGGATTGGAAGCCGGCTTATGCATTTGTCAGTGCAGATGGCAGCACGATTTATATGCTTTCCGTACGATACTTTGACCTACCGATTGAGGAGTGGGCTTTAGAAATCATCCCGTTGTAGAATGCAATTTTTGAAATAAATAAAACCCTCCGTCCGAAAGGGTGGAGGGTTTATGTTTGTGTCTAATAGGAAATCGGATTAAGCTTTTACCGCTTCAGCAATAGCCTTGCCCAAGTTGTAAAGCCTATCGATGTCTTCCTCGCGGATAGGAGCGCCTTGCACCTCGACACTTTCGGCAGCGAGATCCCATTGGTTTTCTTCGGCAATCTTCGTTAGGGTCTTCAATCCGCCTCCGCCCCAAGTCTTGCCGCCAAACAAACCAAAGACTTTGTCTTTCGGCTTGAACTCGACGATTTCGTGAGTCAGCAGATTCATGTTTGGGAACATGTTGCCGTAGTGGGCGCAAGCTCCGATGATGACACCTTTGTATTTCCAAATATCGCTCATGATGAAAGAGACTTCGGTCTTGGCCACGTCATAGACGCGGATGTTCTTGATGCCGGCTTTGGCAGCGCCACGGGCTATGATGTCGGCCATGCGGGCAGTGTTGCCGTACATGGAACCGTAAACAATCACGATGCCTTCCTCGCTTTGGTGACTGCTCCATTGGATGTATTTGTCGAGAACCCATTGCAGATTGCTGCGCCAAACGAGTCCGTGCGATGGAGCTATCATCTTGATTTCCAAACCACCGAGTTTCTGAATGGCTTTCAGGGTAGGTCCTGCTACCTTGCCGACGATGTTGGCATAATAGCGACGCATATCGTCCTCATAAAAACTGATGTCGGTTTCATCATCGAAAATGCCACCATTCAAGGCACCGAATCCGCCGAAAGCATCATTTGAAAAGACAATCTTTGTGTTTTGCTCGTATGTGACCATCGATTCGGGCCAATGGACCATCGGAACCATGAAGAATTGGAACGTATGCTGACCGATGTTCAGCGTTTCTCCTTCGGCGACGACGAGTTTGTTGGTGATTGGACCATAGAATGCCTCCAAGGGAGCAAAGGTCTTCGCATTTCCAACCACTTGTACTTCAGGATATTCCCTAATGATGGCACCAATGGAACCGCTATGGTCGGGTTCATCGTGGTTGATGACAAGATAATCGATTTTTCGATTACCGAGGATGTTTTTCACCTTGTGGAGATACTCGTCGAAGAAACCCGCTTCAACGGGGTCGATGAGGGCGACTTTGTCGTCAACAACCAAGTATGAATTGTATGAAACGCCGTTTGGCAATTCCATGTGGTTTTCGAACAGTTCAGTACGTCGGTCGTTTGCGCCAACGTAAAAAATGTTTTCGCTTAAAGTGATGTGTTTCATGGCTTAAAGTATTTCTTCGAAGTCTTCTTTTCCGTGTTTGCAGGTTGGGCAGATGAAATCGTCTGGCAGCTCGTCACCTTCGTAAATGTAGCCGCATACCTTGCAGACCCAACGGCGTTTGCCATTGGCAGGTTTTTCAGCCTTGGGCTGAGGTTTCGGCTTGATGTTGGTCTGGTAATAGTCGTAGGTGACTGATGGCTTGTCAGAGAGCACTTCGGCATCGAGCACTTCACCGATGAACATGGTATGTGTGCCGAAATCAATGGTTTCCACCACATGGCAAGCGATGAAAGCATTGGTGAAATTCGGGAGGTAAAGTACATGATTCACAGTGCGATGCTCTTCTTTGCAGTCCTCAAACTTGTTGACGTTCCGACCCGATTGGAATCCGAAATGCTCGAACACTTTCATGGGTGTTTCGGTGGTCAGCATTGAGAGGTTGAAAACGCACGAATCCTTGATGAGGTCGTGGGTGTAGTTGCTCTTGTTGACGTTGACAGCGATGCGAAGCGGGTTGCTCGTGAGTTGCATCACCGAATTGACGATGCAGCCGTTGTCGTGGTTCTCGTAATTTGTGGAGAGGACGTAGAGTCCGTAACCGATTTTGAATAAAGCCTTGTTGTCCATAATTAAAATGTATTTGGTTGGTTATAGGTTTAATAAGGTTCTGATTTCTTCAGTTTTGTCTTTCGACGAGCATTCTTTGCAGACACCGTAATAGAATAATTTGACATCGCTAACTTTGAAACCTTCCATTTCAGGAGTCTTGATCTCAGGAAGTGGAAAGTCGTAAATCTTACCGCATTTGTGGCATTTGAAGTGGGTGTGATTCTTAATGTTAGCATCATAGTGCATCACATCGTCATCAGTTAGGAAACGATTGATGATGCCTTCTTCCACAAATAATGTCAAAGTGTTGTAAATGGTTGTTTTAGAGAGGGTAGGCATTGATGCCGAAAGGGCATTGTAGATGTTGTCAACCGTGGGATGCGTGTGGTGCGTCTCCATATAATTCAGTATGGCAATACGTTGCATCGATGGGTTGATGCCTCGTTCTCTTAGTCTTGTTGCAGTGTCGATTAGCATGTTTTACAATTTTGTAATTATTACAATTTTAAACTCGCTGCAAAAATAGTAAAAAAAACATAATTGCAACTATTGAGTGAAAAAATGGTAATTTTGCAAAAAATTAGAATGAATCAAGGTATGGAAGAATCCATCAATAATGAAAACAAGCCGCGAAGCCGCCGACCAAGAAGGCCAAAGAAGCCTGAGGTTAAGGTGCAGCCAAAATATATTCCTGATTATCATCTCACTGACTTTGTAGCCATCGATTTTGAGGCGGCAAATGCGGCCTTTACGAGTGCTTGCAGCATGGGAGTGGTCATTGTGCGGAATGGCGAAATCGTGGAGCGGTATTACGGCTTGATGAAGCCCGAACCGAATCATTACGATTGGTATAATACTAAGGTGCATGGACTGAAAAAATCAGATACCGAGAATGCACCGCGCTTTCCGTTTCTTTGGAAGCAGTTGGAAGAAAAGGTGAAGGGGTTGCCATTTGTGGCTCATGGAATGCTTTTCGAGCAGAATGTGCTTCGGGCTTTGCACGAATTTTACCATATTCCTTATCCAAATTATGAATTCTATTGCACGCATATCGGTTCGCAAGAACGTGTGCCCGACATAGAAAACCATAAGTTGCAGACGGTGGCCAAACATTTTGGCTTCGACCTTGAAAAACATCACAACGCTTTGGCTGATGCCGAGGCTTGTGCTGTAATTGCAATAAATATTTTTTGATTTGTATTTAAAATACCTTTATCTTTGGCGAAAATTTAATACATTGCATCATGTTCGAAATACTACGTAAAGAGACTTTTGCTGCCGAGACTTACCTCATGGAAGTTTTAGCGCCTCACATTGCACAATCTGCTTTACCAGGTCAGTTCCTTATCGTTAAGATGACCGAAAAAGCTGAACGTATTCCTTTGACTATTAGCGATTACCAACGCATTAAGGGTACAGTTACCATCGTATTCAAGGCTATTGGTGATTCAACACGAAAAATGGCTGAATATAAGGTTGGCGATCATTTCTGTGATGTCGTAGGTCCTCTTGGCAAGCCATCGGAGTTTGCCACGATGACGGCTGAGCAACTGCGCCATCGCTCGTTCGTGTTCATAGGTGGTGGTGTGGGCATTGCACCTATCTATCCACAGGTGAAATGGTTGTGCGAACACGGTGCCTTGCCGGATTGCATCATCGGCGCCCGCACCAAGGATCTTCTCATTTTCGAAAAGGAATTGTCGGAAGTTTGCAATCTGTATGTGACATCCGATGATGGCTCTACTGGTCGTAAAGGATTGGTTACCGATGTGTTGCGTCAGTTGGTGGCAAGTGGCAAGAAGTATGACGAATGCGTTGCCATCGGCCCGATGATCATGATGAAATTTGCCACAAAGACTTGCGAGGAATTGGGCATCCGTTGCACGATTTCGTTGAATAGCCTCATGGTTGACGGAACGGGTATGTGTGGTGCTTGCCGCGTGAGCATTGCAGGCAAGACCAAGTTCACTTGCGTCGATGGTCCTGAATTCCTTGGCAAAGATGTGGATTTTGATACAGCCATGAAGCGTCAGGCTATGTATAACAATGTGGTGACGCGCAAGCAACTCGAGAAGGAAGAAAAGGAAGAAGGTCACGTTTGCCACGTCGGCGGCATTGCCGAAGAGGTTGCTGACAAGAAACATCGTGTACCATGCCCTGAGCAGAATCCAGAGGTCCGTGCCCATAACTTTGACGAAGTATGTTTGGGCTATACAGCTGAGATGGCTATTCAAGAAGCCCAGCGCTGCCTGAACTGCAAGAACCCACAATGCGTTGCGCATTGTCCTGTGAATGTGAACATTCCAGGCTTCATTGCCCGTGTGGCTCGTGGCGACTTCGAAGGTGCTGCAGGCGTCATCAGCTGCGATTCGGCTTTGCCTGCTGTCTGCGGCCGTGTGTGCCCTCAAGAATCTCAATGCGAAGGCAGCTGCGTGATGGGCAAGAAGTTCGAACCTATCGCCATCGGCAAACTTGAGCGTTTTGTTGGCGATTATGCCATCGAACATGATTTGCATTTCGATAATCCAGGCTTAAAGAACAACCATAAAGTGGCTGTCATCGGCAGCGGTCCTTCGGGCTTGACCTGTGCTAAGGATCTTTTGGCTATGGGTTATGATGTAACCATTTTCGAAGCCTTGCATGAATATGGTGGCGTGCTGGTTTATGGCATTCCTTCGTTCCGTCTGCCAAAGGATACTGTGGTGAAGAAGGAAGTGGAAAGCGTGGTTCGCTTGGGTGCCAAGATGGAAAAGGATGTCATTGTTGGCCGTACTGTTACCGTGGGCGAACTGCTTCACCGTAAAGGCTTTGATGCGGTTTATATTGGTTCGGGTGCCGGTTTCCCGATGATGCTCAATGTACCAGGCGAGAACCTTTGTGGCGTAGTTTCGGCCAATGAATTCCTTACCCGTAACAACTTGCTGTTCTCTTACAAGGAGGGCTTTGAAACACCTAACTATGTAGGCAAAAAAGTGGCTGTGGTCGGTGGTGGCAATGTCGCCATGGATGCTGCCCGTACCGCTTTGCGCTTGGGTGCTGAAGTGCATGTCGTATATCGTCGTTCCGAGGCCGAACTCCCGGCTCGTGCCGAAGAAGTGCATCATGCCAAGGAAGAAGGCGTGCTGTTCGATTTGCTGACGGCTCCTGTCGAGGTTTTGGGCGACGAAAACGGATGGGTGAATGGCTTCAAGTGCGTGAAGTGCGAACTGGGCGAGCCTGATGCTTCGGGCCGTCGTAGTCCTGTCCCTGTTCCGGGTTCTGAATTCGTGCTTGATGTCGATATGATTATCATGGCTCTCGGTACGTCACCTAACCCATTGATTGGCAGTACGACACCAAATCTTGAGCTGAATAGAAAGGGTTGCATCGTGGCTGATGAAAACGGACAGACCACACACGAAGGTGTCTTTGCTGGTGGTGATGCCGTGAGTGGTGCCGCAACCGTTATCTTGGCAATGGGTGCTGGTAAGAAAGCAGCCAAGGCCATTGACGAATACATCAAAGGCTTGCCTAAGAAATAAGGTGATATTATTGGATTTTAAAAGCAGGAGCTGGCTTTTGTTGGCTCCTGCTTTTACTATAATTAACTATACCTCTTGCCGGTATTGTTATTCTGCCTAACTTTGCCGTGGCTGAAAAAAAGATTTCTGAATTTGTAAGCTATGGAAGAAAAAAAGTGAAAAAATAGCATTTGTTTGCCGAAAAGCCATATTTTTGGGAACGGAAGAGGGACGAAAGCAATTTCTGTTAGTGAAGGTAAAATAACATGTTTTTGAATAATAACAACCTTAAAATAAGAACATTATGTTATACAGAGTAACAATAAAAAACAGCAAAAACACCAACGGCATCCGCTTGGAGCGCGGCATGAGCGTTGACGTGGTGACAAACAGCATGAGC